>JBDHZW010000428.1:0-3762 GCA_039812105.1 Nakamurella sp.
CGATCACCACCGCGTCGAAGGTGCCCAGCCGGCGCGCCAACCGGGAATCGCCAGGCGCGGAAGGGTCCGGATCCACCGGTCCAGTGTTCCCGAGGGTGCCCGTCGGTGGGTGCCGACCGGCTCCGCCCGCCCGCCCGTGACGCCGGCCCGTGACGACGGCCAGTCGGGACCATCGGCCCTGACGCCGGCGGGCCGGGCAGACCGACCATCGAGACGGGCGCATGCCGCGCCGGCGGACCGTCGGGCCCGGGAAGAATCGAGGTGGTCGGCCGTGATGTACGGATACGACGGCATTGGCATGAGCGGCTGGCTGTGGGTCTGGACCGTCGCCCTGATCGTCGGGGTCCTGGTGCTCATCGCCGGCCTCGTGGTGGCCATGGTGGCCGTCGGCGCGCGGCGTCCTGCTCCGCCGGGCGAAACCCTCAAGGCCAGAGATGTTCTGGATCAGCGGTACGCGAGAGGCGAGTTGGACAGCGAGGAGTACCAGGAACGGGTGCGGACGCTGGCCGGCTGAGGCGACGCCCGGGACGTTCCGCCACATCCCGGCATCCGGGGTTCATCCGATCGGGCCGGGGAGCCGTGACTCCCCCGGGCCCGGGCTCGGGTCACTGCGCCTCGACCAGCACCCGGGCGAAGAAGTCCGTCCGGCGGCCCCACCGGCCGGGAGCAGGCGACCGAGCGCCGCCTCGGACAGCCCGGATGCCTCCAACAATGCGCCCTGCATGTTCCCGCAACTGGTCGGGTTGCCGCCCAGCCAGCGGAGGGCGGCGGGACCGGACCTGGAGACCTGGGCCACCGCCTCCTTGATGCCGACCGCCGCCTCGGACAGATTCGGTGGCCCTTCCGGGCACCCGGCGGGTCGCGCGCGACCGCCAGCCCGCCCGCCGCCGACCCCGCTCAGCCGGCCGTCGCGGCGATCTGCTCCGCCGCCCGGTCGATCTCGTCGTCGGTGCTCCACCGGCCGACCGACAGCCGGATCACCGTCATGGCCGCATCGGCCGGCAGGCCCATGGCGGTCAGCACCGGCGACGGCCGGTCCTGGCCGGCGTGGCAGGCCGACCCGGCCGAGGCCGCGACCCCGGGTAGCCGGTCGAGCAGCTCGATCGCCCGGGTGCCCTCGACGGCGACGCTCAGCGTCGACGGAAGCCGGGGGGAGCCCGCCCCGACGACGGCGATCCGGCCGGGCAGCAGCTCCCGCAGCCGTTCGCCCAGCCGGTCCCGCAGCCCGGCCAGCCGGGCCGACTCGCCCGCCGCCAGCGCCTGCCCGGCCAGCTCCGCGGCTCGGCCGAGACCGACGATCCAGGGCACGTTCTCGGTGCCGGCGCGCAGCCCGGCCTCCTGCCCGCCGCCGCCGACGACCGGTCGCAGGCGCACGCCGTCGGCGGCCCACAGGGCACCGATCCCCTTGGGCGCGTACATCTTGTGCCCGACCACGGTGAGCAGGTCAACGCCCAGCGCGCGCACGTCGACGTCGACCTTGCCGACGCTCTGCGCGGCGTCGCAGTGCACCAGCACGTTCCGGTCGTGCGCGACCGCGGCGATCCGCGGGATCGGCTGGCGGACACCGGTTTCGTTGTTGGCGTGCATGACGGTGACCAGGACGGTGGCGTCGGTGATGGCGGCGGCGACGGCGGCCGGATCGACCAGGCCGTCGCCGTCGACCGGCAGCACGGTCACCTCGACGTCGTGCCACTCGGCCAGGTCGGCGCAGGCGGCCAGCACCGCGGGGTGTTCGGTGGCCTGGGTGATCACGTGGCGCCGGGGGCGTGGGTCGGCCAGCACCGAGCCGCGGATGGCCAGCGCGTCCGCCTCCGACCCGCTGCCGGTGAACACCAGCCGACCGTCGGCGCCGCCGATCAGCTCGGCCACCTGCCGCCGGGAAACCCCCACCGCCCGCCGAGCCGCGCGGCCATAGGCGTGCGTGCTCGACGGGTTGCCGAAACCCGGGCCGAGCCAGGGCAGCATCGCGTCCACGACCCGGGGGTCGACGGGGGTGGTGGCGTTGTAGTCCAGGTAGATCGGACCGTTCCGCAGTCCCGGATGCGACGTCGTCATGCCATCGCATTCTGCCCGGCGACGTCGTCGGGCGGGCGGCCCGATCCGGGGCCGAGTGCCGCTGCCGGCGTCCCGGTCGGCGACCTGGGTCAGCTGCGGACCGGCCGGCGGGCGGGCGCCGCCGCCAGCACCCCGGCGACCACCCCGAGCAGCGCGGTCAGCGTGAGCAGCACGATCTGGAAGCCGATCTCGGCCGGACTCAGGTCGGCCCGGGCCAGTTGCCCGTCGAAGAAGCCGGACGCCACCGACGCCAGGCAGGCGGCGACGAGGAGGCCGGCCGCGACCCGGGCGACCCAGCCGCGGCCCCGCACGGCCACGATCGTGGCCAGGATCTGCAACGCGATCATTGGCAGCGGCGCGCACAGGGTCGCGTCCGGCCCCCAGGCCGAGGACCAGGTGGATCGCCCGGCGGCGACGTCGATCACCCCACCGGTCAGGTCGGCGAGCAGGACGGCGGTCATCAAGGAGGGCAGGAGGTTTCGCGGTGTCATCGGAATCTGGTTCCCTTCGTGGGTGGAGCGGGGCGGCGATCCCGCCCGTCGGGTGCGTCCTCGGTCGAGCGGGGCGTGCCCACTGTGCGGGCCGGGTCTTGCGATCCGCTGCCGGCGGGCCGACGTCGGTCCGCTGGTCGTTCGCAAGCCGGCGTTCAGTGCGCCGCCGCAGACTTGCCGCCATGCCCGAACAGACACTGTCCGTCATCGACCCGTCGCGGCTGGCCGAGGCCGTCGACGACTACCGCACCTGCGAATTCGCCACCATGTCCCGGTCCGGCGTGCCCGTCGCCTGGCCGGCCGTGGCCCGGGTGAGCCCGACCGGCGACGAGATCGTCCTGACCACGTCGATCTCGTTCCCGCAGAAGGCGTTCAACATTCGCCGCGACACCCGGGTGGCACTGTTGTTCTCCGATCCGACCGGCTCCGGGCGGAGCGACCTGCCGCAGGTCCTCGTCCGCGGCACGGCGGTGTGCCCGCCGGCCATCCACCCGGGCACCGACGGGCTGGAGGACTACTGGCACCGGTTGGCGCAGCGGCAACCGGCGTCCACCGGGTACGGCCGGACCGCCGTCGGCCGGTGGCTGTTCGACTGGTATTACCTGCGCCTGGTCATCACGGTGACGCCGGGCGAGATCTCCGTGTTGCCGGCCCTCGCCGGCACCGGCCCGATGGCGGCGCCCCCGCTCGCTCGCTCGGATACCGGTCCGTTCGCCGCGCTCGGCCGGGAGTTGCCGCGCTTCACCAGCGCGGTGCTCGGCACCGCGACCGCCGGCGAACCGCCCGTGCTGCGCCGAGTCCGGGTGCGCACCGACACACGCACCGGCAGCTACCGTGTCGACCCGCCCGACCCGGCCGGCCTGGCCGCCGGACCGGCGTCGCTGCTGCTGCACAGCCACGACGAGCGGCTGTGGAACCAGCGGGTGGTCGGTGCGCTCGGTTCGTTGTCGCGGACCGGCGACGGGTGGACCTTCCGCCCGGAGCGGCTGATGCCCGGCATGCTGCTGAACAATCCGCTCGACGGGCTGCGAACCCTCCGGCGGGCCCGCGCGACCGCCGCCCGCTACCTCGACCGCCGCGGCCTGGCCCGCCCGACGGTGGACTGGGCCGCCCACCGGGCCTGCACCCGGCCCCTCCCCTGACCGCGCGGATCATCTACGCCGGCGCGGATGAAACCTCAACGAATGTGACGGGTGGGACGCGAGTCGCCTACTTC
>JBDHZW010000429.1:0-3744 GCA_039812105.1 Nakamurella sp.
GACCCCGGAGCACACCGTCACCGTCTCCTTCGTGACCACCACGCTGGCCGACATCCGCGGCCGGCTGGAGGTGTTCGGCGGCTTCGACACCGCACCGCCGTACAACGTCGAGCTGGCGACCTACCTTCCGATCCTGCTGCCGGGGGAGAGCTCCGGGCACCCGTTCCCGGTCCAGACCAGCAACGGCGAGGCCGTGGAGACCGCCCAGGTCGACACCGTGATCGTGGACGACCGCGCCCGCACCGCCGGCGCCTCGGGCACGCTCACCAGTACCCGGGTCGACGGATTCGGCATGGCGCCCACCGGCATCCGCTACGAGGGCTTCGAGGCGCTGCGGCTGCTGCTCGGCAGCGGCAACGACGTGCTGACGGTCGCGACCACCCACGCCGGGACGACCGAGGTCGACGGCGGCGCCGGCGACGACGTCTTCAACGTCCGGACGATCGACGGGCACACCCGGGTGTTCGGCAACGCCGGCGACGACGTCGTCAACGTCGGCACCGCGGACGGGCTGCTCGACCTGCTGGCCGCCACCCTGGTGATCGACGGCGGGGCGGGCTCGGACGTCGTCAACCTGAACGACACCGGCGATACGAAGGACAACCTCGGCTGGCTCACCCAGACCACGCTGACCGGCCTGGGCATGGTCGCCCGCACCCTGCTCGACGCGCTCGGCCGTCCGCTCGACCTGCTGTACCAGGTGCTGCCGCAGGCCGCCAGCTACACCCTGACCCTGTCCCAGCTCGGCGCAGCCATCGGCTCGGTGGTCGTGAACGCCGCGACCACCACGGCCGCCCAGCTGCAGCAGGCGTTGCAGGAGCTGCTCTACCCGCTGGGCCCCGGTGACGTCTTCGGACGCAGCACCAGCTGCGGCCTGGCAGGGGAGAGCCCCTGCGCCCCGTCGGTGTACGTGTGGGAGTTCGGCGGCGGCTTCCTGATCGGCTTCCGCGGCGAGGTCAACGACCCCGCCGGCCTGCGGCGGATCCAGCTGACCGCGACCGGCGCCGGCTTCGGCATCGACGGCTTCCGGCGCACCGAGGGCATCGCCTACACCGGCGTGGAGAACCTGAACCTCGGCCTCGGCTCCGGTGACGACGTGCTGAACGTCCGCGGCACGGTGGCGGTCAGCAACGTCGATCTGGGCGCCGGGGACGACCGCGTGTACGTCTCCGACCAGGCCTACGTGCTGCTCCCGCAGAAGCCCGACATGCTGCTGGGCACGCTGGACGACGTCGACGGCACCCTGAACCTGCAGTTCGGCGCCGGTCACAGCACCCTGCTGATCAGCGACTACAGCACCACCGTCGGTGACTCCGACGTGCTGATCACCGACCGGCTGCCGGCCGCCGTCGGACGGGACGCCAGCCTGGCGGCCGGCGCCGAGATCGCCGTCGTCGGGCTCGCCCAGGCCGGCATCAGCTACGCCGCTGCCGGCGGCGACTGGACCGGCGGCGTCCGGATCTGGACTGGCTACGGCAACGACACCGTGGTCATCGACGGCACTGTCCACCGGGCTGGCCGGCGGACCACCACCTGGCTCAACACCGGCCTCGGCGACGACCGGATCACGGTCACCCTGCTGACCGGCCAGGACGGCCACCTGGTGCTCAACACCCAGGGCCCCGACCGCAGCCGGCCGACCGCCGCCGATGACGACTACGTCGACGGCTCCGCCTCCACCATCCCGCTGGTGGTCTTCGGCGGCCAGGGCGACGACACGATCATCACCGGCAGCAACGGCGACATCGTGCTGGGCGACAACGGCCTGGTGCTGTGGTTCGCGCCGAACGCCGTCCCGAACCTCTCCGGCCTGGCCGACGGCGTGCTCAGCCCGTCCGAACTGGCAGCGCTGGTCGCCGCGGCGGCGGGCGTCGCCGGCTACGGCGGGCCGGGCGACTTCTCGCTCAACACCGAGACGCTGGTCGGCCTGGTCATCGACTTCGGCGATGTCGCGGGCGCCGGCGCGGACGTCATCACTGCCAACGCCGGTGACGACATCGTGATCGGCGGCCAGGGCGCCGACACGATCACCACCGGCGCCGGCCATGACGTGGTGATCGGCGATCTCGGCCATGCGGCGTTCCAGTGGTCGGCCGGGCTGCTCGTCCGCCGCCAGGTGACGGCGGTCCGGGTCACCTTGGGCGGCGCCGACGTGATCTCGACCGGCGACGGTGACGACCTCGTCATCGGCGGCGCGGGGGCGGACGTCGTGAACGCGGGCGAGGGCGCCAACGTGGTCTTGGGCGACTCCGGCTCGATCGTCACCGATCACCTCGCGGGCGCGCTGGTGCAGCTGACCGTCACGGCGGTCGAGGGCGGCGCCGGTGATGACGCCGTCACCACCGGCAGCGGCAATGACCTGGTGATCGCCGGTGAGGGCGCCGACGCGGTCAACGCGGGCGACGGCGCGAACATCGTGATCGGCGATCTCGGCGCCGTCCGGCTGGTGTGGAGCGCGGGCCAGCTCATGCAACTGGTGGCCGAGACGATCCTGCCGACCCTGGGCGGCGCCGACGCGATCACCGCCGGCTCCGGCGCGGATGTCGTGATCGGCGGCGTGGGCGCGGACCGGATCACGGCCGGCGACGGGACGAACACCGTCCTGGGCGACAACGGCCTGGTGCTGTGGGCGCTGGCCGCCGCCGAACCGAACTGGACCGGCCTCGCCGACGGCATTCTCTCCGCAGCCGAGTACGCGGCGCTGATGGCCGCCATCGCTGCCGCGCCGGCGGTCGGCGCGATCCCGGTGACCGTCCGGCTCGCGCTGGCGACCCGGGCCACAGCGGGCGGCAACGACACCATCACCACCGGCAGCGGCGAGGACGTCGTCATCGGCGGCGAGGGTGCCGACGCGGTGCGCGCGGGCGGCGGCAATGACGTGGTGATCGGCGACCTGGGCTACATCGCGCAGACCCACAGCGGCGGCACCCTGCTGCAGCGGCGCACCGCCGTCCTGGCCAACACCGTCGGCGGCGGCGACGAACTGCGCGGCGAGGCGGGCGACGACCTGCTGATCGGCGGCGTCGGGAACGACCGCGTCGACGGCGGCGCCGGCGAGGACCTGATCTTCGGCGACAACGCCCGGGTCGAGCAGAGCTTCAGCCTCACCCCGACCGGCTGGTGGCCTTCCTTCCTGCGGGTCACCCTGCTCGATCACGACATCCTGGCGCAGGCCGCCACGGTCAAGGCCTGGGGCGACGACTACCTCGCCGGCGGCGCGGGCAACGACGTCATCTTCGGCCAGCTGGGCGATGACGTCATCCAGGGCGACGGCTCGATCGACCTGGCCGTCAGCGCCTACCGCGACGGGGCAGGAAAGCTGGTGCTGCAGGCCTCGGCGCTGGCGGCTACCGACGGCGACGACTACATCGAGGGCGGCGGCGGTGACGACGTCCTGTTCGGCAACGGCGGGAACGACGACCTGATCGGCGGCAGCTCGGCGCTGTTCTCCCTGGTGACTATGCGAGATCGTCCGGACGGCCGCGACCTGCTCTTCGGCGGCGCCGGCACTCGCGCCGGCCGCAATGACGACACCGGCGGCAACGACACCGATTCCGACGTGCTGATCGGCGACAACGGCTACGTCCTGCGGGCCACCCCGGTGGCCAGCGTGCTGGCCCAGCTGACCGGCGTCGGGCCGGACGCGGTCGCGCTGCTCGGCGGCAAGCTGATGCGCGTGGTCGTGCTGCTCGACTACACCGACGGCGGCCCGGATTCCCGTCCGTGGCTGTTCCCGAAGCTCAC
>JBDHZW010000430.1:0-3731 GCA_039812105.1 Nakamurella sp.
GAGACCGAGTTGGGGCAGGTCATCACCGGGCGGCGGCCCGGACGGACGGCCGACGACCAGATCACCCTCTACAACTCCGTCGGCGTCGCCATCCAGGACCTGGCCATCGCGCGGCTGCTGAACGACCGCGCCCGTGAGTGGGGCCGCGGGCGCGAGCTCGGGTAAGACTGTGCCCCGGTCATGCAACCTGAAGGCCTGCCCGGCCCGTCTGACCGTGATGCGAAGACCCTCGACGACACGGAGCACCTGGGCGATGGGCCCGGCGGTGGTCGCCGCCGGGCTCCTGCTGGCGGCGTGCGCCAGTTCGCCGCCGGTAACGGAGACGAGCGGGGACCCCAACGCCGCCGGCCGGGCGGCGGCCACCGCATCGGCCCTCCCATCTCCGGCGCCCGGCCTACCGGTGGGCAGCGGGATCTGCGCAAACGAGACACTGGCGGATTCCATGGCCCGGGCGGTCGGAGCCGGTGCGTCGGTGATGCTGGCGACCGGCGCTTTCACCGGTTCGGTCCGGCTGGGCGACGGTGAGATCGGCGTGCCCTACAGCGAGGTCGCGCTGACCGACGGAGACACGCTCGCCGGTGCGCCGGTGACCACGCCCGTCTCGGCCTGGGTTCTGGGCAACCTGGCCGCCGACGCGAGCGCCGGGACGCCGACCGGAGAGACGTCCTCGCTGTGGGCGCGTGGCGGCCGGCTGATCGCGATTGTCGACCCGGCGCCGGGGTCGGGGCTGCCCGGCCCGATCATTCGGGTGACCCCGGTCGTGGGGACCGACGTCGTCATGGGGTGGGTCGGCTGCTGGACTGCCCAGGGTGTGCCGTCCCGGGACTTCGACACCGCGGTCGACATCTTCGACGACCGCGGCCTGCACCCGACCGAGATGCAGCTTTCCGCGGTGAGTCTGGACGACTTCCGGACGGCATTGCCGAACGGCTGAGCCGGGCCGCCGGCCGAGGGCACCGACGGGACCACCGGACCTGCCCGGGCGCCCCTGGGCGGCACGGCCACCGGGCGGGCCGCCGGGGCGGGGGTCCGTCCCTGGCCCGGCCAAGAAGACGGTTGTGGGTAAATGTCCGGTTCCCCTACCCTTGGAGGGCTTCGCCAGTTCACCCCAACCGTCCCCGACCCCGTCCAGGCTGGGCATGTCGTGCATCCGGTGGCCCGGCATCGACGCCACGGCCCCCGGCCGTCACGAACGAAGGTGATGCGGGATGGCCGATCTCAAGGCTGAATCCCATTACGTCCATCTGGGGTCCGGGCTGTACCTCGACCCCAAGGGCAAGCTCGTCGGCTCCCTCCCGGCCAACGCGACGGTCTCCCGGTTGCCGTACGAGCTGAACCTGCCGGACAGCGTCAAGGGCACCGTCCAGGGCCTGGACCTGGCGGCCCTGCCCGGGGTGATCGGCAGCCTCTCGCCGGTGTTCGAGGAGTTCGGAGTCAGCAAGAAGACGGTCGAGGTGGTCGGGGCGTGCATCAGCCTGGCGATCGGCCTCGTATCGGTGGTCGGCACCGTGGGCGCCGCCGTCAACCTGCTGAAGGTGCTGGGCGTCTTCGGGGGCGCCGATGATTCCGGCGTACTGCGCGGCATCGCCGAAAAGGTCGCCGAGATCAAGCGTCTGCAGATCGAACTCGGGCAGCAGGCGGCGGTGGACAAGATTGCGCCGCTGGTCGGCAACGCTCGCGGGGCGCGGCTGAACCTGCTCAGCGCCGCCCGCAAGCAGCGCCTGACCGAGGACGACTACCGGGCGCTGCGCACGGAGCATTTCGACCTGGCCAAGACCTTCGAGACGTTGTTCTCGACGGACGACTTCCAGCGCTACCCCTACGACATGGGTCGCTTCGCCACCCGGCCGGATTCCCAGCCCTGGTGGCAGCACGTGCAGTTCCTCGAGAGCCGCGACCAGTGCCCGCCCGCCGGTCGCCGCTGCCCGCCCCCGCTGGCCTCCCTCAACGGCCTGCCGCCCACCGGCAACCGGTGGGACTACACCATCTACCTCCCACCCATTCTCGAGCTCACCTCGATCATCCTGAGCTACCAGCGCCTGATCGACCCCGCCTTCCGCACGTCCGGGCAGTTCACCGACACGCTCGCCACGATGGCGCGCCACCTGGACGCGTTGGCCGCGGACATGGCCAGCCGGGTCAACTGGACCCGCGACTACGACCCGTTCGTGGACCACGCCTACCCCCCTGCCGACGGCTGGCCGGTCGGTGCGGTGGACGGCTGCAGCGGAGCGGCGTCCTACGACCCGGCCTGGCAGGAGGGCGCGATCTTCGCGCCCGAACCGCAGCGCGACCCCTTCGGACGCCGGATCGTGCTGAACGTCGACGATCTCGTCGCCCGGGCCCGACCAGTTCGGGAGCTGGCCTGGCTGACCGTCTACACGGCGATCGGTGGGACGCAGGTGATGGCTCTCGCGAGGACCTGCCGTGAGCTGTCGACGCTACCGGAGACCAGCGAAACGGTCCGCCTGACCTCCGACCGCGCCTTCGATCGCCGCCGGCTCGGTCCCGGCTCGCACTCCAGCTCGACGGCCCTGGCCTGCCCGGTCCGGTCGTTCCCCGTCGAGGTGTTCGCGGTGCGGCGCACCGTGACCATTGCCGGGCAGCTCCAGCCGGCGGACCAGGCGACGTACTACGCCATCCCCTACCGCTTCTTTCTCGACTCCTACCAGGCGCCGTACGACTGGCCCTCGGTTCCCGACGCCGATCCCGCGCACCGCGTCGAACTGCCGCTGGGCAAGGGCATTCCGCTGACCGTCGAGGTGTGCACCTTCGACTGGGAGGTGCGACCGCCGCAGGGCCGGCGGCCGCCCGGAAACGAGGTCGTCGGGCCGTGGCGGCGCCGCCTACCCGGCCTCGACGGCGCCGGAGTCCCGCTGGGGCGGTCGTTGCTGCGGTCGGCGCCGGGACGGGTCGCCGGCGAGCGGGTCACCACGCTGTCCGCGCCGAAGACCCGGGAACTCCTGGGGTTCGAGGGCCGCCCGACCTCGCTGCGGTGGACCCGGGCCGAGCTCGTCTGCTCCTTCGAGCGGGCCGACGGCAGCTTCACCGCGACGGTGGACACCCCGCCCGGCGGTGAGATCAACCTGGCCGGACTGGTGCTGACCGTCGAGGAGCAGCCGAACCAGGCGGACGCCAGGCCGCTGCGCACCCACGTCGACCTGTCGACCGTCGGGCTCGAACTGCATCTGCCGCAGGAGTGGTTCGATTACGTCGACGGGTGCCGCCGCCGGCAGAGCGACATCAAGGACGAGATCGACCGCAAGCGGATCCCGCGCGGCGCGGTCGGCCCCCGCGTCGGGCCCGATTTCGACCCGAACACGTATGCGTCCCCCCGGGACTGGCTCGAGGACTTGGTGCGTGAGCATCCGGACCAGTTCACCGAGACCGAATTGCAGCGATTCCGCCAGGCCCTGCCCGCCGGACCCTGGTGACGTCGCGGCCCGGGCCGCGCAGCAGTCCTCGACCTCACGCCCCGGGCCGCGCCCCGGTCCCCGCTTCGGCATCGTCAACCCCCGCGCCGGCTGTGAGCCGGCCGAGCAGATCGCCCAGCTCGTCGGGGGTCCGGACGGTCCAGCGCGCGGTCGCCCGCTCCGCCGGGGTGCCGTATCCCCACCCGACCAGGATCGTGGGGATGCCGAAGCGGGCGGCGCCGAGCACGTCGTGGCTGCGGTCCCCGACCAGCACCACCCCGGGAGTTCCGCCGGCCTCCGGCGGCTGCGGCCGGCGGC
>JBDHZW010000431.1:0-3702 GCA_039812105.1 Nakamurella sp.
GCGGCCGGCGGATCGGGGGTCGTCACAATTCTTGGGCCGGTCGAACCGGCGGGCGCTCAGTGCGCGGCTTCGAAGGCGGACAGCACATTGGCGGACAGCCGCCCGCGCTCGGAGACCTCGTAGCCGTTGGCCCGCGCCCATTCGCGGATCGCGGCGGTCTGCTCGCGGTCGGGGGCGGTCCGGGTACCGCGGGCGGCCTTCGCCGGCTTGGCCGCCCGGGCCCGGCTCCGACGGCCGCCGTCCACCCGGCGGGCACTGGCGACGTACCCGGCCAGCGCGTCGCGGAGCTTTTCCGCGTTTTCCTCGCTCAGATCGATTTCGTAGGACACCCCGTCCAGGGCGAACTCCAAAGTGTCGGCCGCCTCCGAACCGTCCAGATCGTCCACCAGCGTGGTGGTGGTGATGGTTGCCATGCGTGAGCCTCCTAGAACAACGACTTTCCCCGAGCGCCCAGGATAGAACCCTTTCGGCGACTTTTCCAAGCTTATACGAAATGCCGCGCGTCGCGCTCACCGGCGCCAAACCCGACCATTACGCCTCGCTCGACGCAGCGAAGGCAGCGGTGGCGAACATCACCTGTCCCCACAATGAACCGACGGCATTAACGACCCGGCGGTTCGCGATTCCGGCGGCAGCGTGCAGGGCCGCGTGGATCAATCACCCGGGCGAACGAATGGGAACAGAATCGTCTCCCGGATGCCCAACCCGGTCAGCGCCATGATGAGCCGGTCGATCCCCATCCCGATCCCGCCCGACGGCGGCATTGCATACTCCATCGCCCGGAGGAACTCCTCATCCAAGACCATCGCCTCGTCGTCGCCGAGCCCGGCGAACCGGGCCTGGTCGGCAAAACGCATCCGTTGAATGATCGGGTCGACCAGTTCGGAGTATCCGGTTGCCGTTTCGATACCCCTGATGTAAAGGTCCCATTTTTCGGTCAATCCGGGTTCTTCGCGGTGGTCCCGGGTCAGCGGGGAGGTCTCCACCGGAAAATCGCGCACGAAGGTCGGAGCGACCAGCGAGTCGACCACGAGCTCGTCGAATAGTTCCTCGGCCAGCTTTCCCGGCCCGTAATGCGGAGCCACCGCGACGCCGAGCTTCTCGGCGATCTCGACCAGCTCGCCCATCGGCGTGCGGACGGTGATCTCCCGTCCGATCGCGTCCGACAGCGACCCGTACAAGCTGATCGACGCCCAGTCGCCGCCGAGGTCGAACTCCTCGCCGTTGGCGTGCACGACGGTGGTCGATCCGTGCACCGCGACGGCCGCGTTCTGGATCAGCGTCCGGGTCAACTCGGCCATGCCGTCGTAGTCGGTGTAGGCCTGATAGGCCTCCAGCATCGCGAATTCCGGCGAATGGGAGGAATCGACACCCTCGTTGCGGAAGTTCCGGTTGATCTCGAAGACGCGCTCGATTCCACCGACCGCCGCCCGCTTCAGGTACAGCTCCGGGGCGATGCGCAGATACAAATTCATGTCCAGCGCATTCATGTGCGTCGAGAACGGCCGGGCGGCCGCGCCGCCGTGCAGCACCTGCAGCATCGGCGTTTCGACTTCCAGATAGCCGCGATCGTGCAACGTGCTGCGCAGCGAGCGATTGACGGCGGCCCTGATCTCCACGGTCCGGCGCGCCTGCGGGCGGACGATCAAATCGACGTACCGCTGCCGAACCCGGGCCTCCTCGGACAGCGGCTTGTGCGCGACCGGCAATGGACGCAGCGCCTTGGCGGCAATCGCCCAGGAATCGGCCATGACGGACAACTCGCCGCGCCGTGAGGTGATGACCCGGCCGTGCACGAACAGATGGTCGCCGAGGTCGACGTCGCGTTTGAATGCGGCCAGCGATTCCTCACCGACGCCGGCCAGCGACACCATGATCTGCAATTCGCTGCCGGCGTCGCCCGCCCCGCCCTCCCGCAGGGTGGCGAAGCACAGCTTTCCCGAGTTGCGCAGGAAGATCACCCGCCCGGCGACCCCGACGACATCGCCGGTCTCGGTGTCCGGCGGCAGCTCCGGGTAGTTGCGGCGCAACTCGGCCAGGGTGGCGGTGCGCGGCACCGTCACCGGGTACGGGTCGACCCCCTGATCCAGCAGCCGCTGACGCTTGTCCCGCCGCACCCGGAGCTGTTCGGGCAGGTCGTCGTCGTCCGGTGGGGTCGGTGCACTCACGACGAATCAGCCTACTGGGCGGCCGGCCGTGCCCCGACCGTCGGCGTCCGCGCCCCGGCCCGGTCGGGCGGGGCGGCAGAATCGAACCGTGCCCGAACGTGCCGCCGACGCCGCGACATCCGGCCCGGCCGCCCGGGCCACCGGCCGGACGCTGTCCGGGACGACCTGGCGGCGGCTGGAATCGGCGCACGAGCAGCGGGTCGACGACCTGCTGCGCGGTCACCTGTCCCGGGCCCGGCGGCAACAGGCGCATCCGGTCGAGGACTTCCTGTTCGACTACTACCGGCTGCGGCCCGGCCAGCTGCGGCGGTGGCACCCGGGATTCGGCGTCGAGTTGGCCGACGCACCGCAACGATCGACCTGGCGATTCCACCGCGCCGTCGACCGGGCCGGAACTGTGGGACTGGATCTGCCGGCCTTCCTGGCCGCCCGCGGCGGTCAGGTCGACTTCGTCCGCCGCCTGCTCGCCGCCACCGCCGACGCCCCCGCCCAGTACGGCTGTTTCGGCCTGCACGAGTGGGCGATGGTCTACCGGCTGGATCCGGCGCAGGTCCGGCACGCCGGGCACCGCCTGCGGCTCGGCCCGGCCGGCACCGACGAGGTGGTGCGCACCCATCCGATCCGATGCACCCACCACGACGCGTTCCGGTTCTTCACCCCGGCCGCCCGGCCGCTCAATCAGCTGCAGCCCGGTCTCGACGACCGGGTCGGCCTGGAACAGCCCGGCTGCCTGCATGCCTCGATGGACCTGTACAAGTGGGCGTACCGGCTGCTGCCGGCCGTGCCGAGCGATCTGGTGGTGGACGCGTTCGAGCTGGCCCGCGCGATCCGCGAGGTGGACATGCGGGCGTCGCCGTACGACCTGGCCGACCTCGGCTACCCGCCGATCCGCATCGAGACCCCCGCCGGCAAGGCCGAGTACGTCGCCCGACAGCGGGAGTTCGCGGCCCGCGCCCGGCCGCTGCGGCAGCGGCTGTCGACGATGCTGGGCGAGCTGGCGTCGTCGATGACCGACTGAGGCGGCAGCGGGCGGACGCGGTGGTGCGCGACTCGCCCCCGGTTCCTTCTCGGTGGCCATGGCCTGCGGCATCGTGGCCGCGAGCCTGCCACTGACGGACCATGCCGCGCCGTCGGTCGTCCCGGCCGCGGTCGGCGCGCGGGTCGCCGCCGGCGCCCGGACGGTCGTCCTGGTGGCGATGCCGACGCACGCCCGGCGATTGAGCCGGGCCGGAGCCCGCGAGCTGCGTCAACGGTCCTTGGGCACCACGCAGGATCGTTCCAGCAGCAGCGCACCGCCCACCATGAACACCGCGCCGACCAGCCCGATCAGCCCGGTGATGCCGTCGGCCTGGGCGGCCGCGAAGTCCGACCAGGACGGCAGCACGTAGCCGAGCAGCCCCAGCCAGAGACCGGCCAACGCCGCGCCGGCCAGCGCGGTCGCCTTCGCCACCATCACGGCCCGGGCCGCGGTCAGCGGTTCCACCGGCCGCCGGGCCGGGGCGCCGGCGGTGTCCTCGGGCGGCCGCAGCCGTCG
>JBDHZW010000432.1:0-3699 GCA_039812105.1 Nakamurella sp.
ATCCCGCTGGGCCAGACCCTGCGGGTGCTGTCGGTGTCCGCCGACGACAGCGCCGCGCTGGTCACGCCGGACGTGATGATCGGCGAGCACACCGACCTGGCCGCCCTGCGTGCCTTCGCCGACGGCTGCGACGTCGTCACCTTCGACCACGAGCACGTGCCCGGTGAGCACATCCGCACCCTGGTCGCCGAGGGGCATGCCGTCTACCCGGGGGCCGATGCGCTCCAGTACGCGCAGGACAAGGCGTTGATGCGGACCCGGCTGGCCGAACTCGGGGAGCCCGTCCCGACCTTCGAGGTGCTGGCGGCCGACGATCCCGGGCGCTCGGCTCGGATCGTGGCGTTCGGTGACGCCCACGGCTGGCCGTGCGTGATCAAGACGGCCCGCGGCGGCTACGACGGCCGTGGTGTCTGGGTGGTCCGATCCGCCGACCAGGCCGCGCTGCTCGACCTGCCGGACGCCGGTCAGCTGGTGCTCGAGGCGTTCGTGCCCATGCGCCGGGAACTGGCCGCAGTCGTCGCGCGGTCCCCGTTCGGGCAGGCGGCCGCCTGGCCGGTGGTCGAGACGGTGCAGCGGGACGGCATCTGCGTCGAGGTGATCGCCCCGGCTCCGGGCCTGGACGACGATGTCGCCGCGGCCGCCGGCCGGTTGGCCCTGCGGATCGCCGGCGAGCTGGACGTGGTGGGCGTGCTCGCCGTTGAGCTGTTCGAGGTCGAGGTCGGGCCCGGGTCGCCCGACGGGATCCTGGTCAACGAGCTGGCCATGCGTCCGCACAACTCCGGCCACTGGTCGATGGACGGTGCGGTGACCGGCCAGTTCGAGCAGCACCTGCGGGCCGTCCTGGACTACCCGCTGGGCCGCACCGACCCGGTCGCGCCGTTCACCGTGATGGCCAACGTGCTCGGCGGCCCGGCCGGCGGCCCGGGCGCGGCGATCGGCATGGACGAGCGGGTGCACCACCTCGGAGCCCGGTTCCCGCAGGTCAAGGTGCACCTCTACGGCAAGGCCTTCCGGCCCGGTCGCAAGCTGGGGCACGTGAACGTGCTCGGCTCGGACCTGGGTGAGCTGCGGCGCGTCGCCGGCCTGGCCGCCACCTGGCTGAGCGAGGGCATCTGGGCCGACGGGTGGGACGCGCACGCCGCGGATCCGCGGACCGGACGTCAGGAGGCGGTGCTCGGATGAGTCAGCCGGTGGTGGCCGTGATCATGGGCTCGGACTCGGACTGGACGGTGATGTCGGCCGCCGGCGGGCTGCTCGACGAGTTCGACGTCCCCTACGAGGTGGGCGTGTACTCGGCGCATCGCACCCCGCGGCGGATGCTCGACTATGCCGCCGAGGCGGCCGGGCGGGGGATCCGGGTGATCATCGCCGGGGCCGGCGGGGCCGCCCACCTGCCCGGCATGGTGGCGTCGGCGACGGTGCTGCCGGTGATCGGCGTGCCGGTGCCGCTGGCCACCCTGGACGGCCTGGACTCGCTGCTGTCGATCGTGCAGATGCCCGCCGGCATTCCGGTGGCGACGGTGTCGATCGGTGGCGCCCGGAATGCCGGCCTGCTGGCCGTTCGCATTCTGGCCGGCGGCGGTGGAGAGCTGGGGGATCGGCTGACCACGTCGCTGACCGGGTTCGCCGCCGGGCTGGAGCAGATGGTGCTGGCCAAGCACGACGGTTTGCGGGAGCGGACCGGTCGTTGACCCACTGTCGCTTACCCCGGCCGCTTACCCCGGCCGGGGTGGGCGGTTCGTTCTGCCGTGCCACCCCCCTCCCGGGCGCCGGGCGGATCGAGGGGGCAGAAATTGCCCTGATGGGCCGGTTCGTAGGGCCGGAACCGCTCCCTCGATTCGGCGGACCGCCGGACCGTTCTCCGTCGCGCCCGCCGCTCCCGGCCCGGGCCGACCGCCCCCGGGCCGGGCCCACCGCCCCCGGCCCACACGATGCCCACCGGTGACCCCGGCCGCGTGCTTCCCACGCGCGCGGATGAAGTCGTTGACTCCCGTCCCACGGTTCACATTCCGTGCGGTTTCGTCCGCGTGGGCGTTGTTGATCCGCGCGGGGAGGGTGGGGGTGAGCGCGCTAGGATCGTAAGTTACCGACGGGTAACTCCAGACGAAGGTGGGCGCCGACCATGAGCACCGATCTGTTCACGCTGACCGAGGACCACCGGGCCGTCCGGGAGGCGATCAGGGACCTGGCCGAGCACGAGATCGCCCCGTACGCGGCCGACGTGGACGAGCGCGAGCGGTTCCCGATCGAGGCGCAGAAGGCGCTGACCGCGGCCGGGTTCCAGGCGGTGCACATCCCCGAGGAGTACGACGGGGCCGGCGCGGACGCGGTGGCCACCGTCATCGTGATCGAGGAGGTCGCCCGGGTGTGCGGGTCGTCGTCGCTGATCCCGGCGGTGAACAAGCTCGGCTCGATGCCGATCATGCTGTCCGCCTCCGACGAGCTCAAGCGGCAGGTGCTGCCGTCCATCGCCAGCGGCGAGGCGATGATCTCCTACGCCCTGTCCGAACGGGAGGCCGGCAGCGACGCCGCGTCCATGCGCACCCGGGCCATCCGGGACGGCGACGACTGGGTGCTCAACGGCACCAAGTGCTGGATCACCAACGCCGGTGTCTCCAGCTGGTACACGGTCATGGCCGTCACCGATCCGGACAAGCGAGCCAGGGGCATCAGCGCGTTCGTGGTGCACACCGACGACCCCGGCTTCGTCGTCGGCACCAAGGAACGCAAGCTCGGCATCAAGGGCTCGCCGACCCGAGAGATTCACTTCGAGAACTGCCGGATCCCGGGGGACCGGATCATCGGCGAGCCGGGCACCGGCTTCGCGACCGCGATGGCCACCCTGGACCACACCCGGCCCACCATCGGCGCCCAGGCGATCGGCCTGGCCCAGGGCGCGCTGGACGTGGCCGTCGGCTACGTCAAGGAGCGCAAGCAGTTCGGCAAGCATCTGGCCGAGTTCCAGGGCCTGCAGTTCATGATCGCCGACATGGCCATGCAGGTCGACGCGGCCCGCACGATGGTCTACCAGGCCGCGGCCGCCGCCGAGCGGGGCGACGCCAACAAGACCTACCTGTCCGCCGCCGCCAAGTGCCTGGCCTCGGACGTGGCGATGAAGGTGACCGTCGATGCGGTGCAACTGCTGGGCGGCGCCGGCTACACCCGCGACTTCCCGGTCGAGCGGATGATGCGTGACGCCAAGATCACCCAGATCTACGAGGGCACCAACCAGGTGCAGCGACTGGTGATGGCTCGGTCCCTGCTGCGGTAGACCCCGGAGCTTCAGCCGATCCGCGGAAGGCCGGACAAGGCCGCGCCGAGGGTGGCGGTGACCCGCTCGTCGGCCGCGATCCGGTCCACGTCGGGAGTGCCGGCCGAATCGACCTGGACCAGGCAGCCACCAGCCAGCCAGGCGGCCAGCGCGCCGCCGCACACGCCGTCCGGCAGGTCGGGCGGCATGACCGAGAGCAGGACGGCCTCGTGGCCGGCGGCCGTTCCCGCGGCGGCGGCCAATTCGAGGACCTCGCCGGCCGTCAGCGTTCCGCCGGCGGTGACCGTCGCCGGATCACCGAGCCCGCGCCCGCTTCGCGGGACGAATCGGTCCGCCTGCGGCAGGATCGCGTCGGCCACGCTGCGGCACAGCGGCGGCAGATCGGGCCCGGCCAGCCCGAACGGGTGGGTGGAGGCGAGCACCACCTC
>JBDHZW010000433.1:0-3693 GCA_039812105.1 Nakamurella sp.
AGCAGCAGGGCCGCCAGAAGCAGGGCAGTGGTGTCCATGGCGGTGATGATGCCCGGGACGTCCGACAGTGCCCGGCCGACGGGCCGAACCCCGGCGACGTCCCGGGGGCCGCGCGGATGAAGTCGCACCGAATGTGACGGGTGGGACGGGAGTCGACGATTTCATCCGCGCCGCCGTAGATGATCCGCGCGGCCGGGGAGGGGCGGGCGGGCGGCGGTGCGCTACTGTTCCCGGTCATGACAGGCAGCGGCGTTCTGCTGGTCGGCCGGCGCGAGGTCGATCTCGCGCGCGTGGCCAGCGCCGTCTGTTCCTGACCTCCGCTTTCCGCTCGCCGTTTGCGGCATCGAGCGCGGAGCGCCGAACCTTTCACCCCGTTCATCGTGCGCGCCGCCGCGCATCCACCCGACCGTCGTCACCTCGACTCCGGAGTGAACCCCGAATGGCCCTGCCCGACTTCCTGATCATCGGCTCACCCAAGTGTGGCTCGACCGCGCTGCACGACGCGCTGATCCCGCATCCCGAACTGTTCCTGTCCACGCCCAAGGAACCGAAGTTCTTCCTGTGCGACCAGCGTCCACCCGACCCCGCGCACCAGAGGGGCCCGGGCGATGCGCACAGCGCCCAGGAGTGGGTCTGGGACCGTGCGGCCTACGAGAAGCTGTTCGACGCGGCCCCGCCGGGCACCCGGCGGGGCGAGTCGACGCCGTTCTACCTGTGGGACACCGCCGCCCACCGACGTATCCACGCGCTGATCCCGGACGTCAAGATGATCGCGATCGTCCGTGATCCGGTGGATCGTGCCTACTCCAACTGGGTCCACCTGTGGTGCGACGGGCTGGAGCCCGAGGCCGACTTCCTGGCCGCCTGCCGCCGGGAACCGCAGCGGGTCGCGGCCGGTTACGCGCCGTTCTGGCGCTACCTGGAGACCGGCCTGTACGGGCGACAGCTGGAGCACCTGTACGGGATCTTCTCCCGCGAGCAGGTTCTCGTGCTGCGCTACCGCCAGTTGATCGACGACACGGCCGAGATCCTGGACCGGGTCACCGACTTCCTGGGCGTGCGGACCGGCGTGGTGCGCACCATCCCCGGGTCGAACGTCAAGGACTGGGTGCCCGAAACCCCCGTCAACCGGGTGCTGCAGCGGGGGGTCCGGATAGGCGCGGCGGTGGGCGCCACCTGCCGCCGCAGGTCTGGCGGCAGGGGGAGAAGGCGGCCCTGGCGGTGCTGCAACGCGGCCACCACCGCCGACCGTCGCTGGCGGTGGAACAGCGCGCCGAATTGCTGCCGTACTTCGCGCAGGACAACGCCCTGCTCTCCGAACTGACCGGGGTGGACCACTCGGACTGGCAGAACGAGAAGGGCCGCGGCGCCTTCACCGACCGGACGTGATCACCCGCTCCCGTTGATCATGACGTTGTCTGCCGTCGCCACGGCGTGTCGTCGGTGTGTCGCGCAGAGAACGTCATGATCAACAGCGGGGTGCGGGTGCTCGGCCGGGCCGGGGGACCCTCGCTTCGACGCCGGCGCGGACCCGAGCGTCAGCGCGGGATCCGGTGGAACGTGTCCGGGTCCGGCCCGATGCGCTCGTCGCGGTTCAGGGCGGAGATCAACGCCAGGTCCGCCTCGGCCAGGTCGAAGTCGAAGATGGCGAAGTTTTCCGCCATCCGGGCCGGCTTGAGCGACTTCGGGAACACCACGTTGCCCAGCTGGATGTGCCAGCGCAGCACCACCTGGGCCGGCGTCCGCCCGTATCGACCGGCGATCTCGACGATCACCGGGTCGGTCAGCACCAGACCCTGCGCGATCGGCGACCAGGCCTCGGTGACGATCTCGTGCTCGGCGTCGAAGGCGAGCAACTCGGTCTGGGTCAGGTACGGGTGCACCTCGATCTGGTTCACCGCCGGGCGCACGGTGAATTCCTCGTGCAGCCGGCGCAGGTGGTGCGGCTGGAAGTTCGAGACGCCGATCGCGCGCGCCCCGCCGTCGGCGTAGATCTTCTCCAGGGCCCGCCAGGCGTCGTCGAAGCCGATCTCGGGCAGCGGCCAATGGATCAGGAACAGGTCGATCTGCTCGCGCCGCAGGTCGGCCAGGCTCCGCTCGAAGGAGCGCAACGCGTCGTCGTAGGCGTGAAACCCGTTGTTCAGTTTGCTGGTGACGAACACGTCGGCCGGGTCGAGGTCGGAGGCGGCGATGGCGTCGCCGACCTGCTTCTCGTTGCCGTACATCTGCGCGGTGTCGATGTGCCGGTAGCCGGCGTCCAATGCGGCGGCCACCGCTTCGGCGGTGTCCTGCGGCTTGATCTGGAAGACGCCGAAGCCCAATTGCGGGATGGCGACGCCGTTGTTCAGCTCGACGGTGGGCACTGGGTTGGTCGACGCCGTGGTGCTCTCGGACATGAAGTCCTCTCGTTCGGATGAGGTGGTCAGATCGGGACGAAGACCGTCCGCAGATCGTTCGATCCGTCGGCCCGGTCCGCCTCGAAGTACAGCCGCAGACCGGTCGGTAGGTGCGCCACGCTCAGGTAGCGCAGCGTTCGTCCCTCCCGTTGCAACGGCCCGACGACCGGCCGAAATTCCTCGGGGCCGGCACCGATCGCCAACCCGGTGCGCTCGTACCAGTTCTCCGCGGCGCTGGCCCGGCCGTCGTAGGCGGCGATCCACCGGCCGTCGGACTCCCAGGCGCTGGTGATGCGGACGCCGCGGGCGTCCCACGACCCTTCGGTCGGCGCCAGCGCCACCCCCTGCGGCGTCCAGTCCAGGCCGTCCTCGCTGGTCAGGTACACCGACCGCATCCGGTCGGCCGCGTCGTCGCCGCGGTCCAGCAGGTGCTCGCAGGCCCACATCCGCCACTGCCCGCCGTCCCGGGTGACCACGACGTCCTTCCAGGCCGACCCGGCGTCGCCCGGCAGGACGACCGTGCGGGTGCCGTGGGCCAGATCGGCGACGGCGCCGTCCGGGGCGGTGTCGACGGCTTCCACCCACCAGTGCTTGGAGCCGACTCTGGAGCAGCTCACATAGATGCGCCAACCGCCGTCCGGCCGCCGGATCAGCGCCGGCCGCTCCAATGACGCACTGGCGAACATCTGCACCGGCAGGCTGGCCACCGTCTCGAAGTGGATCCCGTCGGCCGAGGTGGCGACAACGTTGGCGTAGCCGCGGCCCCGGTCGACCGGCCGGCGCAGCCGGTAGGCGAGATGGAACACCCCGTCCTCGTGGACGACGCTCGGCCCGCCGGCCCAGAAGCCCGGCCCGGATCCGGGCGGTTCGATGACCACGGTCGCCGGCTCGCCGACCACCGCCCGGGCGATGCGGTCCAGGACGGTCACGCTCGTCAGCACGCGCAGAGCATACGAGCCGACCGGTCGCCCCTTTCGGCCGATCGGTGATGGCGCGTTCGCACGGTATGATTCCACCCATGTCTGTCCAGGGAGTGCTGCTCGTCGCCCGGCGCGAGGTCGACCTCGTGCGCGTGGCCAGCGCTACCTGTTGCCCCGCCGCCTGACAACCCGCCGCCGTTCACTGCGCCGGGCTGTCATTCCGGCGCGACCGCCCACCAGCGATCTGTCGTGTCGGCCTGACGGCGCCCGGCTGTTGCCGCGAGGATCCAGATGCCCACCGCACAGCCTGCCACGCAGACCCCGGTCGATCACGCACCGCGACCGGTCGACGCCGCCGCGCAACCGCCGGCCGATCG
>JBDHZW010000434.1:0-3688 GCA_039812105.1 Nakamurella sp.
CCTTACCCCGAACGGGCCTCCCTGCAGATCTGGGCGGGCCACTCCCCCGCCCCCTTCGATCTCTCGTAGTCTCGGCCGCCCGGTCGAGGGTGCCATGGCCAGTCCCACGAGTGCGGGTCAGGTGGCCGCGGGCCGGCCCGCCGCCGAGGATCGCGACCGGCCGACCGGTGATCGAGGGAGGGGTTTCGGCGCTTCCAGGGGCAGCGGAAGAGCGTGAACTCATCCCTCGATTTCGTGCCGCCCGGATCAGGTGTCCGCCACCGGTCCGGACGTCGCATCGACCAGTGCGCGGTGCAGCACGGCGATCAGCTCGGTGCGGCTGACGATGCCCGCCAACCGGCCGTCCTCGTCGACCACCGGAATGTGCCGCAGCCCTTCGCCGCTCATCAGTGCGACGAGTTCGGCGACCGGGGCGGAACCCCGGATCGTCCGGACCGGGGACGTCATGTACCTGGTCACCGGGTCGAGGTTGACCAGATCGAGTCGGAAGAGGTCGTGGACGGTGGTGATACCGACGACGTGACGGTCGTCGTCGACCACGGGAACCGCCTTGACCGGATCGTTCGACATGATCATCCTTACCCGGTACATGGTCTCGGTCGGCCGGACGGTCTTCACGTCGCGGGTCATCACCGACTCCACCCGCAACCGGCCCAGCCGCCGGTCCAGGGCATGGTCCTCGACGTCGCGGACGAGAGCCACGATGTCCTGCGGAAGCACGTCCAGACCCTGATCCATCCGGCGGATCGCGGCGGCGATCTCGCCGGGCTGCAGCGCCAGGCGCTGACCCGCGCCACCCCGATCCGGCGCCGGTCCGGCCACGTGCGGGTACGCGCGGCCGGTCAGGTTGTTGACGGCGGCGGCGACGACCAGCAGCGTCAGGCTGTTCACCGCGATCGGGAACACGGCGAAGAGGAAACCCTGCTCCTGCACGGCACCCGTACCCACCGCCGCGAACAACGCGCACGCGCCGCCGGGTGGATGCAGGCACCGCAACGCCATCATCACCGCGATCGCCGCGGCGACGGCGACGGCTGCCGCGACCATGCCCGCGATGGGCGTGTCGTTGCCGATCAGCCGGGCGACCCCCACCCCGATGACGGTCGAGATGATGTTGCCCCCGAGCATCGGCCACGGCTGGGCCAGCGGGCTCGCCGGTGCGGCGAACAGCAGCACGGCGGAGGCGCCCATCGGGGCGACGATGGCGGGCAGGCCGGCCGCGCCCACGTCGAACAACCACCCGGCCAGGCCGGCGGTGAGCAGCCCGAGGAGCGAGCCCAACCCCCCGCGGATGATCTCCGATCGGCGGTAGGGCAGCGATTGCGGCCGCCAGGAGCCGAACCAGCGCGCGACGGAACCGTGGGAAGCCATCCGACCCGCCCTCACGCGAGGAAAAGCGAGAACCCGGCGGGCGGCGTCGACCGGCCAGTCCCGCGGCCTGGCGGCCGGGCGGCCGATGGTTCGCCGGCCGATGCGGTCCGTGCTCTGTCCATGGCTCGTATGATCCACCTGACGGCCCATCGCCGGCCGACCGGACGACGGGCCACCCACGGTCCGCCGGCCACGACCATCGTCCCGCCTGGTCAGCCGGGGTTCTCGCCGGGCCGATTTGACCGGTTGGTGGAATGATGTCCGGTGCCGGTCGGGCCTGGCCGACATGGCCACGCGTCAGGGGTTCCGATGGATTTCGTCCCGCTGCAATGGATCGATCCGCTGAGCAGCTTCCTGTACACCTACGTGTTGATCTACCTGCTGGTCGGCGCCGGGATCTACTTCACGATCCGGACCGGGGCCGTTCAGGTCCGGTACTTCGGTCGCATGGTCAGGCAGATCTTCCACTCCCGGTCCGACAGCGAGGGCGGCATCTCCTCGTTCCAGGCCTTTGCCGTCGGTCTGGCCTCCCGGGTGGGCACCGGCAACATCGCCGGCGTGGCGATCGCGCTCACCCTGGGCGGGCCCGGGGCCATCTTCTGGATGTGGGTGGTCGCCGCCCTGGGCATGGCGACCGCGTTCATCGAGGCCACCTTGGCGCAACTGTTCAAGGTTCGTTCGGCGGACGGCTCGTTCCGCGGTGGCCCGGCGTTCTACATCGAGCGTGGCCTGCATTCGCGGGCGGGCGGGGTGCTGTTCGCCGTGCTGTTGATCTTCACCTTCGGCGTCGCGTTCAACATGGTCCAGGCCAACGCGATCAGCGACGTGCTCGCCGGGGCGCGCCAGATCCCCACCGAGTGGACCGGCATCGTGCTGCTCGTGCTGACCGCCCCGGTGCTGTTCGGTGGGGTCCGTCGGGTGGCCCGGGTGGCCGAGATCGTCTTGCCCGCAATGGCGTTGCTCTATGTCTCGCTGGCGGTGCTGATCGTCATCCTGAACATCGCCCACCTCGGCGAGGTCCTGAAGATGATCGTCGGCGGCGCGTTCGGGATCGACCAACTGGCCGGCGGGTTCGTCGGGGGTATCGCCGCGGCCATGCTGAACGGGGTCAAGCGGGGCCTGTTCTCGAACGAGGCGGGCATGGGCAGCGCACCCAACGCGGCCGCCACCGCAACCGTCTCCCATCCGGTCAAGCAGGGCTTCGTCCAGTCGCTCGGCGTCTTCGTCGACACCATGGTGATCTGCACCTCGACCGCGTTCATCATCCTGGTGTCCGGGCCCGAGGTGTATGACCCGGCGAACACCGGCGGCATCGCGGGGGCCACGCTGACCCAGGCGGCGGTCGCGGCGGCGCTGGGTCCGTGGAGCAACTCGCTGATGACGTTCCTGATCACCATTTTCGCGTTCTCCTCGGTCCTGGGAAACTACTCGTACGCCGAGGTCAACCTGTTCTTCCTCGGCGCGAACCGGCTGGTGATCAACGGCTTCCGGGTTGTGGTGCTGCTGTCCGTGGCGGTCGGCGCGATCGCCGCGTTGGCGACCGTCTGGTCGATCGCCGACGTCGCGATGGCCCTGATGGCCATCGTCAACCTGGTCGCGATCACCCTGCTCGGCAAGTGGGCGTTCGGGGCGTTCGCCGACTATCGCCGGCAGGAGGCCGCCGGCCGGGACCCGATCTTCGTCGCCGAGGGGAATGCCGACCTGCCCGGCGCCTTGCCGGGTGACGTGTGGGACGCCGAGAACGGCCGGACGTTCGCGGCCCGGCCCGCTGGCGACTGAGCCCCACCCGACGGTCTCGAACGGGCCCCGGGTCAGTCCAACCGCAGCCGCCCGAACGCGGCCGTCAGCGCAGCCATTCCCGGCATCTGGTCGAGATCGGCGACGAGAGCGATGATCTCGTCGTCGAGTGGGCCGTCGACGAAGCCGTCGACGACGCCGCGATGCTTGTCGACGACCTCGTTCCAGCTCAGCGGGTTCCGCGGATCCCCTCGGGCGTAGCGGGTCTCGGCGCTCACCGTCGACCCGTCGGACAGCCGGACGTCGACGCGGGCCGGCCAGTCGATCGGGTACCGGCGGTCGAAATCGGGGTCCACCCGGTACTCGACCCGGTCCATCAGCTCGCGCAGCGCCGGGTCGGCGAACAGCCGCGGGGTGAAGTCGCGGAAGTCGACGCGACCGGTCAGCAGGCCGAGGGCGACGTTGAACGGCACGCTGAACTGGGCGTCGATCATCACGGCCGGGCGGCGGCGGACGGCGAGCGGCTCGCAGACCAGCGGCACCCCCGCCGACACGGTGTGCACCAGCACCGACCCGACGT
>JBDHZW010000435.1:0-3672 GCA_039812105.1 Nakamurella sp.
CTGATCCAGGCGACCTGATCCGGGTCCCGCAGGAAGCCGCTGGTCCGGGTCGGGAACCAGGCCGGCGAGATCGCGTTCACCCGAACCCCTCGGGAGCCCCACTGGGCGGCCAACTCTCGGGTGAGCCCGACGACGGCGGCCTTGCTCGCCACGTACGAGGCGAGCGGGTAACGGTCGAGCCCCGCGGTCGCGGCCAGGGATGCGATGTTGACGATCGACCCCGCGCCCCGCTCCAGCATGTGCCGGCCGACCAACCGGCACATCGCGAACAGCCCGACCGTGTTGATCTCCAGCGTCGACCGCACCTGCTCGTCCGACTCGTCCTCGGCGGGAACCGAAACGGCGTCGCCGGCGTTGTTCACCAGCACGTCGATCCGGCCGAACCGGGCCAGCGCGGTGTCGACCACCGCCTGCCGGTCGGCCGGGACGGTGACGTCGCAGCGAACCGGCACCGCGTCCCGCAGACCAGCGGCCAGTTCGACGTTCTCGTCGAGGCGGCGGGCGGCCAGCACCAGCGACGCGCCGGCCGCGTCCAGCGCCTGGGCGAACCGCCGGCCGAGACCAGCGGAGGTGCCGGTGACCACCGCCACCCGTCCGTCCAGTCGCAACCCGGGAATGTCCATGACGGGTCTCACCTCGCCAGCCGGTAGAACCGGAAGAACGGGTGCTCGATCGGCAGCACCTCGACCGAGGAGAACCCGGCCTGCCCGGCCAGCGACCGCATGGTCGACGGGCGCATAAGAGTGCCGACGGGTTCGGGATTGTCGCCCACCAGGCCCTGCGGCAGGCACCACAGGGCGCTGGCCGACGCCAGGAATCGCTCGACCGGCTCGCCGGGGGCGGTGAACGTCTCCTGCGCGTTCTCGTCCATCACGACGACGCTCCCGCCCTCCCGCAGCGCGCCGGCGGCCGCCCGCAGCGCCTGCACCGGCCGCGGAAAGTCGTGCACGCATTCGAAGAAGAAGATGACGTCGAACCGATCCGCCACCGGGTCCGGCGCGCACAGATCGGCGACCTCGACCCGCACCCGGTCGGCGACGCCCTGCTCCAGGACATTGCCGCGGGCGGCGGCCACCGACGCCTCGTCGTTGTCGACGCCGACAACCCGCAGGTGCGGCAGGCCGGCGGCCAGGGCGATCGACGCCCAGCCCGCGCCGCAGCCGAAATCACCTACGGTGGCCGGGTTGTCGGTGTCGGACAGCCGGGCGTACAGGTCCGGGACGGCGGGCAGCCAGTCCTGGACCAGGCTGTTGGCGTAGGCGGGGCGGTTGAGCGCGGCCTGGGCCGACACGGCGTCCGGGCCGTACTCGGGGTAGGTGACGGGCTCGCCGGTGCGGTAGGCCTGCGCCAGCCGGGGCAGGACGCCGCCGACCGCGGCCAGCGCCTCGGCCAGCCCGCCCAGGTACGCCGGATGGGTGCGGTCGACCAGCACCTGCGCGGCGCCGGCGGCCAGCGCGAACCGGGCGGTGACGACGTCCGTTCCCTCGGCAGTGACGAAGCCGGCGACGGCCTGCGCCTGCAGCCACTCCCGGGCGTACCGCTCGGCGATGCCGGCCCGGGCGGCCAGCTCGCCGGCGGTGGCCGGGCCGTCGGCGTGCAGGCTCCGGTACAGGCCGAGCCGGACGCCCAGGTGGACCGCGCACAGCTCGAACGCCTCCACCCCGGCCAGGAACAGCCGTCCACTCAGCTCCTCGACGGCGTCGTCGGCGGCCGCGTCGGTGGTGATCTCGGGTGCGGTGTCGGTCAGGGTCATGGCCCCTCCTCTGCTGGGTTGGGCGGCGTCCGTCCGGCGCCGCCATCCAGGAGGCGTCAGGTCGGACGTGACAGTGTCAGGTCCTGGTCAGCCCAGCCAGATCACCTCGCCCTCCGGCTCGTACACGCATACCCGGCCGGTGTGCACGGCGAGCCGCAGGTGCCGGCCGAGGGCCGGGTCCTCCCGCTCGATCGCCGCGACGACGGCCCGGATCCGCATGGTGACGGCCTTGCGCGCCCGCTCGGCCGGCTCGGCGGCCGTCCGGGCGCGGCCGCCGAGACCCGTCGCGCGGGCCAGCTCGGCGGTCAGGAACTCGTGCTCGAGCCGCAGCCGCTCGACCCGGCCGGTGTCGTGATCGGCCTCGGCGACGGTGAGATCCTCGGCCAGGTCGGCCAGCCGGGCCCGGTAGGCGCGGCGGGCCGCATCGTCCAGCACCGGTCCGAGGTCGCCGCCGACATCCTCCGGCCGAGGTCCGCCGGCCGCCGCGACCAGATCGACGGCCGGCACCGGGCGCCCCGGCCGGCGCAGCAGCTGTGTCAGATCACGGATTCCCTTGCCGTCCGGCACGGTCGTCGACCGGCCGCGCCAGGTGAGCCGCCAGGACCGGCCGGACCGTTCCAGCCGGCCGACCGACGGACCGTGGTCGTCGGCGACGACACCCGCCGACCCGCCCAGCTCCCGCTCGACCTGGGCGGCCAGCAGCGGCGCGCCGGCCGAACGGTAGGCGGCCAGCGCCTCCCGCAGCCGGCCGGCCGCGTCGGGCCGGCCGAGGAACCGGCCCAGCCGGCCGAGCTGGTGGGCGACGACGCCGAAGGTGGCCGCCCCCACCCCGTCGACCGCCCACAGCTGCGGGTACGGCGCCAGCCGGTCGTGGATGCGGTGCGCGGCCGCCCGGCTCCGCAACGCGACCGCCAGTTCGCCCATCGCCCAATGCCCTTCGAGCCATTCGGCGTCGCGCGGGGTGTCGTCGGCCCGCTCCGCCAGGAACCGGTCGAGGACGGCGCGGGCGTCGGTGTCGTCGCCGCCGGCCAGCACCAGCCAGGCCGGCCCGGCCAGGTAGGTGGTCGCCAGGAAGCCGGGATTGAGCCGCGACATCACCTCGCGCACTTCGGGAATCATGCCGGCCGGGTCGCCGCCGGTCTGGTGGGCGTGCATCCGCAGGGTGAACGCCATCAGCGTGGCGTTGTCGCTTCGGGCCAGCCGGCCGATCCGCTCCACCTCGGCGGCCGTGCGCAGGGCCGCCGGCACGTCGCCGGACAGCAGCGCCCGCATACCGGTCCACACGTCCGGCAGCCAGGCCAGGCCGGGCGCGTGCAGGTCGGCGACCGCGTCCCGGTACGCCCGGATCTCGGTGTCCACCTCGGCGAAGGCGCCCCGCTCGCACAGCGCGACGACCAGCAGCCGGCGGCCCAGCAGGTGCAGAACCGGATCGCGGCCGTGGGTCAGGGCGATCATCCGGCGGGCCGCCCGCTCCCGCCGGTCCTGGTGGTCGGGTCCGGCGATCGCGTCACAGTAGGCGGCCAGGGTGGCCGCCTCGACGTGCCGGTCGCCGATCCGCCGGGCCATCTCCACCGCCGCTCCCGCGGCCCGAGACCGGTCGCCGGGGGCGTCGGTGGACGCGCTGACCAGGCTGCGCCGGGCCCCGACCAGGGCCAGCAGCGGGTGGTCGGCGGGGCCCAGCGCGTCCGCCGCCCGGTCCAGCAGTTCCCGCCCGGCCGGGTCGCCCACCCGGACCTCGAAACCGTCCACGCCACCGGTGAAACCCAGTGCGGCGCGGGCGAGTTCATCCGGCCTTACCTGCTCGCCGGCCAACTCGGCGGCGGCCCGGTGGGCGTCGCGGGCGGCGTCGACCGCGCCGGTCAGTCGTTGCGCCTCGCCGAGTTCGTTGAGCGCGGCGGCCCGGTCGGCGCCGGCGGTCG
>JBDHZW010000436.1:0-3650 GCA_039812105.1 Nakamurella sp.
GATCACCGGCGCCGGCTGGGTCTTGGTGGCCAGCAGGATCCGCACCGACGACGGATCGCGGTCGCTCGCCTCGGCGGCCACCCGGACCCGCTCCCGGGCGACCGCCAGGCGCTCGGCGACGTCAGCGGGTTCGGACACAACCTCGACCCTAGTGGGCGGGGCGCGCCGGGTCCGCCGGGAAGATCAGGTCGCGCGGGACGACCCGATCTTCCCCGCGGAGCAGGTGCGGCGCCGGCGCCGTCAGCCGGGCGGCCGGTGCCAGCGGCGCCGTGCCCCGAACATCAGCAACCCGCCGGCCAGCAGCAGCCCCAGGCCCCAGAACACGAACGGCTCGATGGAGAACCCGGTGTTGGGCAGGGGCGGGGTCGGGCCCGGGCCCGGGCCCGGCGGGTAGGCCGTGGTCAGGGTCGTGAGGGTGGTGGTGGGCGCGGGCGTCGTCGGCGTGGTGGTCGGCGGCGGACCCGCGCAGTCGACGACGTTGGTCACCGTCAGCGAGGTGAGCGGCGCCGTCAGCGTGACCTCCCCGGTCCCGGTCGCGGACGTCGCGCAGGAATCCGGCACCGTCGCGGTCTCCTGGACGTCGACGACGGTGCCCGGAGCGAAGCCGACGTACACCGTCCCCCAAAGGGCCTCGACGCCGCCGATGGTCGGCGTGGCCGAGTAGCCGGCCGGCTGGTCGCCGTCGGTGTAGGCGACGCCGTCGATCACCCACTGCTTGGTGACCACCAGCATCACCGGGATCGGATCGCAGGCGTCGGCCGACGACGAGGTGCCCATCGACGACACGGCGGCCAGGTTGAAGAAGCCGGACCCGCCGCCCGACCCGGTCGCGGCGCATTCCAGTTGCGCCGAGTCCAGCGTCGGCGGGACGGTGGCGACGACCGCGACCCGATAGGTGTGGGTGGCCCCGGCCGGCAGCGTGGCGTCCGCCGCGATGGTGGTCCGGTCGGAGCCGTTCCACGGTGGGTCGGCCAACGTCACGCCGTCCGGCGCCGACGTCACCGAGCCGGAGACGATCGGCACGTTCGTCGGGAATGCGATGTGGTCGGTCAGCGTGTACGGCACCGCGTCGTCGGGGTTCGGGTTGGTCACCGTGATCGCGTACGGCACCGTCCAGGTTCCGGTCGCCGCGTCGAACACCGGCAGGCCGTCGGCCGCCTTGGTGATGGTCGGCGGCAACGGGGTGGTGTGGTCCGTGGTGCACGGATCGCATTCCTCCGGCGGCACGTCGCCGGTGGCGGTCACCAGGTTCTTGATCGTCACCCCGACGGCACCCGGGTTGACCGTGATCTGGTAGGTCAGAGTACGGGTCTCGCCGTTGGGGACATCGCCGACCGTCCACACCAACCTGGTACCGGTCAGAGCGGCCGTCGTGCCGTCCGGGGCGGTGATCGTGCCCAGGGTCGCGGACGGCAGCACGGACGACAGGTCGTCGGTGACGACGACGTCGTGCACCGGCACGTCGCCGGTGGAGGTCACGGTGACCGAGTAGGTAACCGTCTGACCCGGCAGCACGACGCTCCCGGTGCCCGGGTCGCTGGTCTTGGTGACCGTGTAGGAGCCGTCCGTCTTGACCACCGGGTTGTCGATGGCCAGCCCGACGGTCGGCGGTTCGGGGTAGTCCTCCTGGGGGCGGGGGATGGTCACCGTGACGGACCGGGCCGGGAAGCCGAGGCAGGGCGTGACCTGGGGTTCGCCCGCCGGCGGCGCGACGCAGGTTTGTGTCACCGGGCCGGCCGTCGGGATGTCGCCGACGACCTCGAACTCCGGATCGTCCCATCTCCAGGCACTGTCCTTGAGCGGCGGCATGGTGTCCAACGGCTCGGTGAGCGTGCAGACGCTGCCCACCGGAATGTTCACCCGCACGTCGTCGCCCTCGTCCGGCCCGACGTCCACCCGCTCGCCCGCGCTCACCGAGACGTCGCCGGTGATCGCCGGACCGTCGCCCGGCTGGCAGGAGTAGGTCATCGGGAACGGTTCGGGGTCGGTGATGCCGCCGATGTCTCCGCTGACCGACTTGCTGAGATAGAACCGGCCGAAGATCCGATCGGTCGGGTTGGTGACGGTGATCGTCTGGTTCGCTGCGGTCGGCGGAGTGACGGTGGCCGTCGTCCCCAGGTCCGGGGTCCCGGTCCAGACGTAGGACGAGTCGTTGGTGACGGGTTGGCCGCCGGCGCCCGGCGGGGTCTCACCCGTCACCGTGCAGATCGAGCCCACGAGGATGCCCGGCTGCACCCACGCCGTGGCCACGCTGGCGGTCCAGGTGCCGGTGACCGGGTCGTCGGTGCCGTACCGGCACGACCAGGTGCCGGTGAACTGCCGGCCGGTCGGGACGAGACCGTCCGCCTGCACCGGACCGGTAATCCGCTTGGCCACCTCGAAGCTCGAGTAAACGCGCTGCACCGTGTTGGTGACGCCCAGTTGCCCGGTCTGTCCGTCGGCCAGCGTCACCGACGCCGGATCGTAGGTTCGGTCCGCCCAGGCGTACGAGCCGTCCACCAGTGCATCCGCGCTCGGGGTGTCCTCCACGATGGAGCACACCGCGGTGGCCGGCACCTTCGCGTCCGCGGCGGTGAACACGGTGACGGACGCGTTGGCGCCGACGGTCCAGCGGTCGGTCCAGGTCTGGTCGCCCAGGGTGCAGGTCCAGACTCCGGTGAAGGTGGTTCCGGGTTTGACGCCGGCCGTCTCGCCGGTCAGCGTCTTGGTCACCGCCAGGCCGCCGTAGAGCCGCTCGACGGTGTTGACGACGGCGACCGTCGCGGTGCCGCCCGGCACCACGGTGACCGGCGCGCCGATCGTCGGTGCCGCCCAGGCGAAGGAACCGTTGGCCAGGCCCGTGGTCCCCAGGTCGTTCTCGGTGACCGTGCAGACCGAGTTCAGGTAGACCGACGGCCCGGTGAAGGTGCCCCCGTTCTCCAGCGTCCAGGTTCCGGTCACCGGTTCGTCGCCGCCGTACGTGCAGGAGTAGGTGCCGGAGAACTGGGTGCCGGCGACCAGCGCGCCGAACGGGTCCACCACGGTCTTGGTGATCCGGAACGTGCTGCTCACCCGGACCACCGGGTTCTGCACGTCGAACTCCTGGATGGCCCCGGCGCCGGGCAGCACGAACGTCCCGCCGATCTCGGGGGTCAAGGCGGGGCGGCCGGTGATGACCGGCGTGCCCCACGCGTACGAGGCGTCCTTGAGCAGACCCTGGCTGGGCGTGTCCTCGAAGCCCGAGCAGGTCCAGCCGACCGAGACCGGCGAGATGGTCACCGATCCGTGATTGGCGATGGTGCCGTCGGCGTACCGGGTCGGGATCTCAGGATGGCCCGGGACCAGACACTGCCCGTGCATGGTGAAGTCCGCGCCGGTGCCGATGTAGCCGTCGGAGGCGCCGGTGACCTCCTTGTTCACCACCACCTGGCCGTTGTCCCGGGTCAGGCTGTTGGCCACGGTGACGACGTTCGGGCCCGCAGCACTGACGGTGGTCCCGGTGGCCCGCGGGGTGAGCCAGCGATAGGCCGGATCGGTCGATGGTGGACCGAGATCGCCCTCGGTGGCCGTGCACTGCGAGGTGACGGGAACGTCGTCATCGACCTCGACGCCGGTCGGGTCGACCACCGCGTCGAAGGTTCCGCTCGCCACGGTGACGCCACCGTAGGTGC
>JBDHZW010000437.1:0-3619 GCA_039812105.1 Nakamurella sp.
GAGACCCGCGCGCCGGCGGCCGACTCCGGGCAGCTCAGCGGGCACATCCCACTGCCCGGCATCCAGCAGGCCGCCGGTCAGGCCGGCCCGGGCTTCGACAGTCGCGCGGAGCCGCTGCCACCGCCGCCGTGGGCCCGGTCCGATGCCGCCGCCCTGCCCCCGCTGCCGGACGAGGCCCCCCCGACGTCGAATCGAACCCGCATCGTGGCGGCCGTGGTGGCCGCGGTGCTGGCGGCGGTCGTCGGGTTCTTCGCGGTGCGGCTGATCGCGGACGCGGCCGACGGCAATGCCGCCGGTGCGACGCCGACCGCGGGCACCGTCGTCGTCGGAGTCGTCGTCGTCGACGTCGCAGCGGCGGACTCGACGATCGACTGACTACGCTCCGGGCATGTCCGTCGACGCCGCCGCCTTCGATCCCGCCACGGCCGAAGAGGCCGCCGCCGCGATCGCCCGGGCCACCGGAGCCCTGCATCACGACGTTGCCCTGGTGATGGGCTCGGGCTGGTTGCCCGCCGCCGAGCGGCTGGGCACGGCCACCGCCGATCTGGACGTGTCGACGCTGCCCGGGTTCGCCCCGCCGACGGTGCAGGGCCACGCCGGTCGGGTCCGGTCGATCCCGGTCGGCGACAAGCGCGCCCTGGTGTTCCTCGGCCGCACCCATCTGTACGAGGGCCGCGGGGTCGGCGCCGTCGCGCACGCGGTGCGCACCGCGGCCGCGTGCGGAGCCCGGCTGATCGTGCTGACCAACGCCGCCGGCGGCATCCGCGAGGGCATGAGACCCGGTGATCCGGTGCTGATCTCGGACCACCTGAACCTGACCGCGACGTCGCCGCTGGCCGGCGCCACGTTCGTCGACCTGACCGACCTGTACTCGCCGCGGCTGCGCGAACTGGCCCGGCGGATCGACCCGTCGCTGACCGAGGGGGTCTACGCGCAGCTGCCCGGCCCGCACTTCGAGACCCCGGCCGAGATCCGGATGCTCCGCGGCCTGGGCGCCGACCTGGTCGGCATGTCCACCGTGCTGGAGGCGATCGCCGCGCGGGCCGCCGGCGTCGAGGTGTTCGGCCTGTCGTTGGTGACGAACCTGGCCGCCGGGATGACCGGCGAGCCGCTGGACCACGAGGAGGTGCTGGCCACCGGCCGGGCCGCCGCCGGACGGATGGGCGACCTGCTGGCGGAGCTGGTGGCCGGAGCGTGACCTCGCCCCGGCTGGATCCCGACACCCGGGACGCCGCGATGCGGTGGATCGCCGACGACCCGTCCGCGGACGACCGCACCGAGTTGCAGCGCATCCTCGCCGCGGCGATGGCCGGGAGTCCCGACGCCGTCACCGATCTCGCCGACCGGATGGCGGCGCCGCTGAGTTTCGGCACGGCCGGGCTGCGTGGTCCGCTGCGGGCCGGCCCGAACGGGATGAACCTGGCCGTGGTCCGCCGGGCCGCGCACGGCATCGGCACCTTCCTGCTGGCCACCGGGGAGCGCGGGGCGAGCGTGGTGGTCGGCTACGACGCCCGCCGCCGCTCCGCCGAGTTCGCCGCCGACGCGGCCGGCGTGCTGGCCGCGCAGGGTTTCTCGGTGCTGCTGGCGCCGGACGCGTTGCCCACCCCGCTGACCGCGTTCGCCGTCCGGGAGCGCGGCGCGGCGGCCGGCCTGCAGGTCACCGCGTCCCACAACCCGCCGCAGGACAACGGCCTGAAGGTGTACCTGCGGGGCGGCGCGCAGCTCGTCCCGCCGCAGGACGGGCAGATCGAACGGGCCATCGAGGCGGCCCCGCCGGCCCGATCGGTCGGCGTCGCGTCGGGGACGGCGCCCTGGCCGGCGGACGTCGTGCCGGCCTACCTGGCACGGGCGGCGTCCCTGGCCCGGACCCCGGCCGACCTGACCGTCGCGCTCACCCCCATGCACGGGGTGGGTGGCGAGATCGCCGTCAAGGCAATGCATCTGGCCGGATACCCGCGGGTGCAGGTGGTGTCCGAGCAGGCCGTGCCGGACGGCGGTTTCCCGACGGTGCCGTTTCCCAACCCGGAGGAACCGGGCGCCACCGACCTGCTGCTGGCGTTGGCGGCCGGGTCCGACGCGGCCGTCGCGGTGGCGCTGGACCCGGACGCCGACCGGTGCGCGATCGGCGTGCCGGACGGCGGCTCCTGGCGGATGCTCACCGGCGACGAGACCGGGGCCCTGCTGGGCGATCACGTGCTGCGTCACCTCGACCGGACCCGGCACCCGGACCCGCTGGTCGCCACCACCATCGTGTCGGCCGAACTGCTGGCCGCCGTCGCGGCCGGTCACGGCGCCCGGTACGACGAGACCCTGACCGGCTTCAAGTGGATCGTCCGGGCCGGGGACGGGGCCGGCACCGGACTGGTCTTCGGCTACGAGGAGGCGCTGGGCCTGTGCGTCGACCCGGAGCACGTGCGGGACAAGGACGGCATCTCGGCCGCGGTGCTGGCCTGCGACCTGGTGGCCGAGCTGGCCGCGGCCGGGCGAACGGTGCCGGACCGGCTGGACGAACTGGCCCGCGCGCACGGGCTGTTCGTCACCGGGCAGCTGTCGGTCCGGGTCGACGACCTGTCGCTGATCGCGGCGGCGATGCGCCGGCTGCGGGCCGACCCGCCCGGTGAACTGCTGGCCGAGACCGTCACCGAGTCGACCGACCTGCTGCCCCGCACCGACGGCCTGCGCTGGCGGACCGGCCGGGTGCGGGTGGTGGTCCGGCCGTCCGGCACCGAGCCGAAACTCAAGTGCTACCTGCAGATTCACGTCCCGGTGGCCGGCGGTGCCGACCTGGCGGCGCTGCGCGCGGAGGCGTCCGCCGACCTGGACCGGCTGCGGGGCCAGGTCGGCGGGATCGTCGGGCTGTGAGCCGGGCCGGGCGCCCGGGTACCGAGCCGGCTCAGCCCGAGGTCGGTGTGGCCGAACCGGACTCGTCGGCGAAGGCGTCCTGCCCGACGCTGTCGTCCGCGGTCAGCCCGAGACCCTTGGTGCCGGCGGTCGACATGATCATCAGGAACTTGGTGCCGCCGCCGGCGGAGATCGTGTAGGTCGTCCGGCCCTGCAGCACCTGGGAGATGAAGCCCTCGAGCTCGCCGCTGGCCCCCTCGCAGGCGATCAGGGTCTGCCGCAGCGCGCCGAACGTCAGGGTGTCGTCACCGATCTCGACCGGGCCGCCCAGCAGGTTGCAGGAGTTGTTACCGGCCACCTCGCCCGCCCGGAACCGCAACCAGGCGCGGAGGGTCGGGTCGACCGCGGTCATCGTGTTGGCCTGGCTGGTGATGGTCTGCATGTCGGTGACCTTCCACCCGGTCGACTCGAGCACCGCGGCGCCGCTGGGCGCGGGCCCGAGCACGACCGTGTCGGTGCCGTCGCTCAGCGTCAGCGTGTCCCCGGCCAGCGTGTACGACGGGCCGGCGGCCAGCATCGCGGCCAGCCAGGTGTCCTGCTGCATCAGGGCCTCGTCGCAGGCCATCATGGTCGACGCCAACTGGGGTGCGGTCAGCTTGCCGCCCACCAGGGTGTACCGGCCGACCATGGTGTTGCAGCCGGCGTTCGCGGACACGCTGCCCCCCTCGAACGAGAGGGTGATGGTGGAATCGGGTGCGATGGTGTGGCTGCCGGTGAC
>JBDHZW010000438.1:0-3619 GCA_039812105.1 Nakamurella sp.
CGGTGTGCAACCGCAGACCGGCGTAGCGCCCGGCCCAGGACGAGCCGATCGACCCGCCGGCATCGAGCACCGTGCAACTGAACCCGCGGGCGAGCAACTCCGCGGCCGTGCCGAGCCCGGCTGGCCCGCCGCCGATCACGATCGTGTGGTCGCGCACCCGAGCCACGGTATACCTCGTCACGATCGCACCGTTTGTCCGGATGGATCGCCGGTATTTACGCCCGACATCCGCACCGCAGGCACGGCACGGCACGGCCGCCGAAACCACCTCTTTCCGCGCAGTGGAAGACGTCGAGCACCCCGGGCCGGACCCCAGGTGCCCCCCGGTTTCCGGCTCAACCGGCCGTTTCGGTCCATTCAGCGGTACAACGAGGTTGTTCAGACATGGCCCGGTTGGGAAGGTAAGTGCACCGGGAACGCCGAGCCCCTCTTGGAGGGCGCAGGCGGAGGCGTCACCGGTGTTTCGTCCCTGTGTCCAGCCCTGGACACAGGTGGCCCGGGCGCCCACCCGTCCGGGCCGGCACGACTTGAGCACACCTTGCAGCGCGGCGATCCGTCGCGCTGCCCCGATGGCGGGAGAGATTCATTTGGCCGGGAACGCGACCGAGTCCGGACGTTCGGTGACGAGCAAGATCACCTCGATCCTGATGACGTTCACCGAGGGCAGCGAGCACTCGCTGACCGAGATCGCCCGGCTGGCCGGCCTGCCGGTGTCCACCGCCCACCGCCTGACCTCCGAACTCGCCTCCCGCCGGCTGCTGGAGCGCACCAGCGACGGCCAGTACCGCGCCGGCCTGCCGCTGCGGGCGATGGGGGCCACGAACGTCGCACCGCCCAGCGTCGCCGAGCGGGCTCCGTACGTGCTGGACGACCTGGCCGCGGTCACCCACTGCCGGGCTCGCCTGGGTGTGCTGCGCGAACTCGAGGTCGCCTATATCCAGAAGGACCCCGGCCCGCAGCCGGCCACCTCCTTTTCGGCGGCGGCCACCCTGCCGCTGCACGCCACCGCCCTGGGCCGGGTGCTGCTGGCCTTCTCCCCGCAGCGCACGGTCGAGATGACCATCCTGCGCGGCCTGCGCCAGTACACGCCGCACACCGTGACCGCGCCGGCCCGGCTGCGTCGGGCCCTGGGGGTCACCCGGCTGACCCGGGTGGCCGTGGCCAAGTGGCAGCTGGAAGCCGGTATCTGCGGCGTCGCGGTGCCGGTTTTCGGCTCCGGCGGGGACGTGGTGGCCGCCATCGAGCTCGCGGTCCGTGACCTGGGCACCGACCTGCAGCCGATCCTGGGGCCGCTGTCCATCGCCGCCCGCAGCCTGTCCCGGGAACTGGTGGGCGCCAGCACGCCGGCCGCTCCCACCGCACCCGCCCCGACCGAGCGGCGTCACCTGGTGGCCGTCGGCCACTGATCGGCCACTGAACAGGCAACCCCTGGCTGTTGATCATGACGATCTCTGCACGACACACCGGCGACACGCCGGATTCCGTGCAGAGAACGCCATGATCAACTGGAGGGCCGTTGGTCACAATGGCCGGATGGATCTTCTTCTCCCCGGCATCAGCGCCTCCCGCATCCCAACCGCCCGGCTGACGGTCAACGTGCTGCAAGTCGGCGGCCGAGTGGGCACCCCGGTCGTCCTCGTGCACGGCAACGTCTCCTCCGCCCTGTTCTGGCAGCACCTGATGCTCGACCTGCCCGAGCGCTTCCGGCCGATCGCGCTGGACCTGCGCGGCTTCGGCGACACCGACCCGGCACCCGTCGACGCCACCCGCGGCGTCCGCGACTACTCCGACGACGTGCTGGCCGCCGTCGCCGCGCTCGGCCTGACCGGGGTGCACATCGTCGGCTGGAGCCTGGGCGGGGGAGTCGTCCTGCAGTGTCTGCGTGACGATCCGGTCGCCTTCGAGTCGGTCACCCTGGTGAATCCGGTGTCGCCGTACGGCTTCGGTGGCACCGCCGGTCTCGACGGCGCCCTGGCGGAGCCGCCGGGTCTGGGGTCGGGGGGCGGCACCGCCAATCCCGGCTTCGTCGCCCAGCTGGCGGCCAAGGACCGGTCGGCCGACAGCCCGCTGTCCCCGCGCAACGTCCTGCTGGCCCACTACGTGAAGCCGCCGTTCGTGCCCGAGGGACTGGACTACATGGTCGAATCCATGCTGACCACCCGGCTCGGCGAGGACCACTACCCGGGCGACTTCACCGCCACCGACGTCTGGCCCGGCGTCGTCGCCGGCGATCGGGGCGTCCTGAACACCCTGGCGCCGAACCACTTCCGGATCGATGACCTGCCCTCGATCGAACCCAAGCCGCCGATCCTGTGGGTGCGCGGCACCGACGACCTGATCGTGTCGGACACCAGCCTGTACGACTTCGCGCGACTCGGCGAGCTCGGCCTGGTACCCGGCTGGCCCGGCCCGGAGGTCTACCCGCTCCAGCCGATGGTCGGCCAGACCCGGGCGGTGCTCGACCGGTACGCGGCCGCCGGCGGCGCCTACCGGGAGGTGCCGATCGCGGACACCGCCCACTCGCCGTTCCTGGAGAAGCCGGCGGAATTCTTGGCCGCGTTCGTCGCGCACCTGGACGCGGCCGGCTGATCCGTCAGGCCGGCCGGGTTTCCGGTGCGTTCTTCGCGGTCAGCGCCGGATCCCGCACCACCACCTCGGCGAGCACGTCGTCGATCCGGGTCAGCAGCTCGGGCGGGATCTGCAGGTCGATCGCCTTGACGTTCTCGGCGACCTGCTCCGGGCGGGACGCGCCGGCCAATGCGGCGGCCACGTTGTCGTTGTGCAGCACCCAGGCCAGCGCGAGCTGGGCCATGGTGACGCCAAGTTCGTCGGCGATCGGACGGAGGCCCTGCACGGCGGTGAGCACCTCCGGGCGCATGAACCGCTCGATCATCCGGGCGCCGCCCTTGTCGTCGGTCGCCCGCGAGCCGGCCGGCGGCGGGGCGTCCGGCCGGTACTTGCCGGTCAGCACACCCTGGGCCACCGGGGACCAGACGATCTGCGACAGGCCCAGTTCCCGGCAGGTCGGCACCACCCGGTCCTCGATCACCCGCCACAGCATGGAGTACTGCGGCTGGCTGGAGATCAGCTGGAAGCCCAGCTGCCGGGCCAATTCGTGGCCCTCGCGGATCTGGTCCGCGGTCCACTCGCTGACCCCGATGTACAGCGCCTTGCCCTGCCGGACGACCTGGGCGAACGCCTGCATGGTCTCTTCCAGCGGCGTCTCGGTGTCAAACCGGTGCGCCTGGTACAGGTCCACGTAGTCGGTGCCGAGCCGGGTCAGCGACGCGTCGATCGACTCGGCGATGTGCTTGCGGGACAGGCCGACGTCGTTGTGCCCGCGCGGACCGGTCGGCCAGTACACCTTGGTGAATATCTCCAGCGACTCGCGCCGCTCACCGCGCAGGGCCACGCCGAGCACCGACTCGGCGGCGCCGTTCGCGTAGACGTCGGCCGTGTCGAAGCTGGTGATGCCGGCGTCCAGCGCGGCCCGCACGCAGGCGGTGGCCACCTCGTTCTCCACCTGGGAGCCGTGGGTGAGCCAGTTGCCGTAGGTGATCGCGGAAATCTTCAGGCCGCTGCGGCCCAGGTATCGGAACTCCATGCCGCCCAACCTAAC
>JBDHZW010000439.1:0-3599 GCA_039812105.1 Nakamurella sp.
CGGCGGTCTCGACCGTCAAGGCCGGCGCGCCGGCCGCGGACCCGCTGCTGCGCGTGGAGGGCCTGACCGTCGCCTACGCCACCGCGCACGACGGGGTCCGGGAGGTGGTCACCGGCATCGACCTGACGATCGAGCGGGGCCGGGTGCTGGGTCTGGTCGGCGAGTCCGGCTCGGGCAAGACGCAGATCGCCTTCTCGATCCTGGGACTGTTGCCGGAGTCGGCCTCGGTCACCGCGGGCCGCATCCTGTTCGACGGAACCGATCTGCTGGGCATGACCGCCAAGCAGCGGCAGCGCAGCCGGGTCGGCGGGGTCGCCTACATCCCGCAGGAGCCGCTGGCCAATCTCGACCCGTGCTTCACCATCGGCGACCAGCTGACCGAGCCGCTGCGGATGGCCCGCGGGATGTCCCGCGGCGCCGCCCGGCAGGAGGCGCTGGACCTGCTGGAGAGCGTGTCGATCCCGGACCCGCCGGCGGTGCTGCGCAAGTACCCGCACGAGATCTCCGGCGGGATGGCGCAGCGGGTGCTGATCGCGGCCGCGCTGTCGCTGCAGCCGCGGCTGCTGGTGGCCGACGAGCCGACCACCGCGCTGGACGTCACCGTGCAGTCGGGGGTGCTGGCGCTGCTGCGCCGGCTGCAGGCCGAGCGCGACCTCGGGGTGCTGCTGGTGACCCACGACCTGGGCGTGGCCGCCGAGCTGTGCGACGACGTCGCCGTGCTGAAATCAGGTGCGCTGCAGGAGGTCGGCAGCGTCGAGGACGTGTTCTACCGGCCGACCAGCCCGTACACCCGGGGCCTGCTCGCCGCCACCCTGGCCGACGCGGACCCGCGGCCGGCCTGGTCCGACATCACCGAAGGGCGACCGGCATGACGCTGCTGGACATCCGTGACGTCCGCGTCGAGTACGCCTCGCGCGGGCTGCGCCGGACCCGGTTCACCGCGCTGCACGGGGTGTCGCTGGACATCCGGCGGGGCGAGACCGTGGGCCTGGTCGGCGAATCTGGTTCGGGCAAGTCCACCCTCGGCCGGGCCGTGCTCGGCCTGGTCCCGGTGGCCGACGGGTCGATCACGTTCGACGGCCGCGACATCACCGCGGCCGGCCGGGCGGAGCGTCGGCGGCTGGCCGCCGACCTGCAGGTCGTGTTCCAGGATCCGTACCATTCGCTCAACCCGGGCCTGGAGGTCGGCAGCATCCTGGCCGAACCGCTGACCGTCACCCGGATGTCGGCCGCGGACGCCCGCCGCCGGGTGGGCGAGGCACTGGACCTGGTGCACCTGCCGGCGGACGCCGCCGACCGCCGGCCGCACGAGTTCTCCGGCGGCCAGCGGCAGCGGATCGCCATCGCCCGCGCGTTCGTGCTGGAACCCAAGCTCATCGTGTGCGACGAGCCGCTGTCCGCGCTGGATCTGGCGACCCAGGCGCGGATCATCGACCTGCTGGTCGAACTGCAGGAACGGGTCGGCACCGCCTACCTGTTCGTCTCGCACGACCTGCACGTGGTGCGCCACCTGTGCCACCGGGTCAGCGTGATGAAGGCCGGCCGGATCGTCGAGCAGGGACCGGGTGACGTGATCACCTCCGAACCCACCGAGCAGTACACCCGCGAGCTGCTGGCCGCGTCGCCGGTGCCCGACCCGCGGGTGCAGAAGGCCCGGGTCGCAGCCCGCTGAGCAGTTTGTCGAACCGACGAGATGGAGACACGATGAGGGACCATGCCGATCGACTGCTCGAGTCGATGGTCAAGCGGGACCCGGACGCCCTGCCGCTGGCCGACCGGTACGCGGCCACCGAGAACTCGGTGGCCGGCGCGCTGTCCATGATGACCGGGTGGCGGACCGTCACCGGGATCAACCGGGTCGGCCAGTACGTGGTCGACCCGGTCCGCGGGCAACTGTTCGTCACCGCCAATCTGGACGAGGGCGGCAGCTCGACGATGTTCTGGGCCCGGCTGAAGGTGGTCGACGACCGGCTCACCGAGATCGAGATGTACAAGGCGCGGTCCCGGGCCGACGGCGGGTTCGTCATGCAGGCCGACGACCTCGGCACGTTCCCGGGCGGCTGGACCTCGGCGATCCCGGCGGGCGGCCGGGCGACCCGGGCCGAGCTGGAGGCGCTGGCCCGGGCCGTCTACGACTCCTCGCTGCCGGTCCCCGAGGCGACCGACGACTGCCTGCTGATGGAGCTCGGCGGCGTCGTGTACGAGGACCCGGACTACATGGACCTGATGATGACCGGCCGACTCCAGCCCCGGGAGTCGGACGCCAAGGTGACGATGTCCATGGGGCTGGCGCCGTTCCGGCCGACCGACCCGGACGCCCGGGTGGTGGCGGTGGACGAGGAACAGGGCATCGTGGTGGTGACCGCGATGCTGCCCGGGTTCGTCTCGCCGTATGTGGTGCCCAAGACCACCGAGTCCTGCTTCGTGCCCGCCCAGATGATCGAGATGCACCGGCGCACCGTGATTCCCGAGTGGCTGCCGGGCCGGCGGGTGCTCGTCGAGATGCCGGCCAACTGCGCCTCCACCCAGGTGTTGCGGATGCACTCGGGCAAGTTGCAGGGCCTGCAGCTGTTCAACTCGCTCACCGCCCCCGGTGGAGCGAGTCCCTGGCCGGCGGACTGACCGGGGCGCGCCGGCGCCCTACAGCTCGGCCATGGCCCAGGTGGGGTTCTCGATGGCGTCGGCGACGAATCGCAGGAACCCGCCGGCGGTGCCGCCGTCGCACACCCGGTGGTCGAAGACCAGGGACAGTTGGCCGATCTGCCGGGCCACGATCTGCCCGTCGACCACCCAGGGCCGGGGGATGATCCGGCCCATGCCGAGAATCGCGACCTCGGGATGGTTGATGATGGCGGCGCTGCCGTCCACGCCGAGCACGCCGTAGTTGTTCAGGGTGAACGATCCTGACGTCAGCTCCGAGGCCGTCGCCGATCCGTCCCGAGCCGCTTGGGTCAGGCGCTTGATCTCCTCGTGCAGCCCGCGCATGCCCAGCCGATGGGCGTCCCGGATGGCCGGCACGACCAGTCCCCGGTCGGTCTGCGCGGCGATGCCCAGGTTGACGCCGTCGAAGTGCTGGATCTCCTGACGCTCGGTGTCGACCCGGGCATTGAGTTCCGGGAACCGGGCCAGGCCGGCCACTACGAACCGGGCGATCATCGCGAGAATGCCAGGGGTCGGACCCTTCTCGGCCCAGGAGGTGCGCAGCGCGAGCAGGTCGGTGGCGTCCACGTCGACCCAGGTGGTGGCCTCGGGGATCTCGGTGCGGCTGCGGGTCAGGGTCTCGGCGACCGCCTTGCGCAGCCCTCGCAGCGGCACCCGGTCGCGGATCGCGAGTCCGGTGCGGCGATCGGTGCCGTCGGTGGCCGGGGTGGCCGGCGCCGCGACCTCCGTCCGGTCCTCGACGTTCCGAGTGGCGGTCGCCATGTCGAGCGTGGCCGTCGCGGCCTCCACGTCGCCCCGGGTGATCAGGCCGTTCGGGCCGGTGCCGGCGAGCGCCTCGAGGTCGATCCCGCGGGTGCGGGCCAGTTGACGGACGATGGGGGACTGCACCGCCGGCCGGACGGGCGATCCGTTCACCGGCCCGCCGGTGCCGGCCGCCG
>JBDHZW010000440.1:0-3589 GCA_039812105.1 Nakamurella sp.
AGAGCCGCCGAGGGGACTTGAACCCCTAACCGCCCGATTACAAGTCGGGTGCGCTACCAGTTGCGCCACGGCGGCCTCGCGCCGACCGCAGGCGGTGACGCGGGGGCCAGCCTATCCGCCCGCGCGGACGGCCGACTCCGGCCGGCCGGCACCGGCTCACCCCCGGCACCCGGAGACGGCCCGGTGATCCCAACGCCCGCCGAGCGCACCCAGCGCCAACCCGCGCACCCAGCGCCACCCGGGCGAACTCAGCGCCAGGTCGATGGGGCGCGGGGATCCCTGGAGCGGAGCTGGGTCGGGCTGGCGATCGCCAAGATGGCCGAACAGTTCCCCGACGCCTTGGCCGCCTCCCGCAACGACCCGGCCACCCACCATCTGCCGAGCAGGGCCGAGTTCTCCCCGCCCAGCACCCGCGGGCGAGGATCCGCACGCGGCGGGGCAGCGTTTCGTCGCCGCCCTGGTCGAGGTCGATGCCGAATTACGGCGCGTCCTGGTCGTCGCGCATTCCACCGCCATCCGGCTGGCCCGGGGCACGCTGCTGGGCCTGCAGCTCGGCCGCTACCGCAGCGCCTAGCCCGCGATCCACAACTGCGCGCGCACCGAGATCAGCTCCCGTGACGGACATTTCGCGCTGATGCAGGACAACGCGCCCACGCGGCCCGGCACGCCCCAGAAAGCAGTCAGTTCCAGGTCAGCCGCAACACGTCGTCACCGACCGAGTCGACCCGCAGGCCGATCGTCTGCCCGGCCACCCGCGCGGTCAGCCGGGCCGGATCCGCCGGATCCGCCTGCCAGGTGCCGGGTTCGGAGGTGGGTCGGTCGCCGCGGCCGGGCACCAGGTAGTCCAGGTTGCCGTCGGCGTGGAAGCTCAGCCCCTCCCGCCCACGCGCGGGCGGCAGCGGATACCCCTTGGGCCGGTACACGCGGACGTCGCCGTTCTCCTCCTCGTGAGAGCGGAGCCAGATGCGGTCGACGAAGGGCTTCACCCCACCGAGGGTAGCCAGCGGCGGTCAGGAGGCCGAGCCGATCCTCGCATCGAAGCCGGAGCCCAGGGCGGACCGGGACAGCTGCAACGCGGCGTGCATCCGCTCCACCTGCAGCGTGCTGAACATGAACATCGCGGCGTCGTCGACGTAGTCCATGTAGTTCATGAACATGTCGCCGTTCGGCGCCGCGGCCGGGCAGGACACCTTCGGGAACGAAGGCGTGCCGGAGTTCGGGCCGAGCTGGTTCGGGGTGTCGTCGACGTAGTCGGTGTCGTCGCAGGTCGGCACCCGGGCCTCGCCCCAGATGTGGGACAGGTTCAGGTAGTGCCCGATCTCGTGGGTGGCCGTCCGACCGAGGTTGAACGGCGCCTGCGCCGAGCCCTGCCGGCCGAACGCCATGGTCGCGATGACCACCCCGTCGGTGGCCGGGTCACCCCCCGGGAACTGGGCGTAGCCGAGCACCCCGTCCCGCAGCCCGCAGACCCACAGGTTCAGGTACCGCGTGGTGTCCCACGCGTCGTGCCCGCCGGTGGCGGCCTTCTTCATCGTGTCGTCGACGCCGAAGTCGGCCGAGGTGACCTGCGTCCGGGTGATCCCCTCGGTCGGCCGACCGTCCGGGTCCTGCCGGGCGAGGTGGAACGAGAGCCCGGGATTGCCGACCAGATCGGCGAACGCCCCGGGCACCTGGCCGATGTCGCCGTTGGTCGCGGCGTAGTCCTCGTTCAGCACGTCGATCTGCGAGGCGACCTGCTCGTCGGTGATGTTCTGGTCGTCGTCGTGGAACAGCACGTGCACCACCACCGGAATGCTGGTCGGGAACGCGGCGGCCGCCCCACGACGCATCGTCGACCGTGTCATGCGCTCCAGCCGCGCCTGATTGGTCCGCAACTCGGGGAACAGGTCGACCTGCCGGAAGTAGTTCTGCACGGAACCGCAGCTGCGCGCCATCGGGTGCTCCTCTCGATCCGGCCCACGCCACGACGGCGACAGCCCACTTGCTGAACAGGACGAGCAGCCATCGGAACGAATACCCGAACCGATGACAAACCACCCCACCTCACCCGGTCGGACCTGCGCCCGGCCGGTGCGTACGGTCGAACGATGCCATCCGCCTCCGACAGTGACGGCACGACGGTCGCCGGCCACGGCCTGGTCTGCTCGGTCGACCGGGCCGCCACCGACGCCGGGGTCGCGGTCCTGCGCCGCGGAGGCAGCGCGGCCGACGCCGCCATCGCCACCAACGCGGTGCTCGCGGTCACCGCGCAGCACTTGTGCGGGCTCGGCGGCGACCTGTTCGCGCTCGTGCACGCCGGCGGTCCGACGCCGCACGCGTTGGCCGCCGTCGGCCGGGCCGGGTCCGGCGCGGATCCGGCCGCCCTGCGAGCCGAGGGGTTCCGCACCATGCCCCGCCGCGGCGACATCCAGACGGTCACCGTGCCGGGTTGCGTGGACGGCTGGCTGAGCCTGCACGAGCGGTTCGGCCGGTTGCCGCTGGCGGACCTGCTGGCTCCGGCCCGGGCGCTGGCCACCGACGGATTCCCGGCGTCCCCGCTGCTGGCCGCGGCGGCCGCCCGCATCGCCGGCGTACCCGGCGCCGACGACTACCGCCGCCCCGGTGGGCTGCGGCCGGGCGACCGGGTCACCCGCCCCCTGGTCGCCGACGTGCTCGACGCGATCGCCGGGGCCGGCCGGGACGGCTTCTACCGGGGGCCCTTCGGGTGGGGCCTCAGGGACATCGGCGGGGGCCTGTTCACCGCGGACGACCTGGCCGAACCGCTCGCCGACTGGGTCAGCCCGCTCGCCGCCGACGCCTGGGGGCACCGAATCTGGACGGTCCCGCCGCCCTCCCAGGGCTACCTGATCCCGTCCGCCGCCCGGATCGTCGACGGCCTGCCGCTGCCCGGCGACCCCGACGACCCGTCCTGGCCGCACCTGCTGGCCGAGGCCGCCCGCTGGGCCGGGTTCGATCGGCCCGAGGTGCTCCACGAGCACGCCGACGGCCCGGCCCTGCTCGACGAATCCCGGCTGGCCGCCCGCCGGGCCGCGATCGACCCGAACCGGCACACCGCCCCGGCCGCACCGGCCGCCCGGGGCGGCACCACCTACCTGTGCGCCGTCGACCGCGACGGCATGGGCGTGTCCCTGATCAATTCGAACGCGGCCGGCTGGGGCGCGCACATCGTCGTGCCGGAGACCGGGATCTTCCTGCAGAACCGCGGCCTCGGGTTCAGCCTGGAACCCGGCCACCCGGCCGAGTTCGGCCCCGGACGACGCCCCCCGCACACCCTGGCCCCGGCCCTGGTCACCCGCAACGGCCGGCTGCACGCGGTCCTCGGCACGATGGGCGGGGACAGCCAGCCACAGATCGTGCTGCAGCTGCTGGCCCGCCTGCTGGAGACCGGGCAGTCGCCCGGTGCGGCAATTGCCGCCCCGCGCTGGTTCCTCGGGGACGGCGGCTTCGACACCTGGACCACCGACGACGACGTGATCTCGGTGGAGGACGGCGCACCGGCATCGTGGGCCCCCGGGCTCCGCGACCGTGGGCACCGGGTACAGCAGAAGGCCGGCTCCGTCGGTCACGCGCACGCGATCGTCCGGCGGCC
>JBDHZW010000441.1:0-3577 GCA_039812105.1 Nakamurella sp.
CACCGCGCGGATGTCGAACGGCTTCTTGCGGTCCTTGTTCGTCTCCTCGGCGAAGATCTCGCCGACCGTGGTGAACGGGCTGTCCGGGTGCACGTGCGGCGCCGACCGGACGTCGCGGTCCTGCGGGTCGGTGGTGGCCGCCCGTCGCGGGTACTTCTCCCCCGGCGCGTGGTACGCGTGCTCGTAGTGCTGGAAGAGAATGTCCACCGCACCGGACAGGTTCGGCGCCCAGTACTGAGCCTCACCGTTGGGGCCCATCACCCGGTCGTAGCCGCCGATGCCGAAGTTGTCCTCCGCGGAGACGCCGCCGGAGTAGTCCAGCGACAGCTTGCCGGTCAGCACCATCGCCGAGTCCGGCGTCATGATCAGGATGCCCTTGGTGTGCATCAACATGGTCGCCTCGGCGTTCCAGTACGGCTGGGCGCCCACGTTGATCCCGGACACGATGATGTTGATCTCGCCACCGGCCTGGGTGAACAGCACGATCTCGCGCAGCGCCTTGGCCACGCCGTCCATGTTCTCCGTGCCGGAGTCCATGGAGATCTTGGCCCCGGACGACAGGGTGAACCATTCGACCGGCAGGTCCTTCTCCCCGGCCAACTTCACCGCCTCGGCAATGAGGTTGCACTCGGCCACCGCGACGGTGCCCAGCGCCTTGGTCGGATCGCCCATCATCAGCACCCGGGTCATGCCCTCCGGATACCGCTCGGTCGGCGTGGTCACCAGGCCGACGATGACGCCCGCCTTGTTCTGCCCGGGGGCCCGGTCCACCGGCCCGAACGTGTTGTCGTCCCGGAAGTCGTACTCGACGAAGGTGCCGTTCGCACCGGTGAGCAGCGGGATGATCTCGTACGGGTAGGCGGCGCCGCGAGCCGCCGACCGCTGCACCTTCAACGCGTAGTCGTCCAGCACCGCCAACGGTTCGGTGGGTGGATCGCTGACCGTCACCTGCACCCCGGCGCCGGCCTGGAACGCGAACCGCAGCGCGACCTCCCGCAGCGATCCGTCCTTCTGTCGCAACCGGGCCAGCACGGTGATCTCGGACAGCCCGGTGCCCAGGGTGAGCGGCGCCGTGTCCTGCGCGAATCGACCCAGGTCGGACACCGGAACCTCGACCGGCGGCCATACGTGCAGGAAGATTGCGTTGTTCTGCAGCTTGGTCCGCCCGCTGTGCCCGGCCTGGGCCCGCCGGATCGATTCCAGGCAGGCGGCCAGCACCCGCTCGGCGGCCGGGAACGACACAACGTGGCCGCCGTCGTCGCGGACCGGGGTGACGTCCCGAACCTCCGCCAGCGCGACCAGCCGCTCGTCGGCCGGGTTGTTCGGCGCGACCAGGTGGAACACGTAGGTGCCCTCGGCGGCCGGCACCCGGGTGCCGTTGAAGTTCTTCAGCCGCCACAGGTCCAGCCGCTGGCCGGTCAGCGGGTGCATGCCGCGGATGACCCGTTCCTCGGCCAGCCCGTGCGCGCCGGGCCGGAAGGTGAACTGCAGGACGTCGGGCGCCTCGGTGTTGAACGCGACGGTCACCGTGATCCGGCGGCCGGCGGCCAGGGTGCCGTAGTCCTGCAGCGTCCGGGCGAGTTCGGCCGAGATCGCGTCCGGGTCCTCCGGCGCGTCCGCCCAGGCCAGGTAGATGTCGGTGACCAGGTTGGCCACGTCCGGCACCTGGTTGGCGGCCGCGTCGACGGCGGACAGTGCGTCGGGCAGGTCGGCGTGATCGGCGGTGGTGGAGATCAGGTAGAGCCGGTTGCCGCCCAGGATGTAGTTCCCGGTCAGCGTCGGCCGGCCGTCGATGTCGCCGACCTGCAGATCCTCCAGCTCGCGGATCTTGTAGTACCGCCGGTTCATCACCTCGAGCATCGCCGGCACGCCGGACGGGCGTCGCAGCAGCTCCTCGGCGAGCAATCGGACGACCGGTTCCGAACTGGCCACCAGCGTGTCCATCAGTTCCGCCCGGTTCGGCGCGTCCGGGTTGTCCGCCAGCACCCCGACGTCGGCCCGGACCTCTTCGTACAGCGACGTGCGCGCGGCCTCGATCACCGGCCGCTCGTACACCTCGAACCGGATGGACCTGGCCAGATCGCCGACCAGCGGGTACCGGGACCGGGTGGCGACCACGAGCCGCTCGACGACGGCACCGACCCGCTGCCGCATCTCCTCGCTGAGCACCGACGCGCGGGTGCGCCAGCGCTCCAGCAAACCGGCGATGATCGGGATCTGGTCGGCGACCCGCTCCTGGGCCAGGAAGACCCGGTAGACCGCCTCCTCCAAGGCCGGGCTCGGCTCCAGATCGGTGACACCGTAATGGGCCAGCGCCTTGGCCAGCCGGGACCGGAAGCCCTCCGGCAGTCCGGCCACCTCCAGATCCAGCGACTGCAGGTAGGTGTGGAAGTATTCGCGCGGGCTGTGCACCTGTTCGTCGCCGGACTCCTCCTCACCCGCCGGACGGTTCCGGGACAACTCGGCCAGGTCGGCGAAGGTCTCCAGGACGTCAAGGGCAGCCCCGAGCAACTCGTCGTCGTCCAGCGGAACCTGCTCGCGCACCTGGTCGTACTCGCTCCACAGGGACCGGGCCCGCTGCGCGGACACGTCGTAGCCCATCACCAGAGCCCGCATGGCACGCAGGTCACGCAGCGCCTTGACCCGCAGATCGCTCCGGTCGACCACGGAGTCGGCCGAGAACTCGACCACCGGCGCGGTCGAAGCGGCGCCTTCCTCCTCGATCTTGTCCAGCCGCAGCAGCGCGCCGCCGGCGTCGACCTGCGAGTTGACCGCGGCCAGGATCTCCCGGACCCGGCCCGCGTACGGGGCCTTGACCGGGGTCTCCATCTTCATGGCCTCGAGGATCATGATCGTGTCGCCGGCCTCGACCTCGTCGCCGGGCGCCGCCCGCAGCGCGACCACCACGGCCGGCGCCGGAGAGCGGACCATGCCGCCCTCGTCCCGGCTGACCCGGTGGGACACGCTGTCCACCTCGACCAGGTGCCCGGCCGCACTGGTGGACGCGACGATCTGGTGCCGCCGGTCGCCGATGGTCAGCCGGCTCTCGAACTGCGACTGCCGCTCGAGGTCCAGTTCGACGACCGCACCGCCGGGCACCTCGACCCGGTACCGGCGCGGGCTGATCTGCGCGATGGTCAGGCTGTAGGTCTGACCGCGGTAGCCCAGTTCGACCTCCCGGCCGACGTCGTGCGAGGCCTTGGGCCGCCCGCCCCGGGCGCTGCGCAGAAACGCGTCGCGCTCCAGCTGCTCCTCGGACTCGTAGACGTCGGCGGCCACATACAGCAGCGCCGCGTCGGCCCACGCGGCCAGCTCCGGGTCCTCGTGCAGGTTGGCCCGGTCCAGCCAGCCGGTGTCGGCCGTGCCCTCGATCACCTCGGGCCGGTCCAGCAGCTTGAGCAGGAACGACTTGGTGGTCGTGCCGCCCTTGACCACCACGGTGGTCTCCCGAAGGGCCACCCGCAGCCGGGCCAGCGCCTCGTCCCGGTCCCGGCCCCAGGCGATGATCTTGGCGACCATCGAGTCGTAGTCCGGGGAGATCGCGTCGCCGGTGGCGATGCCGGTGTCCACCCGGATG
>JBDHZW010000442.1:0-3577 GCA_039812105.1 Nakamurella sp.
CGCGATCTCGGCATCGTCATCCTCGGTGACACGTCGTTCGGCATCGACCAGACCGCCCAGTTCTTCGTCGTCGACCGGATCGTCCACGCGGTCGTCGGCACCCGGCCCGTGCCGGCGGAGGTGGATCCGCTGATAGCCGCCGGGCCGGTCATCCTGATCGCGCTGCCGCTGGTTCAGGGGGCTGCGGTCGCCTGGATCGCGGTGACGCTGCGCCGCCCGCGTCGCTCACGCGCGGCCCGATGGCTTCCCGTGGCGCTCGGCATGGTCTCCACGCTCGCCACGGCGGCATTCGCATTCGTCATCGTGCCGGGCCGAATCAACGCGCACGTCTTCACCAGCTGGCTGCTGACGGGCTCCCCGGACCTTGCCCTGTCGCTGTGGCTCGCGCTCGTGCTCGGGGCGGTGACGCTTGGCCTGGTCGCAGCGGTGCTTCTCCGGACGCTGTCTCTCCGGTCGGCGCGCGCGAGTCAGGCCTCGCGCTGGTGACCCCCCGGAACCGCCCGGACGCGTCAGCGCGGCGTACGATGCTGCGATGTCACGCACCGACCAGGAGTCGCGGCTGATCGTGGCGACCCCCGAGCGGATCTATCGGGCGTTGGTCGATCCGGAAGCGCTGGCCGAATGGCTACCACCGGCGGGGATGAAAGGTCGTTTCGAGCGTTTCGACGCCCGCCCGGGCGGCTCCTACCGGATGGTCCTGACCTATCGGGACGCCTCGGGATCACCGGGCAAGGCCGGCGACGGCTCCGACATCGTCGAGGCCCGATTCGTCGACCTCGTCCCGAGCGCCCGCGTCGTGCAGGCGGTGGATTTCGCGTCCGACGATCCCGCCTACGCGGGCACCATGACGATGACCTGGGAACTCACACCGGAGGCCGGCTGCACCCGGGTCACCTTCCGGGCGGACGACGTTCCCGCCGGCATCTCCGCCGAGGACCATGCCGCCGGCCTGACGTCCTCCCTTGCCAACCTCGCCGCCCACCTGGCCAAGGCGACGTTCATACCATCCGGTTTCACGGCACCGACCTCGCTGGTCACCGAGCGGTTCCGACTCCAACCGCTGGGCCCGCAGCACAACGTCGCCGACCATGCCGCGTGGACGTCGAGCATCGATCACATCCGATCGACCCCGGGATATCCCGATGGCCGCTGGCCGCCGCTCGATGGGATGTCGCGCGAGGCCAACCTCGCCGATCTGCGTCGGCACGCCGCCGACTTCACGGCCGGCCGGGGGTTCACCTTCACCGTTCTCGACCCGGCCGACGGTGACGTGATCGGCTGCGTCTACCTGTACCCGACGAAGTCGGCGGACCACGACGTCAGCGTCCAGTCCTGGGTGCGGGCCGACCACGCCGAGCTCGACACGCCCCTCGCGGACGCCGTCGCGGAGTGGATCGCCGGGGCCTGGCCGTGGACGCGTCCGGACCGCTACGGCCGGTGACTGTCGCGGTGGGCACCGCCGCGAACACGTTGAGGTCGGTGAATCGCTGCTCACCGGCGGAGCCGTCCAGCCGGCTGCTGACCGCGCCTCAGGGTTCGCCGCAAGCGGCTCCACCAACGGCAGCCTCCGTCACGCCCGGCCGGGTGCAGGCCCATCGCCGTGGCCGGTCCTGCCACCCAGACATACGGCCCGAGCGAAGGGCGGGCCCACCCCACGGAAGGTTCTCCGCGGCATCCACCCGGCGCGACACTGATCACATGCCGATCACCTTCGGTGTCGAGGAAGAGCTCCTGGTCGTCGAGCGCCTGCATCGTCAGCCCAGCGCCGCCGGCGAATCTGTGGTGCGTCGCGCCCGGCGGCTTCTCACCGACGACCACGGCGTGCTTCCCGGCACGTCGGTCGAGCATGAGTTCAAGCGCGAACAGGTCGAGATCGGCTCGCTGCCCTGCACCACCGCCGACGAACTGACCGGCCAGCTGCTCGACCTTCGGCTCGCCATGGCGGCCGGCGCGGCCGAGTCGGACGCCGCGGTCGCCGCCATCGCGACCAGCCCGCTCGAGGTGCAGCCGACGCCGACCGATGACGAGCGGTATCTGCGGATGACCGCCGAATTCGGCCTGCTGTCGCGGCAACAGCTGACCTGCGGCCAGCACGTGCACGTGCAGATCGACACTCGCGACCAGGGCGTCGGCGTCATCGATCGGCTGCCCCGCTGGCTGCCGACCCTGCTGGCGCTGTCGTCGAACTCGCCGTTCTGGCAGGGCCAGGACACCGGTTACGCCAGCTTCCGGACCATGATGTGGGGCCTGTGGCCGACGGCCGGGCCGTCCGGGCCGTTCGGTGACGCCCTCGGCTACGACGCCGCCGTCGCCGACCTGGTCCGCTCAGGGGCCGCCATGGACGACGGGATGATCTACTTCGACGCCCGGCTGTCGGCGAAATTCCCGACCGTCGAGATCCGCACCGCCGACGTCTGCAGCCGGCTCGAGGACGCCGTGCTGGTCGCGGCGCTGTGCCGGGCGATGGTGATCACCGCCACCCGGCAGTGGGAGCGGGGCGATCCGCCGGCGTCCCTGCCGCCGCAGTGGCGTCGTGCCGCGACCTGGCGCGCCGCCCGGTACGGACTGACCGGCGACCTGCTCGACCCAGCCACCAGGACGCCGGTGTCGGCCCGCGACGCCGTCCGTTCCCTGGTCAGCGACCTGCGCGACGCGCTGGAGGCCATCGGCGACCTCGGCCTGGTCCGGGACGGTACGGAACGCCTGCTCCGCGACGGCACGGGGGCCGAGCGCCAGCGCGCGGTGTTCCGGACGTCCGGATCGCTGGCCGCGGTCGTCGACGACGCCGTCCGCCGCACTATCGCCCGGCCCGCCGGCTGACGGACGTCGCCACCGTCAGGCGCCGGCATGCCGCTCGGGCTCGCCCGCCGGCGCGCTCCACCCCACCCGATGCCGCGACGAGCACAGCGACGCGACGGCATCCGACCGTGCCCGAAGGGGTAGCCGGTCGTTCCCGATGGACTCCTGCGCATTCTCCGCGGTCGGAGCAGTATGGATGGCTCCACATCGCCTAGCGCGGCCTTGCAGGGGGTTGGATGTCCACGATGGACCGCCCGCAGCCCGTGGTCCAGTCGCCGCGGGAACGCGCTGGCGCTCGCCCCGTGACGACGGCGCCGCCGACGGGCCCGTCGGCCCTGGCCGGTGTTCCCGCAGGCGCGGCCGGGCTGCTCGCATTGCAACGCCAGGCGGGCAACCGGGCGGTGGCGGCGGCCCTGCGCCCGGCGTCCGGGGGCCGGCCGCGACCGGACCCTGGTCGGGTGCCGTTCGTCCAGCGCAGCCCGGTCGTACAGCGCGCACCCACGGCGGCGGAACGCCGCCAGCTCGAGGCGAAGCTACCCGCCCTGCAGACCCAGACCGGCCTGCTGGACGCCCACGCCACGCTCGGCGAGGCATACGGGAACCTGGCCCTGGGCGCGACCGACCTGATCAGCTCCAAACTCCAGCTGTTCGCCCTGCTCTACGACCAGGCGTGGGGCCGGTACTCACGGGTGATCGGCGCCGGTCGCGCCGAGGCCCAGAACCAGACCCTGTGGCGCGGCATCTTCCTGGGCATCGGCACGGGGGTGCTGGCCGGCGT
>JBDHZW010000443.1:0-3575 GCA_039812105.1 Nakamurella sp.
ACCGCGGCGCATCCGGCCACATCGCCCACAGGTCGTACTCGGTCAGCTCACCATCCGAATCCGTCATCCCACGCCTCCCATCAGCCCCGCCCCGAACGGGTGTCCACACCATAGAAAGGGGGTCTGACAGTGGGGGTATGTCCGCATTTCGTGCCGAATGACGTTTCCGCGGAAACGCCTCCCGTCCGAAGTTCGACCGGTGGGCACGCTGAGGGATCATCGTCCCGCCCCATCGAGCGGAAGGCCGGACCATGACGACGCCCCCGACGACCAACCCGGCGGCCGCGGACATCGATGCCCCCGGGGACACCCGCTACGACAGGTGGGTGGCGGCGACCACCCGACCACTGGACATCCTCGGGCTGCTGTTCCTGATCGACTTCGTCGCCGGGCGCCTGGTGCCGGATGGGCCCGCGTGGTGGCAGCCCTCGCTGACCATCATCTCCACGGCGGTCTGGATCGCGTTCGTCGTCGACTACGTCGTCCGGCTGGCCCTCACGCCGGATCGCTGGTACTTCGTCCGCAGCCACCCGCTCGACCTGATCATGGTGCTGTTGCCGATGTTGCGGGTGTTGCGCGCGATCCTGTTGGTGCGCCGGTCGTTCAAGAACATCTCGACGGAACGGATCGCCGGTTCGTTGCTGGCCATCGTCGCGGTGATCGTGGCGACCGGGGCCGTGCTCGAGTACGCGGTCGAACACAAGGCCCCCGGCGCCAACATCACCACCCTCGGCCTTGCGTTCTGGTGGGCGATCGTCACCACGACCACCGTGGGATACGGCGACACCTATCCGGTCACGGCGGTGGGGCGGGTGATCGCGTCGGTCATCATGATGGTTGGCATCGGCCTGATCGGCACCGTCTCGGCCACCGTCGCCGCCTGGTTCGTCAAGCACAAGCCGCGCGCAGAGAAGGCGTCCGGGCGGCCCGAGCCGGACCGCCCGGACGTCGCCGACACCCTGGCGTCACTGACCGAACAACTGCGCGTCCTCACCGAACAACAGGCCGCGCTGCAACGGTCGATCGACCGCCTCGGTCTTGACGGCAAGCCGAGCGACGCATAAGTTGTCTCTCTAAACAAATCGGAGAACGGAGCCCCATGCCCCTCGTCGCCGGAGTCGATTCGTCCACCCAGAGCTGCAAGGTCGTCATCGTCGACGCCGATTCCGGCGCGCAGGTCCGAACCGGGCGCGCATCGCATCCGAACGGCACGGCCGTCCCGCCGGCTGCCTGGTGGGCGGCCCTGCAGGAGGCGATCGCCGGGGCCGGGGGACTGGACGACGTCGCCGCGATCTCCGTCGCCGGCCAGCAGCACGGCATGGTGGCCCTGGACGAGCACGGCAACGTGATTCGGGACGCGTTGCTGTGGAACGACACCCGCAGCGCCGACGCGGCCCGGCACCTGATCGACGAGGTCGGCGCGCAAGAGTACGTCGACCGCACCGGGGTGGTGCCGGTGGCCTCGTTCACCGCGACGAAGCTGCGCTGGCTGCGCGACGCCGAGCCGGACAACGCCGCCCGGGTCGCCGCCGTCGCGCTGCCGCACGACTGGCTGACCTGGCGGCTGCGCGGGTTCGGGCCGGCCGGGGAGAGTCCCCTCGGCCCGGATCTGAACGAACTCACCACCGACCGGTCCGACGCCAGCGGTACCGCCTACTTCTCGCCCAGCACCGGCGACTACGACCGGGATCTGCTGATCCGGGCCCTCGGCCACGACGCGGTGCTGCCCCGGGTGCTCGGGCCCGGCGAGTCCGCCGGTCGGGCCGGGCACCTGCTGGTCGGACCCGGGGCGGGCGACAATGCCGGCGCCGCGCTGGGTCTGGGCGCCATCGAAGGGGACTGCGTGGTGTCCATCGGCACCAGCGGCACTGTCTTCGCCGTCACCCCGGAACCGGTCCGCGACGCCAGCGGCACGGTGGCCGGTTTCGCCGACGCAAGCGGGGCCTTCCTGCCGTTGGTCGCCACGCTGAACGCCGCCCGGGTGCTGGATGCGGTCGCCGGCCTGCTCGGGGTGGACCACGCCGGGCTCGCGGAGTTGGCATTGCAGTCGGTGCCGGGCGCGAACGGCGCGGTGCTGGTGCCCTACTTCGAGGGTGAGCGCACGCCGAACCTGCCCACCGCGACGGCGTCGCTGACCGGGCTGACCCTGGCGTCAACCACCCGACCGAACCTGGCTCGGGCCGCGGTCGAGGGCATGCTGTGCGGCCTGGCCGACGGGCTGGACGCGGTGGTACGGCAGGGTGTGCGACCGCAGCGAGTTCTGCTCATCGGTGGCGCGGCCCTGAATCCGGCGGTGCAAACGGTCGCCGGGCAGCTGTTCGGGGTTCCGGTGGTCGTGCCTCGGCCGGGCGAGTACGTCGCGATGGGCGGCGCGGTGCAGGCGGCCTGGGTGCTGACCGGCGAGCGGCCGGCCTGGGCGGTCGATGCGGCGGCCGAGGTCGCGCCCGATCCGCAGCCGATCATTCGCCAGCAGTACGCGACGGCCCGCGCCGCCTACTGAACCCGCTCGATCAGCGTACGGACGGCCGCCCGGTAGTCGTCGAACGGCGGCTGCCCGTCGATCGCCAGCTGCATCACCATGCCCTGAACCAGCGACATCATCACCGGAGCCAGCGCCTCCGGCGCGATCGCCAACGAGTGGCCGGCGTCCACCCAGCGCTGCATGGCGTGGCCGAGGACCGTGCGCAGTTCGGCGAGGACCTTCCCGGCGACCTCGTTGACCAGCGGGTTGAGCGGCGCCTCCGACCAGACCGACATCAGCAGCGGGAACAGGTCGGCCGGGGCCTGGGCCCGCGCGATCACCGGCTGCTCGACCAGGAAGTCGATGATCGCGGCCGGGCTCGGTGGCGGATCCTGCCCGACGAAGCTCATCAGCCGCTCCTCGATGCCGCCGAACACCTCGGTGGTCACCCCGACGATGATCTCCTCCTTGGAGCGGAAGTAGAGATAGACCGCACCCGCCGACAGGCCCGCCTCGCTGATCACATCCGCCATCGACGTTGCGTGAAAACCCTTGCGAGCGAAACATTTCCAGGCCGCCTGCAAGATCTGGTCGCGGCGGGCGGCGCGATGGGCCGCGGTCACCTTGGGCATGCCTCAATATAAACCGAATAATCGTTCTTGACGATCCCGACCCGTGGGCATACCCTCCGATCCACAAGAAAAACGAACGATCCTTCGGAGGTGGACGTCCATGTCGGAGCGCTCAGCGGCACGGGTCGAGGCCCGGTCCGCAGTCGGCCTGGTCCTGGCGGTGACCGCGGGCCTGTCGCTCGTGCTCGCCTTGTTCGTGGGGGTGGCGGTGCACGGCGGACCCAACGGGATCCGGCTGGTCGTCGCCGGCCCGCCCGCCGCCACGGAACAGATCGTGACCACGCTGACCCGAGCGGCCGGTCCCGACGCGTTCGAGGTCGCGCCCGTCGACGGGCAACCGGCGGCCGAGGCGGCACTCCGCGACCGGACGGCCGACGGCGCCATCGTGCTCGGCCCGACCGGCCCGACGGTGCTGGTGGCCGGGGCCGGATCGCCGGCCATCGGCCAGTTGCTCACCTCGGCCGCCGCGCAACTCGGCTCCG
>JBDHZW010000444.1:0-3566 GCA_039812105.1 Nakamurella sp.
CGGCCCAGCAGCCGTACCCCGCGCGTCTCGGGTATCTCCACCGGGCGTCGGGACCAGACCGGCCACCATCCGGCCGGCGGATCGGCCGGTGGGATCGGCGGGTCGGTCACCGGGTCCAGGCCGGCGGCGTCGCGCACGTACAACGCGATCCGCAGCGCCTCGGGCTCGACGAGAACGACCTTGTGTCGCTCCGTCCCGGCGATGAACATCCCTCCATGGTGCCGCCGGGTGGGGGCGTCGCGCCATCGTTCAGGCGATCGGCAGCATCGGCGCCGGCTCGGTATCGATTCCGGTGCCGGTGGCCGCGCGGGTGCGTCGGGTCCTCGCCAACCACACCGCGGCGCTCCCCAGCAGCAGGCCGGCGATCAGCCCGCCGATTCCCCAGAGCCAGCCGGTGGCCGGCTCCGGTTGGCTCGTCCCGGCCGCTCCGGCCGCTCCGGCCGCCGCCGGCGCGGTGGGCGAACCGGCGACCGGCGGCATCAGCCCGTGTCCGGTCAGGAACGTGGTCAGGGCCGCCGGATCAGTGGCCCGGTGCCAGACCGCACCCGCGGCGCCGGTCTGGTTGGGGTACATGCCGTCGCCGGTGATCGGCGTGCCGTCGGCGGCGCTCTCCGAGACCACCCACGGCCCGTCGGCGACCAGGAAGATCCGGTCGATCCGCCACACCGAGACGTCGTGGATGAGCCAGGTGACGGTCACGTACGGCGCCCCCGCCACGCCCGTCGGCGGCTGCGCCGACGTCACCGGCAGGTCGGGTCCGCCGAGCAGCGACTGCAGGTGCGCGTAGTCGTCGTCGCTGTAGTACAGGGCCGCGGCCGAGTCCGAGTACGGCGAGGCCAGCAGGACGCTCGTCGGGCCGCCGGCCGCGGCCGGCCCGGCGGCGGCGACCGCGACGGCGGCGGCCATCACCAGGACGGCCAGTAGCCGGGTGAGCAGGACTCGGACCGGGTGACGCATCGCGGGCTCCCTTCGACGTCACCCCTGCTACACCGCCGGCCGGGCGCCGGGTTCCCGAGTGGCGGTCACGACACCGATCGGGCGATCTGCAGCGCTCGCTGCTCGTCACCGACGCCCTCCAATCGCAGCGTCACCCCGCCGTCCACCCAGATCAGCGTCGGCCCGGCGATTCTCGGCGGCTGGGTGCGGGCGGACCCGGCGGCGTCGGTGTAGGCCAACGGGTGCGGCACCCGCAGCCAGAAGGCGTCGTCGCCGCCGACCGAGGTGAAGTCGATGTCGCCGGCGTACTGCTTGACGACCGCGTAGTCCGGTCGACCGGCGATCTGATCCAGCCGGATCGGGTCGCCGCCGCTCCACACCATCGAGACCACCGTCGCGTCCGGGCCGATCAGCACCCGGTCCGGCGGGCCCAGCTCGGCCGGCAGGGCAAGCGGGACGAGCGCCCGGGCGCGTGCTTCTTCGAGGGTGACCTCGGTGAACCCGTCGGCCGTCGCCGGGTCCGGTTCGCCGGGCGCCGGGCTCGGCTGCTGCTGCACCTGAACCGCGCCGATGCCCAACCAGTGCGCGATGCGGGCGCCGGCCGGGCTGACCGCCAGCAGTCCGATCAGCAGCGCGACGGCGACCGCGGTGGCGGCTCGCCAGTGCCGGCGCAGCCGGTCGGCCACCTGCGGGCCGACCCGCGGTCGCGGCGCCGGCAGCGTCCGGATCCGGGCGTCCACCAGCTCGGCCAGGTCGGCCGCCGGCGGATCGACCCGCAGACCGGTCGACAGCCGGGCCAGCTGGGCGCGCACCTGTTCGTCGCGAGGGTCAGCCACGATGCGCCTCCGCGACAGTCGGGGTCGCGTCGCGCAACCGGGCCAGGGCGCGGTGGGTCCGCGACTTTACCGTTCCCCGGGAGATGCCCAGGACCTGCGCGGTCTGCGCCTCGTCCAGGTCCAACAGGTACCGGCAGGCAATGACCTGCCGCTGCGGCTCGGGCAGCACCATGACCTGCCGGCGGAACGCCTCGAGGGCGTCGTCGTGACGGTCGTCCGTCGTCGCCGCCAGTGCGGGGAACGCCGCGGCGGCCTCCCGGGCGGCCCGGCGTCCGGCCGCCCGGCGGGCATTGCGGGTCTCGTTGGCGACGATGCGCAGCAGCCAGGGCCGGAAGCCGGCCGTCGAATCGGCATCGACGCGGAATGTGCCGAGGGCGCGGTAGGCCTTCACGAACGCCTCCTGCACCACGTCGTCGGTGTCCGCGCCGGCGCCGAGGACGGCGGCCGTGCGGCGGGCCGGTCCGCCGTAGCGGCGCACCAGGATGGCGAACGCGGCGCGATCGCCGGTTCGCACTCTGGTCACCACCTCGCCGTCGGGCGGGTCCGCGCTGATGCGTCACCTCCGGATCGCCGCTGCCCGTCCTACACCGGCCGGGCCCCGGACGGTTCCGTCAGACCCAGGCCTCCAACGCGAGACCGAGGCCGACCAGGACCGCGTAGCCGAACTCCAGCCGCCCGGTCTGCCCGAGCACGACGATCAGGTCGGGGCCTCGGGCGCCGGCCAGCACCGACCGGGTCGGGCCGATGGCCAGCGGAGCGGCGAGTAGGCCGAGCAGGCACCAGGGGTGGCTCGGCGCGAGCACCACGACGGCCAGGAACGCCCCGCCGAGCATCAGCGCGAACACCTTGCGGCTGAGCTGCTCGCCGAGCAGTACCGCCAGGGTGCGTTTGCCCACCTCGGCGTCGGTGTGCACGTCGCGCAGGTTGTTGGCCATCAGCAGGGCGCAGGCCAGCAACCCGATGCCGATGGCGGCGATCACCGAATACAGCGAGATGGTCAGGGCCTGCACGTACGTGGTGCCCAGGACGGCGACCAGCCCGAAGAACACGAAGACGAAGATCTCGCCCAGGCCGGCGTAGCCGTAGGGTTTCGGGCCGCCGGTGTAGAACCAGGCCGCCGCCACCGACGCCAGACCGACGGGTACCAGCCACCACGACGTCATCGCCGCGAGCGCGATCCCGGCGGCGCCGGCGACGCCGAAGCAGGCGAACGCGGCCTGCTTGACGGTGGACGGGGCGGCCAGCCTCGAGCCGACGAGGCGGGTCGGGCCGACCCGGACGGCGTCGGTGCCGCGGATGCCGTCGGAGTAGTCGTTGCTGTAGTTGACTCCGACCTGCAAGGCCAGGGACACGATCAGCGCGAGGGCGCCGCGCAGCCAGGAGAATCCGCCGAGGTCGATGCCCGCCCCGGTGCCGACGATGACCGGCGCGATCGCCGCCGGGAGGGTGCGGGGCCGGGCGGCCTGGATCCATTGCTGAGCTGTCGCCACGTGGTCCGACCCTATCTGCTCGCCCCGGCCCGCCTCGCCGCTCGCCGGGCCGCCCTCGCTCACCCCGCGCCTCGCTGCGCCGAGCCCCACTCTCCAGTTGATCATGGGGGCCAGTGCCCGACACGCCGACCGAATCGGCGACACGCCGAGTCGAGCGGGACCGCTCATGCGCCGCTCGACCCTGGAACCCCGGCGATCCGCACCGGGCCGGCACCCCGGACCGAGCCCACAGGCGCACCACCGGTTCAAGTGGACCGGTGATGCGCCGCTCGACCCCGGAACCCCGGCGATCCGCACCGGGCCG
>JBDHZW010000445.1:0-3563 GCA_039812105.1 Nakamurella sp.
GTTCAACTGCGCGGTGGTGCTGCACCGGGGTTCGGTGCTCGGGGTGGTGCCCAAGATCCATCTGCCGAACTACCGGGAGTTCTACGAGCGCCGGCAGTTCGCCTCGGGCGACGGGATCGTCGGGCAGAGCATTCCGGTGGCCGGACGGGACGCCCCGTTCGGCACCGACCTGCTGTTCCCCGCCGCCGACCTGCCCGGCCTGACCGTCGGGGTGGAGATCTGCGAGGACATGTTCGTGCCGGTGCCGCCGTCCAGCGCGCTGGCCCTGGCCGGCGCGACGGTGCTGGTCAACATGTCGGGCAGCCCGATCACCATCGGCCGGGCCGACAACCGCAGCCTGCTGGCCCGCTCACAGTCGATGCGCTGCCTGGCCGCCTACCTGTACGCGGCGGCCGGGCGCGGCGAGTCCACCACCGACCTGAGCTGGGACGGGCAGACCAGCATCTTCGAGAACGGGGTGCTGCTGGCCGAGGGCCCGCGGTTCGCCGAGGACCCCGTGCTGACCATCGCTGACGTCGACCTGGACCGGTTGCGGCAGGAACGGGCCCGGCAGGGCACGTTCGAGGACAACCGCCGCGCCACGGGCGGGCCAGAGTTCCGCATCGTGCCGTTCACACTGGACCCGCCGGCCGACGACCTGGGCCTGCGGCGGGTGGTGGAACGGTTTCCGTTCGTGCCGGCCGACCCGGCCCGGCTGGCCCAGGACTGCTTCGAGGCCTACAACATCCAGGTCGACGGGCTGGTGCAGCGGTTGCGGGCGATCGGCACCAAGACCGTGGTGATCGGGGTGTCCGGCGGGCTGGACTCCACCCACGCACTGATCGTCGCGGCCCGGGCGATGGACCTGCTGGGCTACCCGCGGACCAACATCCGTGGTTTCACCATGCCCGGATTCGCCACTGGCGAGTCGACCAAGGCCAACGCCTGGGCGTTGATGCGCGCGCTGGGCATCACCGCGGCCGAGCTGGACATCCGGCCCGCCGCCCGGCAGATGCTGGCCGACCTGGACCACCCGTTCGGCCGGGGCGAGGAGGTCTACGACATCACCTTCGAGAACGTGCAGGCCGGGCTGCGGACCGACTACCTGTTCCGGCTGGCCAACCACCACCACGGCATCGTGCTGGGGACGGGCGATCTGTCCGAGCTGGCCCTGGGCTGGAGCACCTACGGCGTGGGCGATCAGATGTCGCACTACAACGTCAACGGCGGGGTGCCGAAAACCCTGATCCAGCACCTGATCCGGTGGGTGGCCGGGTTGGCCGACTTCTCCGACGACGTCGATGAGATCCTGCTGTCCATCCTGGGCACCGAGATCTCGCCGGAGCTGATCCCGGTCAAGGACGGCGAGGTGCCGCAGAGCACCGAGAAGTCCGTCGGCCCGTACGAGTTGCAGGACTTCACCCTCTTCTACACGCTGCGCTACGGGTTCCCGCCGTCCAAGATCGCGTTCCTGGCCTGGCACGCCTGGCACGACGTCGACGGCGGCCTGTGGCCGGTCGGCTTCCCCCCGGAGCGCCGCCGCGCGTACGACCTGGCTCCCATCCGGCAGTGGCTGACGGTGTTCGTCAAGCGCTACTTCGGGTTCAGCCAGTTCAAGCGGTCGGCCATGCCGAACGGTCCGAAAGTGTCCGCCGGCGGCTCACTCTCGCCGCGCGGCGACTGGCGTGCCCCGTCCGACGGGAACGCCGCCGTGTGGCTGGCCGAGATCGAGGCGAACGTTCCGGTCGAGTGAGGCTGGGCGCTCAGGGGTATCCGCGGCCCTCCAACCACACCTCCGGGAGGGCGGAGCGGTAACCACTCTGGGTCGCCGGGTGCGGGGTGCGCGAGCGGAGCGACCGCAGCACGGCATCGGCCTTGGACCAGTACCACTCCCAGTACTGACCCGACCCGCCGCGCAGGGTGAGCAGGTTCTGCAGGATCGCCAGGATGGTGGTGTCATTGGTATGCAGGCAGCGGTGGGCCCGGGCTGCGTTCGTCAGGGTCGCCGGGAGCACCAGGCCCACATCGGAACCGCGGACGGCCAGGAAACTCTCGGCGGTCCGCAGGGGACGGCTGCGGGAGGTGCTCGAGTCCTGGAAGCGGGTCGCCAGGGCTGCGGCGATCCCGGCCGGCGCCGAGCTTGCATGGTGCAGGCCGGAGACCATCGAGGCGACGGCGACCGGATCCAGTCGACTCGGCCGACCGGCCGCATCCCGATTCCACGCCGGTCCGACCGCAGGTACCGGCAGTCCGTTGCGTACCTGCGTCGCCGTCCCGGTCCACGGGGTCCGCAGCACCGCGTCGAGCACGCCGTCCAACGGCTGCGGAGTGTGCCAGGAGTCACCCGAGATCCGCACGTGCGCCACCGTTGTCACGGCGAACGGATGCCAGATCAGCTCGGCGTCGACCCCGGTCACCTGCGGGTGATCGACCGCCGCCGCGACCCGTGCGCGCAGCGGCACGGCCATCTCCACCATCAGCTTGGCCGGCAGATTCCGGTAATTCGGCCCCAGCTGGTACCACCAGAGCCAATTGAAGTATCGCGACCAGGGCAGACCCAGCGCACCGTCACCGGCGGCCGGTCGGGCACCGGCCAACATCCCGCGGTAGCCGGCGCCGTCGGTGACCGCCGTGGTCATCTGGCCGTCGGCCGTGGTCAGCCGGTAGGTGTTCAGGACGGAGACCATGACGTTGTTCAGCATGCCCCTGCTCCGATAGCCTTGATGCGATTCGATGTCATGGGACGTCCCGGGTGCGCCCGGGAGATTCCAGACGTAGGGTGGCCGCCTCCAGGGGCGGCCACTTCATACATTCGGATCCTGGACGAGCAGATGGCGAGCCGGGTTCAGCTCACCGGTGGCGGCCAGATCCGTGACGCCGGGCGGTCCGGCCGAGGGCACCCACTCCAGCCGCACGTCGCCGCGCTTGACCGCCGACCACACCGCGGCGACATCCAGATCGTCGGCGGCCCGGGCGAACTCACCTCGTCGGGTCGCGTCCAGGCCGTCCGCGAACCGGTACGCGACCCGCTGGCAGACCATCCGGCGGTCCTCTCCCTCGGCCAGAACCTGGAATTCCGCGCCGTTGATCGTGGTCGTCGGCTGGATCAGCGACCCTCGTCGCCGGTCCAGGCGGCGCACCACCTTGTCCGGGGAGTCCCCCGGACGGAATGTTTTGCGTCCGACCACCCACCACCACCGGCACCACCAGGCGGCGGCGACCAGGACACCGATGCTGATGCCGGCGAGGAACAGCACGGTGACGTCGGCCGAGCTGACGTCGGCGCGCAGGTCGTGGTTGAGCACGGCCAACGCGGCCAGGTAGACCAGGACGCCGACCGGCACGATGAACAGCAGGGCACCCGGGTCCTTGATGTCGATATCCGCGGCGCCGGCCGCCGGTCCTCGCAGCAGGCGCCGGGCCAGCTGAAAGGTCAGCACGGCCACCGTGCCGGGCACGAGCAACAGGGTGGTCAGGCCGAACGGGCTCAGCAGGTCCAGACCGAACACGGTGGTCGTTGCGGTGAACTCGGCAGTTCCGATGTTGCGGGTCAGCGGCGTGCCGTCCCGGTCGGCGGCGGCGAC
>JBDHZW010000446.1:0-3552 GCA_039812105.1 Nakamurella sp.
GCGGCGATTTCAACGCCTTCGCGGACGAGCGGGCGCGGCAGGACACCGCCGAACTGTCCGACGCCGACCTGCTCGGTTGCCTGCGGGACAACGTCCGGCACCCGTGGCGACCGCAGCCGGGCGGCCAGACCGGGGCGCTGAGCCACGACGTCATCCACGGTATGGACATCACCGAACCGCTCGGCCTGCCCCGCCCGCCGGCCGACCGGATCGCGCTGGTGCTGGGCGGCGCCGGCCCGCAGCAGCTGGCCTACTTCGGGGTCGACCTGACCGGCCGGCAGTTGCGCGCGACCGACACCGACCTGGCCCTCGGCGACGGGCCGGACGTCACCGAACTGCCGGCCGCGGACATCCTGCTGGCCATCAGCGGCCGCCGCGATCTGGATCCGCCCATCCGCTGAGATCCGGATTCAGCCGGTGGCCACGGCGGTCTCGACCGCCACCGGGCGGCCGGGCGCGGCCCGGGGACCCGTCGACCTGATCCGGGACTCAGGCCGAGACGAAGGTCTGCCGGAGCTCGCCGACACCCTCGACGGTACTGACCAGCACCTCGCCGGGCTGCAGGAAGCGCTGCGGGGTGCGGCCCTGCCCGACGCCGGACGGGGTGCCGCAGAAGATGATGTCGCCGGGCAGCAGCGGGGTCACCCGGGACAGTCCCTCGATCAGCGCGGGCACGTTGAACACGAAGTCCCGGGTGCGGCCGTGCTGCACGGTCTCGCCGTCGATGGCGCAGGTCAGCTCCAGGTCGTCCGGGTCGGCGAACTCGTCGACGGTGACCACCCAGGGCCCGATCGGCGCGAACCCGGGGAACGACTTGCCCAGGCTGAACTGCGGCGCCGGCCCGGACAGCTGGGTGATCCGCTCCGAGATGTCCTGCCCGGCCATCAATCCGGCGACATGGGACCAGGCATCGGCGGCCGCGACGTGCTCGGCCCGGCGGCCGATCACCGCAACCAGCTCCACCTCCCAGTCCACGTGCCCGCCGTCCGGGATGGTCACCGTGCTGACCGGGCCCGACAGAGCGGTACGGAACTTGGTGAAGGTGGGCGGGAAGGTGTCCGGCACGGCGAAGTTCGACTCCTTGGCGTGCTCGACGTAGTTCAGGCCGATGGCGAAGATCTGGGCCGGCGCCGGGGTCGGCGCCCCCAGGTCCTCCGGCCGGAAGGCGACGACGTCGGCCGTGCCGGCGGTGACGGCGGTCCGGGCCCAGGCCAGAAATTCGTCCCACTCGGCGTAGACGGACTGCGGATCCGGGCCGAACCGGGACTGCGACGCCTTCTCGACGTCGATCGCTCCGGCGTCGGTGAACAGGGACAACCGGCCGGCGAGATTGCCGATGCGCACGAGGGACTCCTCAATGTGTGGGGCAGGGGAAACTGCAACCAGCATGGACCTCCTCTCGTCGAAGGTCAAGCATATTTTCGACATTGCTCAGACGCTTCGATTCTGCTAGAAATGTCGACATGGCCTCGCCTCGGATCCCGACCCGCGCCGAACGGGTGTACGCCGAGTTGCGCGCCGACATCCTGGGCGGCCGCCAGCCGCCGGGCGGCCGGTTACCGTTCGCCGACTTGGGCACCCGCTACCAGGCCAGCATGGGAGTCATCCGGGAGGCGTTGACCCGCCTGCAGGGCGAGGGCCTGGTCGAGTCCGAGCCGCAGTCCGGCTTCCGAGTGGTGTCGATCTCGCCGGAGGGCCTGCGACACCTGACCGAGGCCCGTTGTGCAATCGAGATTCTCGTGCTCTGTCAGGCGATCGAACACGGCGATCTGGCCTGGGAGTCGGCGGTGCTGGCCGCCCACCATCGGATGGACCGGACCCCCATGCCGGCCGCCGACGGCACCGGGCGGATGAGCGACGAATGGGCCGCCGCCCACGCCGCGTTCCACCTGGCATTGCTGGCCGGCTGCCCCAATCCGATCCTGCTGGGCACCGCCGTCTCGCTGCGCGACTCCGCCGAGCTCTACCAGCGGCTGTCCGTTCCGCACGACAATCGGCGAGACGTGCCGGGCGAGCATCGCGCCATCATGGAGGCGACCCTGGCCCACGACGCGGGCGCGGCCGCCGATCTGCTTGCGCAGCACATTCAGCGGACCACAGACATCCTGCTGCACAGCGGGTTTCGTACCGCCGCCGAGTAGCAATCCCGTGCCGTCGTCGCCGTGGCGGTGGTCACCGCGGGGCCGATCGCGCTGTGCATGCATGTTCGAAAATCGACCCTTCAACACTTGCTTTACCCAGTCAAACCCGCTAGAATCGAACACATGTCGAGCTCGGGTCGGTGGACCGCGTTGATCGCGGATCTGGCCGCGCTCGACGCCGAGACCGACCCGGAGCGCATCGATCAGCTGACCGCGCTGGAACGGATCAAGTCGGCGGCCGCCGCGGCGCAGGCGCGGATCACCGACGCGTTCGCGACGTCGCAGCGGGCGAAACTGGCGAAGGCCGGCACGGATTCGGTCGATGCGCGGCGATCGATCTCCGCGCAGGTGGCGTTGGCCCGGCGGGACAGCCCGTTCAAGGGCGGCCGGCACGTCGGTTTGGCCGCCACCCTGGTGCACGAGATGCCCGGCGTGCTGGAAACTCTCGAACGAGGCGAGACCAGCGAATGGCGGGTCACCATCGTCGCCCGGGAGACCGCGCACCTCGGCAAGGAGGACCGGGCGGTCATCGACGCCGACATCGCCGACCGGCTGCACGAGTGGAGCGATGCCCGCACCGAACGCGAGGTCAAGGCATGGGCGCAGCGACTCGACCCGAACGGCGCATCCGAGCGGGCAGCGAAAGCGGCGAAGGATCGGCGGGTGTCGATCCGGCCGGCGCCGGATTGCATGACGTTCGTGACCGCCTTGCTGCCGGTCAAGGACGGCTGCGCGGTGTACGGGGCACTGCATCGGCGGGCGATGGCCGGCGCGGTCGACCCGGACGAGCACCGGTCCAAGGCCCAGATCATGGCCGACGAGTTCGTCAAGCGGATCCTGACTCCCGGCGAGGGTGAACCGACCGAGCCGGGCGTCGAGCTTCATCTGGTGATGACCGATCGCACGCTCGCCGACGCGGACAGCGAACCGGCCCAGTTGGTCGGCTACGGTCCGATCCCCGGCCCGCTGGCCCGCGACCTGGTCCGCGCCGACGACACGACCAAGGTCTGGGTGCGGCGGCTGTACACCAACACCGCCGGCGATCTGATCAGCACCGACGCCCGCCGGCGGGACTTCCCCGAGGTGGCCCGGGCGTTTCTGACCGCCCGGGATCAGCTCTGCCGAACGTCTTTCTGTGGAGCGCCGATCCGGCACGCCGACCACGCCGTCGCGGTGTCCAAGGGCGGAGAAACCACCCTGCGCAACGGGGACGGGGAATGCGCCCGCTGCAACTTGACCAAGGATCTGGCGGGGTGGGCCACTGTCGTCGATGACGGCACCATCATCACAACCACCCCGACCGGCCACCGGCACGAGAGCCGGGCGCCGAAGCCACCGTCGTCCGCACCGTGGCCGAAAAGGACGGGCGCAACCCGGCCGGACATCCTGATCGAGATGCATTGGCCGGTCA
>JBDHZW010000447.1:0-3533 GCA_039812105.1 Nakamurella sp.
GGACCCAGCCCTCGGCTGCCAGATTCTGCGCGGCCTGATCGCCGTCGAGCAGTGGGCAGCACGAGCAGCGAGCGGCGTAGGCCGGCGTGGTCACCAGCTCGGCCTCCCAGGCGGGGCGGCCGTGGTGGTCGACCTCGCGGGGACCGTCGACGACGTCGATCGGCGGCACAGTCGGCGACCACCGGCCGTCCGGCCGGCCGTCGCCGTCCCGGTCGACGCCGTCGGCCAGCTCGAACGGGTGCAACATGGCGACCCACTGATAGGTGGCAAACATCGGGTCGTCGTACCGGAACGGCAGGTTCCAGTCCTCCGGCCGCCGAGCCACCAGCCCGTCCGGTCGCCGGGTCGGGCCGTCGGTCAGCTCGGCCATGCCCTCGTCCGGCCGCGGACCCCAGACGGCCTCGATCAGCCGGCCGTCGACGTCCTCCACGCGCAGGCCGTGCGGCCGGCTCACCCAGGCGCGGAGCCGATCCGTGCCATAAGGTTGCCGGCCCCGGGTCTGGAGGGTGAACCGCAGCGTGCGCCACAGCCACGGCGACGACCGGGCCAGCGCCCGAAGGTCGTCGAGCGTCGGGGCCGTCATCCGGTGTCCTGACGCCGGCCGAGGTGGGCGGTGAGCCGGTCGATGGCCGGGGCGTCGGCCGGCACCGGCTGCTCCGGGGCGAACGGGAACGACGACCGGTCGGCCCCTGGCGGCAGCTGATGCAGCGTGAAATCGAGCGTGGTCTGGGCGATCTCGTCCGGAAACGGCACGTCCTGACCGGTCGCCCGGGCCAGATCCCAGCCGTGCACCAGGGTCTCGGTGATACGCAGCTGGGCCAGCCCGGCCCCGGGCATCTCACCGAGCGGCGAGTGGAATGTCCGGCCGAGCACACCGGGATCGTCGTAGGCCGCGAGCAGCCCGGCGGCGCTGTCCCGCCACGCGCCGACCGGGTCGTCCCCGAGCTGGTCCTCGTCCCGCATGTGCCGGATCCGGTCCTGTGGGGGCGGCGCCTGCCCGGCCAGGATCCCGGCGAACGTCCGGTTGCCGAACACCACGTGGTTGAGCAGGTGCCGCACGTCCCAGTCGTCACAGGGCGTCGGATCCGTCCATTGCTCCGGGCGCACCCCCTGCACCAGTTCGCCCATCCCGCCGAGCACGACCCGCAGGTCGGCCACCGCATTCCGCTGCGTCATGACGCTCCCCATTCCCGTTCCGAGCAACTTGCCCGCACCGTACCGCCGACCTGCGACAGTCCCGCCGATCAGGCACGATCGTCGGCCAGCGGGGCCGAATGGCGGTGCCAGCCCTCCTGCCGCGGCCGATCCGGCAGGGCCACCCGGCCGTTCGCCCACAGCAGCGACTGCCAGACATCGTCCTCGTCCGGCGCCCAGGGGAACAGCCGCCGCAGCACCGCCGCACTGAGCACCTCGGACGGCTCGTAGTCCAGGCCCAGGCCGAGGGCGGCGTCGCGGGTGTGCACCAGGATCTCGTCACACGCCATGGCCGCGAACCCGGACGCATCGGCCGGCCCGTCCGGGTGGAAGCCGCGTTCACCGGGCGTCACCCCGTCGACCACGTGGCCCAGCACGGAGCCGAAGACGGTCAGCGTCCGGATCAGCTCGGCCGGCTCGTCGGTGGGCCGCACCCGCAGATCCATCGTGCTCAATTCGGTCGGGCCGGCGGCCAGGTCGGTCGCATACCAGAGCAGCACCTCGCCGATGTGCGCGACCACCTCGCGCACCGACCAGGTCATCTCCGGGATCGGCCGGTCCCAGTCCAGGTCCACCGTCCCGGCCAGGAAGGTCGTGCTCGATCGGGCCGCCTGCCGGATGCTCGTTCCGTCCATGCGGTCATTGTGGGCGGTCGGTCCGACAGTGCCGCCATCCGATCGAACCCGACCCCGATCTGCCCCGCCGCGGACCGGTCCGGCGGCACCTATGGTGGTCGCGGGGACGTGGGTCAGGCCGAGCCGTCGGGGGCATCAGTGGCAGATACCGAGTCGATCCCCGGTGACGGTCGCCGGTCGGCGATGCTCCGGGCGGCCGCGGACCGTGGGCGGCGGGTGCACAAGAGCCGCACCTTCGACGTCACGGTCGGGGTCGGCCTGGTCACCTACGGGATCGTCTACCTGCTGATCGCGGGCATCGCCGTGCGCATCGCGGTGACCGGCCGGCACACCAGCGACACCGACTATGCCGCGCTCGACGCGATGGCCCAGACCGAGGTCGGTGAGGCCATGCTCTGGGTCACCGCCTTCGGCCTCGGTGCGCTGACCCTGTGGCAGGTCTTCGAGACGATCTGGCGCCGCGACCCGGACGAGAACCCGATCGGCAAGGCGTTCGGCCGGACCGGGTCGACCTTCAGCGCCATCGGCTACGCCACCCTGGGTGTCAGCGCCGTCCGGGTCGCACTGGCCGGGCGCGCCGCCCGCGAGGGTCGCGCCACCGAGGAGACGCCGAGCGCCTTCGAGGTGGCGATGGTGCGCGTCGCGGTCATCGTCACCGGGGTCGTGCTGGTGGTGCTGGCCGTGCGGGCGGTCTACCGGGGCTTTCGCCGCCGGTTCGTCGGCGACCTGCGCGAGGGCACGCCCCGATGGGTGGTCGCGTTGGGGCAGGGCGGCTACGTCGGCAAGGGCATCACCTACGGGATCGTCGGCGGGATGATGGTGTGGAGCGCGATCGACGGCCGGACCGGTCCGCCGGGCCTGCAGACCGTGTTCCGGATGCTCAACCTGTCCCCGGCCGGCGGGGTGCTGCTGCTGCTCAAGGCACTCGGACTGACCCTGTTCGGGGTCTACTGCTTCGCCTGGGCGGCCAACCGGCGTCGCTGACGGGTCAGGGGCGCTCGATCCGGTTGCCGTGCTCGTCCCAATGCTCGGCCACCTTCTTCGAGGGCTGAACCCGGGGCGGTTCGCCCGGCATCTTGGGGTAGTCCGGGGGGAAGTTCAGCTCGCCGCCCGGCAACGTCTCCCACAGGTGCAGCAGCGGGTCGAGCGGATAGGCGACCTCGTCCATGCCCGCCCACGGGTCGCCGTCGGCCAGCAGGTCGGGCACGGTCATCAGGTTGAAGTCGGCCGAATCTCGCACCTCGGCGAGCCGCTCCCACGTCATCGGGGTGGAGACCGGGGCGCCGGCCTTGGCCCGCAGGCTGTAGGCGCTGGCGATCGTCCGGTCCCGGTTGTTCTGGTTGTAGTCGATGAACAGCCGCCGGCCCCGCTGCTCCTTCCACCACGCCGTGGTCACCCCGTCGTCGCGACGCTCCAGCTCCCGGCCGAAGCCGATCGCGGCGTGCCGGACGTCCTCGAACGTCCACTCGGGCCTGATCCGCACGTAGATGTGGATGCCCCGATTGCCGCTGGTCTTCGGGTACCCGCGCAGGCCGAGCTCCGCCAGCAGTTCGCCGGCCACCGCGGCCACCCGTTGGGCGTCCGCGAACGTCACCCCCGGCTGCGGATCCAGGTCGATGCGCAGCTCGTCGGGATGGTCGACGTCCGGACGCCGGACGGGCCACGGGTGGAAGGTCAGCGTGCCCATGTGCGCCGCCCAGACCA
>JBDHZW010000448.1:0-3523 GCA_039812105.1 Nakamurella sp.
ATGGACATCACCCCGGACAAGGTGCTGGAGATCCAGCAGTACGCCCGGGAGCCGATCTCGCTGGACCAGACCATCGGCGACGAGGGCGACTCGCAGCTCGGCGACTTCATCGAGGACAGCGAAGCGGTGGTGGCCGTCGACGCGGTCTCGTTCACGCTGCTGCAGGACCAGCTGCAGGCCGTACTGCAGACGCTGTCCGAGCGGGAGGCCGGCGTGGTCCGGCTGCGGTTCGGCCTGACCGACGGGCAGCCGCGGACGCTCGACGAGATCGGCCAGGTCTACGGGGTGACCCGGGAGCGGATCCGGCAGATCGAGTCCAAGACGATGTCCAAGCTCCGCCACCCGTCGCGGTCGCAGGTGCTGCGGGACTACCTGGAGTAGGACCGCTCCGGCGCGCAGCCGAAGGCCAGCACCGAAACGAGCGTCACCAGGTCAGGGTGAGCACCGTCGCCGGGATCGCCAGCAGGGCCACGGCCGCGACGACGATGGACGCGCGGACGGCGGCGGGCAGCGGGCGGCGCCGGCGCAACCGGCGCACCCGATCGGTGACGCAGGTGTTCGGGCCGGCCGCCGACCACGGTCCGGGCGCCTCCCCGGCGCACCGCCCGTCCAGCGCCACCCGGGTCAGGGCCGACGCCAGCACATCCGGATCGGAATGCGCCGCGGCCACGTCGTCGGCCAGCATCTCGGTCAGTTCGCCGACGGATCGGCCGGCCTCCCGCACCCCCCGGACCCGGCCGAACGCGGCGACCCAGGACTGGAACGGCATGATCAGGATGTCGTGCCGGGCCCGCAGGTGGGCCCGCTCGTGTTCGACCACCGCGGTCAGCTCGGCCGGGGTCAGCAGGTCGACCAGGCCGGTCGACACCACCAGGCGGGACTGCAGACCGGGCAACGTGTAGGCCACCGCGCTGCGGTGCTCCATCAGCCGCATCTGGCAGCCGGTGCCCAGCGGCACCCGGGCCGGGATGGGCCGGCTGAGCAGGTCGACCATCCGCCGGTGCAGCCGCCGCCGGGTCACCGTGCGCCACGCCGTCCGGGCCAGGCTCGCCAGCAGCACCACGGTCACGCCGAGCGACAGCAGCCCGCACACCGTCCGCCAGACGGTCAGTTCACCGGCGACCAGCGACGTCCACCAGGCCAACCCGGCACCGACCAGCGTCCGCCCGGACGGCTCGACGGCCAGCAGGGCCAGGCCCGCGACCACCGAGAACCCCGCCGCCAGGCACACCGCCTGCCACAGCAGCAGCGACCAACCGGGGGCCCGGCGGGGCCAGCGGGCCCGGGCCAGGGCGATGCTGACCGGCGCCGCCAGGGCCAGACCCACCACGATCAGCAGACCCCCGGCCAACGCGATCGGCAGCCGGTCGGTGCCGGCCGGCGTCACTGATCCCGGCCGTCGAGCGCGCGCCGCAGCGCGTCCTGATCCTGTTCGCTGATGCCGCCGACGAACCGCGTCAGCGCGGCGTCCCGGTCGGCGGCACCGTCCAGCACCTGACGCATCAGGGTGGCCAGGTGCTCCTCGCGGCCGGCGGTGGCCTCGTACGAGTGCGCCCGGCCGTCCCGCGAACGCCGGACCAGTCCCTTGGCCTCCAGCCGGGACAGCACGGTGAGGACCGTGGTCACGGCCAGTTCGCGCCCGGGCAGCGCCTCGACGACGGCCCGCGCAGTCATCGGCCGCTCGGCGTCCCAGAGCACGTCGACGACGGCCCGCTCCAGCTCGCCCCTGGCCGTCATCGCCCACGCCCTTCGGTCAGCACCGTCGCCCACCGTCCATTGTCGGGCCCATGGTCGGGCCCATGGTCGGGCCCATGGTCCCCACCCATTGTCCCGGCGCGGCGACCCGCTGGCGACCCCACCGAACCGACGGCCGGTCAGCCCACCCGTCGACCGCCGGCCAAGCGGACGACCTCGTCCGCCAGCGCCTCGTCCGCCGGGCGGTGGGTCACCAGCAGCACGCACCGGTTCGGATCGGGACGCATGATCCGGGCGGTCACCGCCGCGGCGGTCGCCTCGTCCAGGTGCGCGGCCGGTTCGTCGGCCAGCAGCACGGGCCGGTCGGCCAGGATCGCCCGGGCCAGGGCGATCCGCTGCCGTTCCCCACCGGACACGGCCCGGCCGTGCTCGCCCACCGCGGTGTTCAGCCCCAGCGGCAGGGTGTCCATCCACGGCCCGGCGCCGGCGTCCCGCAGCGCCCGCTCGACCTGAGCGTCGTCGGAGTCGGACCGGGCCAGCCGGACGTTCTCCAGCAGGGTCGAGTCGAACAGGTGCGCCCGCTGGTCGCACCAGGAGAACAGGGTGCGCAGCCGGTCCGGATCCAGTTCGGCGGCGTCGACGCCGTCGACGGCGATCCGGCCGGCGGTCGGGGTGAGGAACCCCAGCAGGACGGCCAGCAACGTCGACTTGCCCGACCCCGACTCGCCGACGACCACCAGCCGCCGCCCGGGCCGCAGGTCCAGGTCGACACCGGTCAGGGCGTCCCGGTCGGCGCCGGGCCAGCGGGCGCTGACGCCGCGCAGCGTGACCACCGGGCCGTCCGGCTGCTCGGGCATCGGGCGGGGGTGCGCCGGTGCCGGGGCGGTCACCGGTGGGGTGTCCAGCACGGCGAACAGCCGTCGCAGCGCCGCGGACGCGCGGTGCAGGGCCGCGCCGGCCACCCCGACCGCCTGCACGGTGTCGGTCAGGGCCAGCGGGGTGAGCACGACGACCGCCAGCAGGACGGGATCAAGGTCGCCCGCGACGACCGCCGGCACCCCCGTGGCGGCGGCGATCCAGACGGCGGCACCCATGGCGGCCACCGCGACGGCGGCGGCCAGGCCGGCCGCGCGGGCCGTGCCGCCGACGATGCGCCGGCTGTCCGCCTCGATCCCGTCCAACTCGGCCAACCGACCGGTCAGCCCGTCGGCGACGGTGAGTTCGGGCAGGTCGTCTAGCAGTTCGGTGACCAGTTGGGTGCGCCGGGCCCGCACCGCCACGGCCTGCCCCTCCACCCGGGCGGACCGGCGCGCGGTCAGTACCGGCACCAGCAGGCAGGCGACCACCAGCGCGGCGGCGAGGGCGATGCCGGCGACCGGAAGGATCAGCAGGGCGAGGACGACCGTGCCGGCGCCGACCAGCGCCCCGCCGGCGAGCGGGATCAGGCCGCGCAGGAAGGCGTCGCCGGCGTCGTCGACGTCGTCCACGGTGCGGGCGAGCAGGTCGCCGCGCCGCCACAGCGGCAGCGCGGCCGGCGCGATCAGCGCGAGGTGGGCGACCAGCCGCTCCCGGATGCCGCCCAGCACCCGGAACGCCGCGTCGTGCGAGATCAGCCGCTCCAGGTAGCGCAGCACGCCGCGACCGATGCCCAGGGTCCGCACCGCGACGATGGCCACCATCAGGTACAGCACCGGCGGCTGCTGCGCGGCCCGGGCGATCGAGCGGGCCGAGGTGGCCATCAGACCGACCGCGCAGCCGGAGGCCAGCGCGCCGACCAGCGCCGCGCCGACCAACCGCAGCCGCACCCCGGCGGCCTGCCGCCACAGCC
>JBDHZW010000449.1:0-3518 GCA_039812105.1 Nakamurella sp.
GCGTCGGCCTGATCCGCGCGGCCGGCCGAAATCGGCCGGGTGAGGCCGATCACCCGGCGGAAGCCGCCACCCGCGGCCGATGTTGAGGACATTTCGGTGACGAACGAGAGAAAGGAGCCAGGTCCATGGCGAACGCGGCATCCGCGCTGTTCCGGTTCCCGAACCCGGTGAACGAGAAGGTGGCCCGCACGGTCGCGGGATTGGTGGTGCTGCTCACCGCGGCCACGCTGGTCTTCCGGACGCCCTGGCTGCTTTGGGCTCTCGCGCTCGGCTTCTGGTTGAGAGTGCTGTTCGGCCCACGGGTCTCGCCGTTCGCGCTGCTGGCCAGCCGGGTCGTCGCGCCCCGGCTGGGCGCGCCGAAGCTCGTGCCCGGGCCACCCAAGCGGTTCGCCCAGGGCATCGGCGCGACCCTGTCCACCGCCGCCGTGGTGGTCTACTACCTCGGCGCGCCCACGGCGTCCTGGGCGCTGGTCGCGACGATCACCGTCGCCGCGTTCCTCGAGTCGGTGTTCGCGATCTGCCTGGGCTGCCTTATCTTCGGCCGGCTGCAGAGCATCGGCGTGATCCCGGCGTCGGTGTGCGAGGCGTGCAACGACATTCGGCTCCGGACCCGGCCGGTCGCCGCCGGCTCCTGAACCGGGATCGGCCCCGGGGCGTCAGTCGAGGGCGTCGCGCAGGTCGGCCAGCAGATCGTCGACGTCCTCGATGCCGACGGACAGCCGGATCAGGTCGTCCGGCACCTGCAGCACGGAGCCGGCGACGCTGGCGTGCGTCATCAGGCCCGGGTGCTCGATCAGCGACTCGACCCCACCGAGGGACTCGCCGAGGGTGAACAGGTGGGTGCGCCGGCACACCTTCAGCGACTCCTCCTGCCCGCCGACCACGGTGAACGAGACCATGCCGCCGAACCGGCGCATCTGCCGGGCGGCGACGTCGTGACCGGCGTGGGTCGGCAGGCCGGGGTAGAAGACGCGACCGACCCGGGGGTGGCCGACGAGCAGATCGGCCACCCGCTCGGCGTTGTCGCAGTGCCGGTCCATCCGCACTGCCAGGGTCTTGAGACCGCGCAACGTCAACCACGCGTCGAACGGCCCGGCCACCGCCCCCATCGACTTGTTGTGGAAGGCAAGGGCTTCGGCTAGATCGGGCCGGTTGGTGACCAGCGCGCCGCCGACCACGTCGGAATGCCCGCCGATGTACTTGGTGGTCGAGTGCAGCACGACGTCGGCGCCGAGCGACAGCGGCCGCTGCAGGTACGGCGAGGCGAACGTGTTGTCCACCAACAACTGTGCGTTCGACTCGGCGGCGACCTGGGCCAGCCCGGCGATGTCGGCGATGCCCAGCAGCGGGTTGGTCGGGGTCTCGCACCAGATCACCCGGGTCTGCGGGCGGATCGCCGCCCGGACCGCGTCCAGGTCGCCCAACGGCACCGGGGTGTGGGTCAGACCCCAGGGCACGCAGATCTTGTCGACCAGCCGGAAGGTGCCGCCGTAGGCGTCGTTCGGCAGGACCAGGTGATCGCCCGGGCGCAGCACGGCCCGGATGTAGGTGTCGGCGGCGGCCATGCCCGACGCGAAAGCGAAGCCGTGCGCGCCCCCCTCCAACGACGCGATCGCGGTCTCCAGGGCGGTGCGAGTGGGGTTGCCGGCCCGCGAATAGTCGTACCCGGCCCGGGTCTGGCCCACCACGTCCTGGGCGAACGTGGACGTCTGATAGATCGGCGGGGCGATCGCCCCGGTCAGCGGATCGGGCTCCTGACCGGCGTGGATCGCGCGGGTGGCGAAGCCGGCGGATTCGGGCGCGCCCGGCGTTGGGTGCTGCGTCATGCCGCCGAGCCTAGTTGGACGGCCGGGCGCGGACCGGCCCGGTGCGGGACGGACCGGCGAGTGGCCGGAAAGGCCCGGTGAGCGGGCACTTCCGGCCGGTCGGCGCCGGGCCCGCGGGGGATGTGCCCTGGCCGTCGCGCAGCCTGGATCGCCCGGGCCTACGGCGTGCCGGTTCTCGAGGTGTCCACGGGCTCGTCGACGCGGCCGAGCGACCCCGCCGTCGCCGGCCGCAGCTCGGGCATGTCCGGGTCGCGGGGAGAGGCGGGCCGGTCGTCGGACAGCACGGCCGTCAGCAGCCCGGGGAACCGCCGGTCGACGTCGTCGCGGCGCAGTTCGATCGTGCGCCGGCGCCCGTCGGGAATGCTCCAGATCAGGCCGGCCTCCCGCAGCGTGCGCAGGTGGTGGGAGAACGTCGACTTGGGCACGTCGCCCCCGGCGGCCTGGCATTGGGCGACCGACAACGCCCCCTGCGCGGCGAGTTCGCGGACCAGATCCAACCGGGTGGGATCGCTCAGCGCGAACAGGACCTGCGGCAGCGAGACGTCCGAGATGTCCGGGTGGGGCAGGGCGCGAGCAGTGGGCGACATGATTAGTTCGACTTTCTTGGAACAATCCTTCGGGCGGTCCGGTTGCAACCGTTCGATACAACTCGAACGGTAGGCCGATCGGAGTCGTCATGACAGTGTTCCCGACCACATCGCAGCAGGCCGGTGGCCGGGGGCTCGCCCGCCGGATGGTCCCCACGTTGGCCCGGTCGGCCGCCTTCTGGCTGGTCGCCGTGACGGTGACGGCGTTGCTGGCCGCCTCCAGCGCGCCGAGCCCGCTGTACCCGGTGTATCAGGCCGAGTTCGGCTTCTCGTCGGCCACCCTGACCGCCATCTTCTCCGTCTACGTGCTCGCCCTGCTGGTGAGCCTGCTGACCGTCGGGCGGTTGTCCGATTTCGTCGGCCGGCGACCGGTGCTGGCCATCGCGTTGGTCGTCGAGGCAGCGGCGATGGCGGTGTTTCTGGGTGCCGACGGCGTCCCCGCGCTGTTCGTCGCCCGCATCGTCCAGGGTCTGGCCACCGGGGCGGCGATCGGCGTGCTCGGGGCGTACCTGCTGGACCTGCAGCCTCCCGACGGATCGCGCCTCGGCTCGCTGATGAACAGCGTCGCCGCCACCGGCGGCCTCGGCGTGGGTGCGGTGCTGGCCGGCGCGCTGCTGCAGTACGGGCCGCAGCCGACCCGGTTGATCTTCGAGGTCTTCGTGCTGGCCTTCCTGATCCTGGCCGCGGCCACCGCGGTGTTGCCCGAGACGGTGCGCCGCCGGCCGGGGGCGTGGGGTGCGCTGCGGCCGCGGGTGTCCGTCCCGGCCACCGCCCGCAAGGCGTTCCTGCGCAGCCTGCCGACCATGGTCTCGACCTGGATGCTCGGTGGGCTGATGCTCTCCGTCGGCGGCTCCCTGCTGGCGAGCGTGTTCGGTCAGCAGAACCATGCGGTGGTCGGCGTGGTCCTCGGTTCGTTCGCCGGCGCCGCCGCGCTGGCCTCGACGCTGCTGCGGAATCGGAGCCCGGAGTTCATGTCGATCCTGGGCACCGTCCTGCTGGTGGTCGGCACCGTGGCCGTGGTGCTGTCGGTCGCCACGACGTCGGCGGTGGTCTTCGTGGCCGGCACGGTGGTGGCCGGCGCCGGGTTCGGCCCGGCGTTCCTCGG
>JBDHZW010000450.1:0-3508 GCA_039812105.1 Nakamurella sp.
CCGGACCGGAAATCCCGGTCGGCACGGACGATTTCGGGAGGTCGCGATGCTGCTGCTCGGGTTGGTCGGCGGACTGGTCTTCGCCGGCATGCTGGTGGTGTTCGTCATGCGGTCCGCCCGCGGCGGCGGCCGTCATCACTCCGGTTCGACCGCCGACGGTGGCGGTTGGTTCGCCGGGTGGGGTGGGGGTTCGTCCGACGGCGGCGGGTACGACGGCGGCTGGGGCGGCGGCGACTGCGGGGGCGGGGACGGGGGTGGTGGGGGCGGCGACGGCGGCTGCTGAGCGTTCGTCGTCCCCGCCGGATCGGGCGCCGCAGCCCTCGCCGCAGCGGCGCCCGATTCGCCTGCCGGGGCTCCGCGCACCTACCGTGAGCCCGGCGAAGGATCGGAGTGGCGGGGTTGCAGCGAGAATCGGGATCGGCGGCCGACACCGCGGCGCCGAGCGAATCCGTGCCGGGGCGCGGTCTGACCTACGGGCTGATCGCGTACGGCCTGTGGGGCATGTTCCCGCTGTACTTTCCGCTGCTGGAGCCGTCCGGTCCGGTCGAGATCCTGGCCCACCGGATGGTCTGGTCGCTGCTGGTGTCCGCGATCATCCTGACGGTCGTGCGCGGCTGGCGGGCGATCGTCACCATGCCGCCCCGGGTGTGGGGTCTGGTCGTCGCCGCCGCGGCGCTGATCTCGGTCAACTGGGTCATCTATATCTGGGCCGTCAACAACGGCCGGGTCGTCGACGCCGCCCTGGGGTACTTCATCAATCCGCTGGTCAGCGTGCTGCTCGGGGTGCTGTTGTTCCGGGAGCGGCTCCGGATCGCGCAGTGGTCCGCGGTCGGCCTGGGGGCGGTCGCGGTGCTCGTGCTGGCGGTGGCCGGCGGCTCGTTTCCCTGGGTCGCCCTGACCCTGGCGTTCTCCTTCGGGTTCTACGGGCTGGTCAAGAAGGTCATCCCGCTGGCGCCCACCGCGTCGTTGACCGCCGAGGGGCTGGTGCAGTTCGTGCCGGCCGTGGTCTACCTGGTGGTCATCGGGGTGGCCGGCACCAGCACCTTCGTCGCCGCCGGCGCCGGACACGCGGCGCTGATGGCCGCGTCCGGACTGATCACCTGCGTGCCGCTGCTGGCCTTCGCGGCCGCCGCACAGGCGCTGCCGCTGTCGGTGCTGGGCCTGATGCAGTACCTGACGCCGGTCCTGCAGTTCCTGCTCGGCGTCCTGTGGTTCGGTGAGCCGATGCCGGCCTACCGGTGGGTCGGCTTCGTGCTGGTCTGGTCGGCGCTGGTGATCTTCAGCGTCGACGCGGTGCGGCAGGCCCGCCGGTCGGCCCAGGCCCGCAAGTCCGGCTGACCCATCCGGCGGCCCGCCGCGGCCGAATCCCCTCCCACAATCCGTGGACCGATGGGAGACGTCGATGATGCGCAGGGTGCTGGCCGGGGCCGGAGCGATGATGTGTGCGGCCGGAATGGTGATGGTCGGCCCGGGGGTGGCCGCCGCCGCGGACGGGGACACCGCCTCCTATCAGGCGGCGCTCAGTCCGATCGCGGCGAACAAGGTGACCGGCACCGGGGCGTCCTGGATCACCGTCACCGGGACGACGGCGGAGGTGAAGATCCAGGTCAGCGGCCTGCTGGACGGGGTGCCGCACGCCCAGCACATCCACATCGGCGCCCAGGGGGCCTGCCCGTCGGTGCCGCAGCAGCACAACGGGCTGCCGTCCATCACCGTCGCCGACGGCGCCCCGCTGTACGGGTCCATCGGCACGTCACTGACCGTGGACGGGCCGACCTCGGCCGACCACGGTCTGGACGTCACGCATTTCCCGCAGACCGGCTCCTACACCTATTCGCGGACGATCGAGCTGGATCAACCGGTGGTCGACAACCTGCGCAACGGCACCGCGGTGCTCGTCGTGCACGGCATCGACTACAACGGCAACGGCACCTACGACGGCGTCCTGGGCGCCAGCGAACTCGACCCGAGCCTGCCGGCCGAGGCCACCGACCCCGCGCTGTGCGGGACGTTCCAGCCGATGCAGATGGCCGGCGTGCCGGACGGGGCCGCCGACACCGGGGGCGGATCGACCGCCGACCGGGGCTCGGTGCCGGTCGCCGTCGCCGTCGGCGTCGCGGGCGGGCTGCTGCTCGTCGGGGGCGCATGGGTGATTCGCCGTCGGCGCCCCGCCGGGAACTGAACCGTGCGGCGGCTGCTCGTCGGTCTCGCGGCCGTCCTGATCCTGACGGCCTGCGGGGCCGGGACAGATCCGGCGCCGGTGGCTGCTCCCCCGGTGCCGGCGATCCGGCCCGCGGTTTCGACATCGGCTGCGTCGTCGGTTCTCTCGTCGACGCAGCCGGTGCCGACCGCGCCGGCATCGCTTTCCACGGCCGCACTTGTCGCCGACCCGGTCTCGCTGTCGGTTCCGTCCGTCGGCATCGACAGCGCCCTGGTGGAACTGGGCCGCAACCCGGACGGCACGGTCGAGGTGCCGTCGTTGGACGACCCCGACGCGAAGCCCGGCTGGTACCGGGGGTCGCCGGCCCCCGGAGCGCTCGGGCCGGCGATCATCCTCGGCCATGTCGACTCCCGCCGGTTCGGACCCGGCGTGTTCTACGACCTGAAGGGCGTCGGGCCGGGCGACCCGATCCACGTCGGGCGGGCGGACGGGACGGTCGCGCACTTCGTCGTCGACGCGGTGCAGGAGGTGGCCAAGAGCGACTTCCCGACGCTGGCGGTGTACGGGAACATCGACCACCCGGGCCTGCGGTTGATCACCTGCGGCGGCGTGTTCGATCCGGACGCACGGAGCTACGAGTCGAACATCATCGTGTTCGCCTCGCTGGTCGGCTGAGGCTGGTCGGCCGAGGCCGGTCGGCCGAGGCTCAGCCGCCGGCGGGCACCCCTCCGAACGCGGTGGACGGCCAGCCGAACCCGGGGTCGCCGGCGCTCAGCGTGGACACTACGGCCGGAGCGGGAGCCGGCGGGGCTTCCGGGTCGGTCGGGCCGGCCGTGTCGACGGTCGGCGTCGGGATGACGGTACGGGTCGCCGCGGGCGTCGCCGGTTGCGTCGCCGGCACCGGGGGCGAGTCGGCCGGCCGGCCGGACGGCGCGGCCAGGATCAGCGCGGCACCGACCCCGAGCGCGACAACCGCGCCAAGCGAGCCGGCGACGATCGCCGGCCGGCGCCGCGTCGGGCTGCCGTCCAGCACGCGGCCCATCTGCCGGCGATGCCGACCGGTCGCGTCGACCGGGCCGTTCTCCTGGCGGGGTCCGGGGTTCAGGACGACGGCCGGGTGGTCGAAGACGTGGCGGTGCCAGCCGGTGGGCACCGGCTCGGGTGGCGGACCGGGGTGCCGGTCGCGGGCGGCCGTGGCCACCCGCCGTGAGATCCCGTCCGGACGCGGGTACCTGGCCACCAGGCCGGACGCCCGCCCGCGGTCCCGGGCCCGCTCGACCGACACCTCGACTCCCCTCTGCCCCGGCCGACCCATCGGCGACCGGCCCGGCATTCGGAGCCCCCCGC
>JBDHZW010000451.1:0-3486 GCA_039812105.1 Nakamurella sp.
GCGCCGGGTGGCCGGCGCGAACGCGGTGCCCACCACCGGCCCGGACCGCTCGTCCGGCCCGGAGACGGCCAGGGCCGCCACCGCGTCCGCGGCCGAGGCGAGCAGCACCGGGATCCCCGCCCCGGTCGCGGTCAGCGCCGACGTCAACTTGGACTCCATGCCGCCGGTGCCCACGTCGCTGCTGGACCCGGCGATGCCGATGCCGGCCAGCGCCGAGGCGTCCGCCACCTCGGGGACCGGCGACGAGCCGGGCAGCCGGGGATCGCCGTCGTACAGCGCGTCCACGTCGGAGAGCAATATCAGCGCCTGCGCCCCGACCAGGTGCGCGACCAGGGCGGCCAACCGGTCGTTGTCGCCGAACTTGATCTCCGCGGTGGCGACCGTGTCGTTCTCGTTGACCACCGGCACCACCCCGAACGACAGCAGCTTGCCGAACGTCCGCTGCGCGTTGCGGTAGTGCGCCCGGCGGACCACGTCGTCGCTGGTCAGCAGCACCTGCCCGACGGTCAGCCGGTACCGGGCGAACGAGGAGGCGTACCGGTGGGCCAGCAGCTGTTGACCCACGGAGGCGGCGGCCTGCTGGGTGGCCAGGTCCCGCGGCCGGCGGGCCAGCCCGAGCGGCGACAGGCCGGTGGCAATCGCCCCGGACGAGACGAGCACCACCTGGGAGCCGGCGGCCACCCGGCCGGCGATCGCGTCGACCAGGGTGTCCAGCCGCGCCGGGTCGAGCCCGCCGGCGGGGGTGGTCAGCGACGACGAACCGACCTTGACCACCACGGTCCGGGCCCGGCCCACGGCCAGCCGGGGCGCCGACAACGCGGCCGGCACCGTCATCCGGGCTCCCGGTCCGGTGCGGCCGAACCGGCGTCCAGGGTGTGCCCCTCCACGTCCAGACCGCGCCGGAGCCGGTGCAGCGCCTTGCGTTCCGCGGCCCCGACCCGTTCGGTGCGGGACACCCGCTGGTCGGTGCCCCGGGCGGTGGGCACGATGTCCACCCCGGCCAGGGTGGTCGGCTCCCAGTCGAAGGTGACGTCGCCGATGGTGACCGGCGCGCCCGGTTGGGCGCCGATCGCGGCCAGCTGCTCCTCGACGCCGAGCCGGGCCAGCCGGTCGGCCAGGTAGCCGATGGCCTCCTCGTTGCCGAAGTCGGTCTGCCGGATCCACCGTTCCGGCCGGGCGCCGGTGACGACGAAGCCGCCGTCGACCTCCGGGTCGACCGCCACCTGGAACTCCTCGGAGTCCACCGGCTTGGGCCGGACCACCACCCGCGGCGCGACCGCGGCCGGCCGGGCGGCCCGGTCGGCGGCCACCGCGTCGGCCATCGCGAACGTCAGCTCGGGCAGCCCCTCGTGGGTGACGGCGGAGATCGGGAAGACCCGGTAGCCGGCGGCCTCGATGTCGGGTCGGACGAATTCGGCGAGCTCCCGGGCCTCGGGCACGTCGATCTTGTTCAGGACGACCAGCCGCGGTTTGGTGGCCAGGTCCGAGGCCAACCCGGAGCCGTACTCGGCGAGTTCGAACTCCAGGGCCATGACGTCGGACATCGGGTCGCGGCCGGACTCGTAGGTGGCGCAGTCGATGACGTGCACCAGCACCGAGCAGCGCTCGATGTGCCGCAGGAACTCCAGGCCCAGCCCCCGGCCCTGGCTGGCGCCCGGGATCAGGCCGGGCACGTCGGCGACGGTGAACACCTCGGACCCGGCGGTGACCACGCCCAGGTTCGGTTCCAGGGTGGTGAACGGGTAGTCGGCGATCTTCGGGCGGGCCGCGGACAGCACCGACACCAGCGACGACTTGCCGGCGCTGGGGAAGCCGACCAGGCCGACGTCGGCGACCGACTTGAGTTCCAGCACCACCTCGGCGGTCTCGCCCGGTTCGCCGAGCAGCGCGAAGCCGGGGGCCTTGCGCGCCCGGGAGGCCAGCGCCGCGTTGCCCAGACCGCCGCGGCCGCCGCGGGCGGCGACGTACCGGGTGCCGGCGCCGACCAGGTCGGCCAGCACATGGCCGTCCGGGGACAGCACGACAGTGCCCGACGGCACCCGCAACTCCAGCGCGTCGCCGGCGGCGCCGTCCTTGTTGTCGCCCTGACCCGGGCGGCCGTTGCCGGCCTTGGCGTGCGGCCGGTAGTGGAAGTCCAGCAGGGTGTGCACGTTGTCGTCGACGACGAGGGTGACGTCACCGCCGTGGCCGCCGTTGCCGCCGTCCGGGCCGCCGAGCGGCTTGAACTTCTCCCGGTGCACGGAGGCGCAGCCGTGACCGCCGTTGCCGGCCTGCAGGTGCAGCGCCGCACGGTCCACGAAGCGGGCCATGGCACGCCTCCTTTCCAGGCTCTGTCGGGCGGCGGAGACCACGAAGGGGCGGTCCCGTCGAGACGGGCCGCCCCTGTCGAGGTACGTCGAATGCGTCAGACGGCGGCCGCGGTCTCCGGGACCTCGGCGGCCGGGGCCGGCACCACGATGTTGACGGTCTTGCGACCGCGCTTGGTGCCGAACGCCACCTGGCCCGCGACCAGCGCGAACAGGGTGTCGTCGCGGCCGCGGCCGACGCCCTCGCCGGGGTGGAACTTGGTGCCGCGCTGCCGGATGATGATCTCGCCGGCGTTCACCTGCTGGCCGCCGAACCGCTTGACCCCGAGCCGCTGGGCGTTGGAGTCACGGCCGTTGCGGGAGCTGGATGCGCCCTTCTTGTGTGCCATGTCGGCCTTCCCTCTTACCTGGTCCGTCGAGCCTGGTCAGCCGAGCGAGATGCCGGTGACCCGGATCTTGGTCAGCGGCTGACGATGACCCTGCCGCTTGTGGTACCCGGTCTTGTTCTTGAACTTGTGGATGACGATCTTCGGGCCCTTGGTGTGGGCGACGACCTCACCGGCCACCGACACCTTGGCGAGGGCATCCGCCGCCGCGGTGACCGAGGCGCCGTCGACCACCAGCACGGCCGGCAGGGTCACCGCGGCGCCCGGGTCGCCGTCGAGCTTCTCGACCTCGATGACGTCGCCCTCGGCGACCTTGTACTGCTTGCCGCCGGTCTTGACGATCGCGTACATCAGACGCGCCTTCCTGCCTCATGTCGTGCTGCTGTCAGTGGTGCCGCCCCGCGAGCGCCGGCCGGCGCGGCGTTCACCGCGTGCTCGACCGGGTGAACCCAGGGCAGTACGAAGCACGCCGCGCCGCGGCGTGCCGATCGTCCAGAGTACGCGGCCGGGTGGGCCGGGGCAAACCGGCTCATTCCCGTTCGGCCACGGTCACCACGACCGCGTCGCCGTCAGCGGCGGACGGCCCGGCCGGCCGGGACGCCGCCCGCCGAACCGGCCGCTGCGGGGCCTGCCCGTCGTCGCTCACCAGGTATCCGCCGGAGGGCTGATCGATCGGTGACGAACCGCCGGGTCCGCCGTTGGCCGATTCGGCCAGCACGATGTCCACCGCGGCCGCGGCCGCCGGGGCACCGGCCGGTCGACCAGCGGCCCGCCGGCGCCGGGGCGCCCCGTCG
>JBDHZW010000452.1:0-3481 GCA_039812105.1 Nakamurella sp.
GATCCACCCAGGAGGCGGTGGACGCGGTCGCGGAGATCGCCCCGATGGTGCACGACGCCGGCGGCCGGCTCGAGGTGATCATCGCGGTCAGCTGGGACTGCCCGTTCGACGGTCCGACCGACCCCGCCCGCACCGCGGCCATCGCCGCCCGGGCGCTCGAACTTGGCGCCGACCAGCTGTGCTTCGGCGACACCATCGGCACCACCACCCCGGTGCGGGTCTGGCACTTGTTCGACGCGGTCCGGGCGGCGATCGGCAGCGGCGCCGCGGGTGACCCGGTGCCGCTGGGCGCGCACTTCCACAACACCCGCGGCACCGGCATCGCCAGTGCCTTCGCCGCGGTACAGGCCGGGGTGACCCAGCTCGACGCCTCGGTCGGCGGCCTCGGCGGATGCCCCTTCGCCCCCGGCGCCAGCGGCAACATCGCCACCGAGGAGCTGGTCTACCTGCTCGACGACGCCGGCGTCGGCACCGGGGTGGACATGGCCAAGGTGCTGGACGCGGCCGCGGTGGCCACCGAGCTGGTGGGACACCCGTTGGAGAGCAACCTGTTCCGGGCCGGTGGCCGGAACCGGCCGCGGGGCCGGCCGGCCTAGCGCGCCAGCCCGGCGGGCCCGGGGGCGGGCCGCGTCCGGGGCGGTGACCGGCCCATTCGAGGAGATCTGGCCCCCCGCCGCGCATCGGGCCCGGATCGAGGTCCAGGCGCAGGACGAGCGGATGATCCCGAACCCGCAGGCCGGCGACCCGCCGGCCCCCGTAACCTCGACCCGGTCGGGAGGGTCGATGCTGCGCAGTCCGGGAATGCCCGCACTCATCGGGATGAGCCTGTTGGGGTTCACGTCGTTCTTCCTGACCCTGTCCGCGCTCCCGCTGTACGCGGTCCAGCAGGGGGTGCCGGACGCGCTGGCCGGGCTGGTCACCACGGTGATGCTGTTCGCCACCGTCGGCTGCCAGTTGCTGGTGCCCGCGGCGGTGCGCCGGATCGGGCAGCCGGCCACGCTGGCGATCGGCCTGCTGGCGCTGGGCGCGCCCACTCCGCTGCTCCTGGTCAGCGACGAGTTGTGGTGGTTGCTGGCGGTGTCCGCCGTCCGCGGGCTCGGGTTCGCGATCCTGACGGTGTTGACCCCGCTGGTCGCCACCCAGATCGCGCCGCCGGGCAGCCACGGCCGGGCGATCGGGCTGTACGGTCTGGCCGTCGCGGTGCCGAACGTGGCGGCGGTGCCGCTGGCGGTCGCGCTCACCGACGCCGGACGGTTCCCGGTGGTCGCGGTGCTCGGCGCGGTGCCGGTGCTGGCCCTTCCGCTGGTCCGCCGGTTCCCGCCACCTCCGCCGCCCGCGCCGGCCGACCGGCCGCGGGCCGGACGGCGGATGCCGGTGCCGGCGATGGCCGGTGTGTTGTCCCTGCTACTCGCCCTGACCCTGTCCGGTGGCGGCATCTTCGCCATCGTGCCGGTGCAACTGAGCGGGTCGGGGTCGGTGGTGACCTGGGCGCTGTTGGCCCTCGGGGTGACCTCGGCAGTGGCCCGCTGGCGGGCCGGCAGCCTGGCCGACGCGTCCGGGCCCGCCCGCCTGTTGCCCGCCTGTGCGGCGATCGGTGTGCTGGGGTTGGCGTTGCTGGCCTGGGGGGCGGCCGGGACCGACGCGGCCTCCGGCGCGCTGGTCGTGCTCGGCTCGGCCATCTTCGGCGTCGCTTACGGCGGGGTGCAGAACCTGACCCTGCTGCTGAGCTTCGACCTGGCCGGGCCGGATCGGCGGGCGGGGGCCAGCGCGGCCTGGAACGCGACCTACGACGCCGGCACCGCGGTCGGCGCCCTGCTGATCGGCGCGGCGGCGGCGGGATCGAGCCTCACCGCGGCCATGATCGGCTGCGCCGGCCTGGTCGTGGTGACCGCGGCAGCGGCGATCGTCGCCGCGCGGTGACCGCCCGGCTCCGGTGACGGGCGGGGAATCATGCGGGTCACCGAGATCGATCGACCCGGTGCAGGACGACGTCCCGGAGGGCGCCGCCGGCGATCCCCGCGGTCAGGTACGTGCAGTGCGGCTGCCGCCGCCGGTCGGTCGGCGATCCGGGGTTGAGCAGCCGAAGTCCGTTCGGGGACACCGTGTCCCAGGGGATGTGGCTGTGCCCGAAGAACAGCACGTCGGCGTCCGGGTAGGCGGCGTCCGCCCGCCGCTCCCGGCCGTCCCGGCCGCCGGTCTCGTGCACCACGGCGATCCGCAGCCCGGCGATGGTCACCCGGGCCACCTCCGGCAGCCGGGCGCGCAGCTCGGCGCCGTCGTTGTTGCCCCAGACCGCTACCAGGCGGCGGGATCTCGCCTCGAACTCGGCCAGCAGAGCCGGGCTCACCCAGTCCCCCGCGTGCACCACCACATCGGCGGCGTCGATCGCCGCCCACACCGGCGGCGGCAGCCCGCGGGCCCGGGCCGGCACGTGGGTGTCGGCGACGACGGTGACCGTCAGGGTGTCAGAAGGCATCCGGCCACCGGGCCAGCTCGGCCGAGGCGGTGTACGCGGACCGCAGGAACTCCAGCAGGTAGGCGTCCGGGTCGGCGGCCGTGCGCACGGCCGCGTAGGGCAGCAGGAATTCGCCGAGGGTGGTGTCGAAGTGGGCGGCGTCCGGGCGGATCGGGTGGGAGCGGTAGCCGTCCGGCTCAGGGTAGGCGTTGGCGTAGAAGGCGCCCTCGTCGGCGCCGCCGGGCCAGTACCCGCAGGAGGCCAGTTCGCGGTCGTAGGCCTCGTGCATCACCCGGTCCGGGCAGTTGGGCACCCCGCCCGGGTGCACCGGCGCGGCCCGGCCGGAGAACCGGGTCACCGCGAGATCGAAGGCGCCCCAGAAGAAGTGGACCGGGCTGCACTTGCCCATGAACTCGCCGCGGAACCGGCTCAGCACCCGCTGGGCGTCGACCAGGGAGAGCCAGAACGTGTGCATGGCCGCCGGATCGTAGGCGCGGTGGGTGGTGTCGTCGGCGAACGGGATGGCGACCGGCAGCTCGACGGGTCGCGGGTAGGTGTGCACGCGGACGTCCAGGTCGTGCAGCATTCCGGTGAAACGTCGGTAGAAGTCGGCCACCGTCATCGGCCGCAACGGGAACGAGCCGGTGCCACCGCCGGTGGTCCGGGCCCTCAGTTCGTGGCCGACGAAATCGAACTCGATCTCCACCCCGCCGCCGTCGTACGGCATCAGCGAGGTGGTCAGGCCGCTCGCATTCACGTAGAAAGCGACCTGCCACCAGTGGTTTTCGGGCGGGGCCAGGGCCAGTCGCACCTTGCCGACGATCTGCGACCACAGGTGCACGGTGTCCTTGGTGTCCTGCCAGCTGTCCAGACGCAGTTCGGGCCAACTCATCGGGTACCCCTCCCCGGCGGCCGCGGCCGGCCGTCGTCGGGAAGGATCTTTCCCGGCCGGCGTGTCGGTCACGCGGCCGGGTATCGGGTCAGCGCAGCGACCCCAGCCGGCACCGGGTCAGCGCAGCGACCCCA
>JBDHZW010000453.1:0-3475 GCA_039812105.1 Nakamurella sp.
GGCCAAGGTCCGGCTACCCCGGCCGGTCACCATGAACAACATGACCCTCACCGAGGTGGTCGGCACCGTCACCTTCGCCGCCGAACCCGGATTCGGCCTCGCACCGGGCACCTTCGGACAGTTCCGGCTTCTCGCCGGCCCCCTACCCGACACACCCACCCTGGCGTTCCCCACCGTCCAGACCTACGACAACGGAGAGGCCGTCAACTGGAACCAGCCGGAAACCCCCGGCGGGGACGAACCCAACTACCCGGTCCCCACCCTCACCCTTAGTGCCCACCCCCAGGGCAGCCCGGAAACCACCCCGACCGGCCCCGCCGCCACGGTCACCGCCGCCCCGACTACCGCCGCCCCGAGTAGCACCGCGGCGCAGGTGATCTCGGTCATCGCGCTGCTGCTCGCCGCCGTTGCCCTGCTCATCGCCGCGGTCGCCTGGCGCGCCAGGTTCCGCCGCCCCGCACCCGGCGACAGCGATCCCGCCGCGGCGGGCCGGCATGAGGGCCCACAATGAGCGGCCCGCATTCCCACGACGGCCCGGTCGATTCCCGCGGCCGGCTGGGCATGGCGCTCGCGTTGACCTCGGTCGTGCTCGTCGCCGAGGTCATCGGCGCGATCATCACCGGCAGCCTCGCCCTGCTCGCCGACGCCGGACACATGCTCACCGACACCGCCGGGCTGATCATCGCCCTGATCGCCGCGATGCTCGCCCGCCGACCTTTCACCGACCGCCGCACCTGGGGCTACCGCCGCGCCGAGGTCCTCGCCGCGACCCTGCAGGCCGCGATCCTGCTCGCCGTCGGCACGTTCATCCTCATCGAGGCCATCCAACGACTGCTGGCACCCCCCGAGGTGCAAAGCGGCCTCATGATCATCTTCGGGATCGTCGGCCTGGCCGCGAATGTCGGCTCGCTGCTCATCCTGCGCAGCCACCGCGGCAACAACCTCAACACCAGGGCCGCGTTCCTCGAAGTACTCAACGACGCGTTGGGCTCCGTCGCCGTCATCGTCGCCGCGCTGGTCATCACCCTCACCGGCTTCCAACGCGCCGACCCGATCGCTTCCATGCTCATCGCCGCGATGATCCTGCCCCGCACCATCATCCTGCTCCGCGACACCACCGAGGTACTGCTGGAAAGCGTTCCCCGCGGCCTCGACCTCGCCGCACTCCGCGAACACCTGCTCGCCCTGGACCACGTGCGGGCCGTGCACGACCTGCACGCCACCCAGGTCACCACCGGCCTGCCCGTCCTCACCGCACACGTCGTCGTCGACGACTCCTGCTTCCACGACGGCCACGCCCCCCACATGCTCGACGAACTCCAACGCTGCGCCGCCGGCCACTTCGACATCAGCGTCGAACACTCCACCTTCCAACTCGAACCCGCCAGCCACCAATCCCATGAACACACCACCCACAACTGACCCGCCCCGCGTCGGCTGTGCGCCGAACCCACAGCCCAGCAACACCTTCCGGCGCCCCACCAGCATCCCCGACCGCCCCGAACGCCGGGGATGCCAGACACGCAGCGCGACTCACAGGGCCGTGTTCCGCACAACCCCGACTAGTCAGCGTTCGCTGTATAGTCAGTGCGTGCTGACCATAACGTCGCGGTTGGATGTGATGAACCGGCTGGGCCGGGCGATGGCCGATCCCACCCGCTCCCGGATTCTGCTCTCGCTGTTGGACGGCCCCGGGTATCCGGCGAGGCTCGCACGTGATCTGGAACTGACCCGCACCAACGTGTCCAATCACCTGTCCTGCCTGCGGGGCTGCGGGATCGTGGTCGCCGAACCCGAAGGCCGACAGACCCGCTATGAGATCGCCGACCCGCACATCGGCGCCGCCCTGACGGCGCTGGTGGAGGTGACCCTCGCGGTCGATGAGAGCGTGCCCTGCATCGACCCGCAGTGCCCGGTGCCAGGCTGCTGCGACACCGAGAAGGCGACGTGGTGAGCCAGGAACGCCGCGGCCCCGACGAGCCCCGCCGCCCGGTGGGGACGGCACCGCAACCCTTGATGCGTCGGATCACCACGGCAGCTCCGCGAGCGCCGGCCGACACCTGCTGCGGCCCGGTCGATGCCGCACCCGTACCCGACGGTGAGGGTGATGCCTGTTGCGGGCCGGCCACCACCGGCCGGGCACCCAGTGTCGGTGAGGGGGCGGAGGTGCGGCCGCCGTGGTGGCGAGATGCCGCGCTGCTGCCCTCGGGCGTTTCCGGGGTGTTCCTCGCGGCCGGCTACCTCCTGACCTGGAACGGCCTGAACCTGGTCGGGCAGATCATGCAGGGGATCGCGTTACTGGCCGGCGCCTGGACGTTCGTGCCCGGCGCGGCGCGCCGCCTCGCCGCCGGCCGCCTGGGCGTGGGTCTGTTGATGACGATCGCCGCCGCCGGCGCCGTGCTGCTCGGCCACATCGGAGAGGCCGCCGCGTTGGCGTTCCTGTTCTCGCTGGCCGAAACCCTGGAAGACCGGGCGATAGACCGCGCCAAACACGGACTCCGTGCCCTACTGTCGTTGATCCCCGCGACCGCCCGGCTGTCACGGATCGCCGGCGACGTCACCGTGCCCGTGGCCGACGTTCGAGAACTGGACCTGCTGGTAGTCGGAGCAGGACAACGGATACCAACCGACGGCGTGGTCGTGCAGGGGCGTTCCAGCATCGACGTCTCCGCCGTCACCGGCGAATCGATCCCGGTCGACGTCGACCCCGGCGATCCGGTTCCCGCCGGGGCAGTCAACGGATCCGGGTCGCTGCTGGTGGAAGCCACCGCCGACGGACGCGACAACTCACTCACCCAGATCGTCGCGCTGGTCGAGCAGGCCCACGCCCGCAAAGGCGAACGCGCCCGCGTGGCCGATCGGATCGCCCGCCCGCTGGTCCCCGCAGTACTCCTCGTCGCAGCACTCGTCGCCGCCTTCGGCATCATCATCGGGGACCCGGCCACGTGGATCGAACGCGCCCTCGTCGTGCTCGTCGCCGCCTCACCATGCGCGTTGGCGATCGCCGTCCCGGTAACCGTCATCAGCGCGATCGGCTCCGCGTCGAAGCTGGGCGTGGTCATCAAATCCGGGGCCGCGTTCGAGCAGTTCGGCACCATCCGCACCGTCGCGCTCGACAAGACCGGCACCCTCACCCAGGGCCGCCCCCAGGTCGTCGAGATCCGCACCGCACCCGGACACACCCGCGAGCAGGTGCTCGGCTGGGCCGCCGCAGTCGAGGCGACCAGCAGCCACCCACTCGCATCCGCCATCCTCGCCGCGGCGCCGCACACCACCGCCGGCCAGGAGATCAGCGAGGACGCCGGCCGGGGCATCACCGGCCGCGTCGACAACCACGACATCCGCGTCGGCAGCCCCCAATGGATCGACCCGGCCGGTCTACGCGCAGACGCCGACCAACTCGCCGCCGCAGGCATGACCGTCGTAGTCGTCCAGACCGACGGGCAGATCGCCGGACTCATCGGGATCCGCGACG
>JBDHZW010000454.1:0-3459 GCA_039812105.1 Nakamurella sp.
GGCAGCTACCTGGTCAGCGCCACCGTGCCGTTGTCGGTGGTCGACAAGGTCCAGGTGGGGCAGCAGGCGCAGGTTCGGCCGGACGTCATCGACGACACCCTGACCGGAACCGTGGCCAGCATCGGCGTGCTCAAGTCGTCGACATCGACCAGCAGCACGACGGAGTTCCCGATCACCATTGCCGTGCAGAGCCCGGACGCGACCCTGTACGACGGGTCGGGCGCGTCGATCACCCTGTCCGTCGGGCAGGTCGACGGTGTGCTCACCGTGCCCAGTTCGGCCGTCCACAAGGACGGTTCGAAGACGACCGTGACGGTGGACCAGGACGGAACGCAGCAGTCGGTCGAGGTCGTCACCGGCGTCGTCGGCCAGGATCTGACCGAGATCACCTCCGGGCTGACCGAGGGTCAGACGGTCGTGCTGGCCGACCTGAACGAGGCGATCCCGACGTCGACCGCGAGCACCCGCTCCGGCAGCGGGTCGGGGCTGGGCAGTCTCGGCGGATCGGGCAGCGGCCTCACCGGCGGATCGGGTGGTGGGTTCACCGGCGGCGGTGGCGGCGGCGGCGCGCCGCCCGCCGGCTGATCCTCCGAATCGCCCGCAGCTGCGAGAGCCGCGCCTGCCCGGAATGACCGGGGGCGCGGCTCTCGTATTTCCGCTACCCGGCGCGGGCCGGCTCGGCCGCTCGAGTGGCGCGTGGCCGGCTCAAGTGGACCGGTGGTGCGCGGGTGTGCCGATCCGGGGGCCGGGCTACCCGGCGCGGGCCGGCTTGGCGACCCGAGTGGCGCGTGGCCGGCTCAAGTGGACCGGTGGTGCGCCGGTGGGTCGCTGGGGTGCCGATCCCGGGGGCGGGCTTGCCGGCGCGGGCCGGCTTGGCGGCCCGAGTGGCGCGTGGCCGGCTCAAGTGGACCGGTGGTGCGCCGGTGGGTCGCGGGGGTGCCGAGCCCGGGGGCGGGGTTGTCCGGAGGGTGCCTCGGCGTGGCGAGTGGCGCGTGGCCGGCGGTCCGCGCACCCGCCGGGAGGGGTGAACTCTGGGTCAAGTCGTTGCCGCGCATGGGCCGGCTCACAGCTCCGGCGGGACGCACTCGCGCGACCCTCACGGTCCGCTGGGTGTTTTCACAGGCAAAAGGAAAAAGCTCTCGGACGCACGGTGCATCACCGGGCATAAGCGTGCATAAAGGACGATCAAGACATGCTCGATGAGCGCACGGTGGGCGCGGACCCCGTCACGGCGGTCCCGACGAAGAAGCGGCGACGGTGGTTGCCGGGCCGCCGGGCGCTGGTCGCCGGACTCGTCGGCCTGGTGGTGGGTGCCGGCCTGGCCGGCGCCGGGTTCTGGGTCTACGAATCGAAGCAGTCCGCCCAGAGCACGACCACCGCCACCACCATCACCCGCTCGGTCGCGGCCTCGGTGGACACCATCAAGAAGTCCATCAGCACGACCGGAACGTTGACACCGGCGGTCCAGCAGGATGTCTCGTTCGTCGCCAGCGGTACCGTCACCGATGTCGCGGTCACCCAGGGGCAGCAGGTCACCGCCGGGCAGGCGCTGGCCACCGTCGACACGCTGACCATGCAGCAGACCCTCGCCCAGGCCAACCTGACGCTGGCCAAGGCGCAGGCGACGCTCGTCAACGACCAGACCGCGCTGTCCACCGCGCAGGACGCGCTGACCACCGCCCAGGACGACGGCGACGACACCACCGCCGCGCAGGCCAAGGTCGACACCGCGACCCAGCAGATCGCCGTCGACCAGACGGCGATCACGTCGGCGCAGAGCACCGTGGACGACGCCCAGACCGCGTTGAACTCGGCGACCCTGACCTCCCCCATCGACGGGGTGGTGTCCGCGGTCAACGTGACGGTCGGCAAGAAGGTCACCGGGAGCACGACCGGAACGTCGTCGACCACGACGAGCGCATCGGGTACCGGATCGTCGACGGGTGCCGGAGCCGGAACGGGTACGACATCCGGGACCGGTACGGGGTCCTCGGCCGGCTCGGGATCCAGCGGCACCAGCGGATCGAGTAGCTCCAGCTCGTCGGCCGCGTTCGTGATCGTCGGCACCGATACGTGGAAGGTCGACGTGACCGTCGACTCCGCGCAGGTCGGGCTGCTGGCCGTCGGCGACCAGGCCCAGCTGACGACCGACGGTTCGACCGACCCGCTGTTCGGCACGATCAGTTCGGTCGGCCTGATCTCCACGTCGACCGGTTCGACGGCCAGCTACCCGGTGGAGGTGGCGGTCACCGGAAGCCCGACCGGATTGCACGACGGTGCGAACGTGACGGTCACCCTGATCTACGAACAGCATTCGAACGTGTTGACGGTTCCGAGCGCGGCGATCCACACCGACAACGGGCAGACGGTCGTCTACCAGATGAACGGCGACCAGCAGGTGTCCACCCCGGTGCAGACCGGCGATACCGACGGCACCAACACCGAAATCACCTCCGGTCTGAACGAGGGTGACGAGGTCCTGGTGACCGTTACCACCGGGACCGGCGTCGGACGGACCGGCACCACCGGGCAGAACGGCACCGGTCGAACGTTCACCGGTACCGGCGGCGGGAACTTCCCGACCGGCGGATTCGGCGGCGGTGCCGGTGGATTCGGTGGCGGAGCCCCCGCCGCGCCGCCGGCCGGTAACTGAGGTGGCCCGGATGGCGGCCGACATCTCGATGACCGAGCCGATCCCGCCGCTGGCCGAGCCCGGCGGTTACGAGGCGGCGAGGATCGCCGGGACCACACCGGTGATCGAGCTTCGGGACGTGGAGAAGGTTTATGTCACTGGCAGTGTCGCGGTGCGTGCGCTGCAGGGGGTGAGCCTGCGGATCGACCCGGGCGAGTATGTGGCGGTGATGGGACCGTCGGGGTCGGGCAAGTCGACGCTGATGCACATCATCGGCTGCCTCGACGTGCCCACCGCTGGCCACTACCTGTTGGAGGGCGAGGACGTCGGAGAGATGGACGAGGTCGACCTGGCGCGGGTGCGGAATCGGCAGATCGGTTTCGTGTTCCAGCAGTTCAACCTGTTGCCGTCGTTGTCGGCGTGGCGGAACGTGGAGTTGCCGCTGACCTACGCCGGTGTGGGCAGGGACGAACGCAGGCGGCGCGCGCAGACGGCGCTGGAGCGGGTCGGGCTGGCCCAGCGGATGGCGCACCGGCCGGGTGAGTTGTCCGGTGGCCAGCAGCAGCGGGTCGCGGTGGCGCGGGCCTTGGTGACCGATCCGGCTCTGATTCTGGCCGACGAACCGACCGGGAATCTGGATTCGGCGTCGACCGAGGATGCGTTGGCGTTGTTCGACGAGTTGCACGACCAGGGCCGGACGATCGTGCTGATCACGCATGAGGCGGAGGTTGCCGAGCGGGCCCGCCGGGTGATCCGGGTGCGCGACGGGCGGATCGTCTCCGACGACGCGGGGCGCGCATGAACTGGTTGGAGACAGTGCGGACCGG
>JBDHZW010000455.1:0-3435 GCA_039812105.1 Nakamurella sp.
CGAGCGGCGGAATCCAGGGTTGGTCAACAGCAGCGGCAACATGACGAGCGACGTGTCGCCTTCGTCGCCGTGCTGGGCCAGCACCTGCAGGCAGTTGCTCAGGATGTCGGTGCTGCGCGGGCCGAGCGCCTCGCCGCGGGCGCCTTGGCTGCCGCCGTACAGGGCTTGGAAGCTGCCGAGCAGGCTGTCGGCCACCAGTTCTGGCCGCCGTCCATGCCGCACCAGCGGGTTGATACCCACCGGCCGGTCGTCGGTCGGGTCGAGCACGACGATATCGTCGCGCCGGTGGGCCGGTATCCGGGCCAGTACGTCAGCGACCAGGTCGTTCGGCTCGATGACCACGACGGCCCGTCCGGCTTCGAGGTCCTGCACGATGAGATTGAGCAGAAATGTGCTCTTTCCCGTCCCGGTCGGACCGAGCGCCCAGGTGTGCCGCATGGCGTCCGTCACCGAGTTGCCGAGCGCACCGGTCATTCCCGGCGCCCAGGCGTCGGCGACGATGCGCTCGCCCGGGCGGGCCAGCCGCACGGGTGGGACCTGCTTCGGGTGCAGCGCGGGCAGTCCTGGCAGGTCGCCGTCCCCGATGGGCCAGGCCGTCAGGGCGATGGCCTCGCTGACGTTCAGCCGCAGCGGCCAGCCGACCCCGCCGAGCCCGATGCCTGGCAGCCGGACTCGGTGCAGGTTGGTGGGCCGGTCGGGCACGAGCCGGACTTGCAGACCGGGTGTCTCGCTGGTGCGGATGGCAGCCAGGATGCCCGCGATGAGCCGGTCGGCAGCCTCGACGGTCGGTGCGCTCGCGCCGATGCGCACCGTGGCGGCGAAGCCATGTTCGGCCACTTTGGTGCGCAGTGCCGTGCGCTTCTCCGGGTCGACCGTGCCGCCGTTGCCATGCCAGGCGACGCCGTACCAGGGCCGCACGATTGACGACGGGCTGTTGTTCGGCACGGCTAGCGGAATCCGCCGCGGCCCGATGACCAGTTGCAGGACCAGCAGGTCCTTGGAACCAGTTACGGCCAGGGCGCCGAGCAGTTGCCGAACGGTCAGCTCGGGCTGGTCGCTGCGGAGCGCCCGGTGGCGGGTGGATAACTGTAGTCGGGCTGCCCGCCGGACGGCCTGGCGTTTGTCGTCGTCACCGGGCTCGGTGATCTGCACGTCCGGGACCGACGTGCGCAGCCGGGCCAGCGTGGGGGAGAGGCCGCGCCGGGTCGCGCCGAGCAGGAAGCGCACCCGCCCGGCTGTCGCCCGCGCTTCCACCACGATGGTCGGCGAAGCCGCGTCAGCCGCGCAGGCCCGGATGGCGCTCAATGGCCCGTCAAGCCCAAGTGGTCGCTGCCAGTGCAGCTCGCGCCACAGCAGGTCAGGCGTCCGGGTCATCCGGCACCCCCTTCTGCTCCTTCGTCGTGGTGTCCGCTTCCGGCGGTTGCTCGCCGTCGGCCTGGGCGGCAGCTTCAGCGGCCGCATTGGCCAGGGCGACGGCCAGGACGGCACGGCCGAGCCGCCGCAGGTCCGGGGTGCTCCGCCGGACGGCGCGGATCCGAATCCGGTCGTCGCGTGCCCGGCTGCCCGGATTGCGACGCCGGCGCCGGTCTCCGTCTCCGCTTCCTATTGCTATTGGTCGGTAGGTTCGAGACATAGCTGTGCCCTCCTTTCTTTACTGATGATGAGATGCAGTAGGTGGTGAATTGATTCATCACAAACTACATTCAGTAAATGATGAATTAATTCACCAGTCAATGAATGCGGCGCGTTTTACAACACCGAGTGGAACAGGTGCCCATCTGGATAATTGGCGAGAAATTTCGTGCGGTCTACCGTTGTGCGAAGCACTACGAACGTTGCCGGTCGGGTTACCAGCCGCCGCGCCGCTGCCGCCACCACGCGATGCCGCCAACGACCAGCAGGACCAGGCCGCCGAAGACGACCAGTTGCACCCAGACGCTCGTGATGAGCCGGACCGCCTCGGACAGCGCCCAAGCGGCCAGCAGCAGCACGATTGTGCCGCTCAGGAGCCGTCCCGGCAGCCCGGACAAGCCACGGCGCGGCTCAGAGGGTGACATCGGAGTCGACCTCGTTGCCCCAGACGTGCCAACCCGGTCGTGGCCGCCGGGCGAACAACTCGAGGTACGGACCCGGGCTACAGCGCTCGATGATGGCGTACTGCTCTTCGGGCTTGTGAGAATGCTCCTGCAGCGGAGCGTAGAACCAGGAGCCCTGCGCCCGGAATTGCATCGGGGCTTTGCCCCGCGTACCGAGCAGCACGTGCTCGGTCTGCGTTCGGAGATATTGACCCATACCGAAGCGCGGCTTGATCCACGTCAGTATCGAGCGGAAGGTGAAATCCCAGGCCTGCAGGAGTTCGAGCGCCTCGGGCATCGAGGCGTTGGTCGTCCAGAGCCACATATGGGCGTCGTCAGCCGCCATACGAGCCACAGGCAGGCCGGCAATCCGATCGAGCGTCATGAGCGGGTAGTGGCGGTCGACCCCACGGCCACCCCGGTTCTGCGGAATATCCCAGGGCGGGTCGGCCACAATCGTGCGATAGCGGCGAGGCGAGGCTGTCGGAATGGCACATCGAGTGCCACTCGGCGGAAGCGTAAGCGGACGGTGCCCGCACGACCGGGTCGCGCCTGTGCGGCTCGTGCCTGTTCGATTCGGACGGCCCTTCGCAGCCGAGCATTGCGTCCTCACGATGCGGCCCGTTCGTCCGACTTCCGACGGCACTCGGCCAGCACGCCGATGTCAAACCCGCGGACGGCGCAGTCGGTGACGAATGCGCCTTGACGGTGCGGGAAGCGGCCGATCAGCGACATGACGTAGATCTGGCCAACCAGATCGGCGTGCAACAGGCGCCAGGCCAAGCCGTCCTTCGGTTGTCCGGTGTGCCGCTCAAGTTCGGCGAGGTGCCAATTCGCCAGCTCAAGCTCGTCTACCAGGTCGAAGCTCAAGCCAAGGCGGACGTGGCTTATGTCGTGCCAGAAGCGGAACGCCATGTTGGTCTTCGGATCGAGGTAGACCGTGTCGTCGCAAAACAGGTCTGACACGGGCAGGGATTCACCAGTCGATCGGCTTCGGTCGTAGGCGGCCAGCAGATCGGGGTACCGGTCGGGGGCACTGGATTCCGGCCGCCAACTGAATCCAGCCTCAGCCGCGGTCCGGCCCGCGCGGTCCTCGAAGAAGGAGGACAACATCGACCGAGCGGTCAGGAGTTGCCCTGATTCGACTGGACGAGCGCCTGGCTGGATGAATCGGGAACGACGCCGGGCAGGTCGCGTCGGCGGACGACGACTGGACAGCGGCGGCTTGCGGGTCGGCGCGCTCACGACGGCCGCCGTCCGCGGATCGTGTCGAACATGGCGTTCAGGGCCGCCCGGTCGATGGCCTGCATCCGCTGTTCCACAGCCTGGACGATGAGTAGCCGGTGCAGCTCACGACGCC
>JBDHZW010000456.1:0-3423 GCA_039812105.1 Nakamurella sp.
CGGCCACGGACCGGGCGCCGCGGGCTGTTCCGGCCACGGACCGGGCGCGGGAGAAGGCGCATCCCACCGCGGGTCGGGGTCGGGCCGGGACATGTGTCCATCCTGCCGCATCGGTCCGACAGCACAGGGGAATGCCGGGCCGCCGCCGGGCACCGAAGGCCGGCGGGTCACCGCACCCCACCGGTTGCGGCATCATGACCGATGTGAGTGCTGTGCTGCCGGAAGAAGCAATGGTGCGGGCGACCCCGGACGGGGCCGATCCGGTCGGGCTGGCCGACGAGTTGATCGACTTCGCCCGGGCGGCCGCCGTCGATGAGGCGGGCGGCGCGGGTGGCGTCGGCGACTACCTGGGGGCCCGGTCGGAGGACGCGGTCGCGACCAGCGCGTCGTTCGCCGCGACCGATCGCGGCTATCGCGGCTGGTACTGGATGGTGACCCTGGCGCTGGTCGAGCCGGCGCACCCGACCATCAGCGAGGTCGTCCTGCTGCCCGGCGACGGCGCCCTGCTGGCGCCGGCCTGGGTGCCCTGGGAGCAGCGGGTGCGGCCGGGCGATCTGGGCGTCGGCGACCTGCTGCCGACGCCGGCCGACGACCCCCGGCTGGTTCCCGGCTACCTGGATTCGGACGATCCGGCGGTCCGCGAGGTCGACTACGAGTTCGGCTTCGGCCGGGTCCGGGTGCTCGGTCGGGAGGGTCGCGACGAGGCCGCCCAGCGGTGGCACGACGGTCCGTTCGGGCCGGCCGGCCCGATGCCGCAGCAGGCCCCGGGAGTGTGTGCGACCTGCGGGTTCTACGTGCGCCTCGAGGGTCTGCTCGGGCAGGTCTTCGGGGCCTGCGCCAACGAGTTCTCGCCGGCCGACGGGCGGGTGGTGGACGCCTCGTTCGGCTGTGGTGCGCACTCGGAGACCGTCATCGACGCGCCGATGATCTCGGCAAGTACCGCCGCGGTGATGGACGAGGTGACGCTGGAGGTGCACGAACGCCCGGCCGCCGCCGACGGGCCCACCGCGGAGCCCGCCGACGGGCCGCCCGCCGACCCTGCCGACGCGCCGCCCGCCGACCCTGCCGCCGCGCCGCCCGCCGACCCCGCCGACGTTCCGACCCCGGACCCCGCCGACCAGCCGGCGGTGGACGAGACGGCAACCGTCTTCGTGGCCGAGCCGGACGCGCCGCCCGTCGAGGTGCCGGTGACCGAGGCCGAGGCGGACGAGGTGGTCGAGCCGATCGCGATGCCGACCGGGGAACCTCAGGAAACCGGGGAATCCCAGGACGCCGGGGGAACCCAGGAAGCCGGTGAACCCCAGGAGTCCGTCACCGGCGGGATCCCGGCCGCGTCCGTGGCCGGCGACCCCGCCGGCTCGGCCTGACCCCAGGTGACCCGACCCGACCCGTTCGGCACCGCCGATCTTCGCCGGGTGGTCCTCGACGCCTGGACGGCGTCGGCGGCCCGGTTCCGCGAGGACGCCAACGCCGAGGACCTGCTCGCCGCGGGCGGCTACGCGGGCCGGGCCCTGGTCGAACTCGCCGCCAACGGGGTCGACGCGGCCCGGGAGGCGGGCGTGCCCGCCCGGCTGCGGATCCGGCTCGTCGACGACGAGTTGCGTGTCGCCAACGTCGGCATGCCGCTGTCCGCCGCCGGCGTGGCGGGCCTCGCCTCGCTGCGCGCCTCGACCAAGCGGGGCGCCGCCGGCTCGATCGGCTTCTTCGGGGTCGGCTTCACCGCGGTGACCGGCTGGGCGGATTCGGCCCGGGTGATCTCCACGACCGGCGGCGTGCGGTTCGACGCGTCGGCGACGCTGGCCGCGGTCCGCGGACGGTCGGCCGCGCTCGACGAGGAGCTGGCCCGGCGCGGCGACCACGTGCCCGTCCTGCGGCTGCCCTTTCCGCCGGAGCGAGCGGAACCGCCACCGCCGGACGGCTGGACCACCGAGGTCCGGTTACTCCTGCGCCCCGGTGCTCGTGACGAGGTGGCCGCGTTGCTGGCCGATCCGGACACCGTGCTGGATCTGCTGTGGGCACTGCCCGACCTCACCGAGATCGACCTGCCGGACCGCGTCGTCCGCCGGCGCACCCGGCCGGGCGGGACCGTCGACGTCGACGACGGCACCCGGGTCGACTCGTTCCGGCTGGTCACCCGCTCCGGCGAGGCGCCGGCCGAGCTGCTGGCCGGCCGTCCGGTCGAGCAACGGGGCCGCACCCGATGGACCCTGCACTGGGTGCAGGCGCTGACCGGCACTCCCGCGCCGACCAGCACCGTGGGCGCGCCCACCCCGACCGACGAGTCGCTGACGGTGCCCGCCCGGCTCGTCGGCACCCTGCCGGTGGACGACACCCGTCGCCGGCTGGCCCCCGGCCCGATGCTCGATCACCTGCTCGATCGGGCCGCCGACCTCTACCTCGACCTCGTGCGGGCCGCCGACCCCGGCGACCGGTGGCGGCTGCTGCCGAGCGGATTCCCGGCCGGGCCGGTCGACGCCGACCTGCGCGCCCGGATCATCCGCCGCGTCGAATCCGCGCCACTGCTGCGCACCGCGGCCGGCGATCCCGTGCGCGTCGCCGACGCCTGCCTGCTGCCCGGCGTGGACGACGCCGGGGCCGCACTGATCGCCGAGGCATTGCCCGGCCTGCTGCCGCCGACCTCGCCGGCCGCGGTCACCGTGCTCACGTCGCTGGGCCTGACCACGCTGACCTGGTCCCAGGTCAGCGCCGCGCTGGCCGGGCTGGACCGGCCGCCGACGTTCTGGCGCCGGGTCTACCGGGCCGCCGCCGAGGCGATCCCGCCGCCCCGTCCGGACGACCTGGCCGACATCCCGGTGCCGCTGATCGGGGGTCGCCGGGCGATCGGTGCCCGCGGCTGCCTGCTCCCGGCCGGCGTCACCGGCCCGTCGACGGGCGTGGAGGACGACCTGGCCCGGCGCATCGGCGCGGTGGCGCCCGGCCTGCGACTGGTGGACCCCGAGGCCGCGCATCCGCTGCTGGCCCGGCTGGGCGCGTCCCCCGCCGAACCGTCGGCGGTGCTGGCCGATCCGGCGCTGGCCGAGCGGGTCGGACGGCTGCGCCGCGACCTGGAGGACGTCGACCTCGACCCCGACGAGGTGCGGTCGGTCGCCGAGGTCGTGCTGGACCTGTTGGCGGCCGGGGCCGAACCGGTCGTCGGCGTACTCGCGGACCTGGTGCTGACCGACGAGGACGGCAATCCCTGGCCGGCGGCCGAGCTGCTGCTGCCCGGCGCGGGACTGGCCGATCTGCTGGATCCGGACGTCGACCGGGCGGTCGTGGAACCGGCCTGGATGCGGCGGGTGGGCGCGGAGGTGCTGGTGACGGCCGGCGTCCGGGACGGCGTCCCGGTCGTCACGGTGGCCGACCCGATCCCCGACGCCGTCGCGGACCGGCTGCCGGACCTGGACGACTGGCTCGACCTCG
>JBDHZW010000457.1:0-3420 GCA_039812105.1 Nakamurella sp.
ACCGGCGGCACGTCGGCCTGGCCGAGGCGGCCGGGGCCGCGGGCGCACCGTCGGCCACCGGATCGGCCACCGCGGCGGCGCCGGCGGCCGACCGGTGGATCGACGCCGACGCCGCGGGGGTCAACGAGGGGACCAAGCAACAGGCGGCCGGCGTCGTCCTGGCGCCGGCCACGGTCGTCGATCCGTCCCAGGTGCTGCCGTCCAACGGGCTGACCAACGGCTGCGTCGCCGGCTACGGCCGCGGCGCCCAATGCCTGCCGCAGACGCCGCCCAGCCACGCCGGCCACGGCGTGGGCGACATGTCGATCTACTGGACCTGCGCCGAGGCCCGCACCCTGCTGCCGGACGGGATCGTCGTGGATACCCCGGGCACCGACCCGCTCGGCCTGGACAGCAACGGCGACGGCACGGCGTGCGGCGCGGGTGATCGGTAGGGCCGCGGTGGTTAGGGTCCAGTCTCGTGAGTGAACACACCGCCTCGCGCCCCTGGTACGTCCCGATGCGGCCCCGGCCGCCGGAGGAGCACCACCGGGTGTCCACCCCGCTGGAGCTGCTGTTCGACCTGTGCTTCGTGGTCGCGGTGGCCCAGGCGGCGGCCGGTCTCGATCACGGGTTCGTCGAGAACCACGTCGGGCCGGCCATCGGCGCCTACCTGATGTCGTTCTTCGCCATCTGGTGGGCGTGGATGAACTTCACCTGGTTCGCCTCCGCCTACGACACCGACGACGTGCCCTACCGGCTGCTGGTGCTGGTGCAGGTGGCCGGCGCCCTGGTGATCGCCGCCGGCATCCCGCGGGTGTTCGAGCACCAGGACCTCACGGTCGTCGTCATCGGGTACGTGATCATGCGGCTGGCCGGGGTCACCCAGTGGCTGCGGGCGGCCGCGGCCGATCCGCCGCGCCGGCGCACGGACACCCGGTACGCGGTCGGCGTGGCCGTGGTCCAGGTGTACTGGGTACTGCTGCTGTTCCTGCCGCACGGCGGGTGGTTGGTCGCGGGGTTCCTCGGCGGGGTGGTCCTGGAACTGGCGGTGCCGGTGTTCGCCGAGCGGCCCAACCCGACCACCTACCACCCGCACCACATCGCCGAGCGGTACGGCCTGTTCACCGTCATCGTGCTGGGCGAGTCGGTCACCGCCGCCACGCTGGCCTTCGAGGACGCCCTGGACACCTCGGGCGACTCCCGCACGATCATCGGGATGGCGGTGGCCGGCATCGTCACCCTGTTCTGCCTGTGGTGGATCTACTTCGACCACGAATCGGTGCCGGTGATGAACGCCGGTCGGGCCGCGTTCCTGTGGGGCTACGGCCACTACCTGGTGTTCGCGGCGGCCGCGGCGGTCGGGGCCGGTCTGGTGGTGGCGGTCGACTTCCAGCAGGACCTCACCCACGGGATCAGCTACGTGCTGTCGGCGTCGCTGACCACGGTGCCGGTGGCCATCTACCTGGCGGTGATCACCGTGTTGCGGGCCCATCCGGGGCGGCCGCGGATCATCCCGTGGGCGACGTCGATCGCCGCGGTGCTGGTGCTGGCCGACACGTTCGTGCCGGCCCCGCTGTACATGACGGCGGGGGTGCTGGTCGTGCTGGTGGCGGTGCTCATCGGCGCCACCCGCACCCGCGCCGCCTGATCGGGGTCTGCTGCCGCGAGCAGGAAAGTGCCCGCGGCGCGGGCACTTTCCTTCCGGAGTCAGGCCCAGGGTCAGTGCGCGATCACCGCGGTCGGGGCGGTCCCGCGAGCGCCGGCCAACCGCCACGCCACCGCGATCAGCACCGCGGCGACGCCGGCGGCCAGGGCGAACGCGATGAAGTTGGAGTTGACGCCCAGCCCGGCGGCCAGCAGCCAGCCGCCGACCTGCGGGGCGGCGACCGCGCCGACCCGGCCGATGCCCAACGCCCAGCCCAACGCGGTGCCGCGCAGGTGGTCCGGGTAGTGCCCGGCGACCGCGGCGATGATCAGGCACTGGGTGCCGTGGGTGCCGATGCCGGCGAGCACGAGCATGACGTAGACGACGCCGACGGGCGGCGCGGTGACGATGGTCAGCAGCGCGATCCCGGCGACTGCGGCCGCCGCGACCCCGGTCGGCAGCGAGCCGAACCGGTCGCCGGCCCACGCGGTGAGGATCGAGCCGACCACGGCGCCCAGGTTGAGGGTCAGCGCGAAGGTCAGCGCGGAGCCGAGGTTGTAGCCGGCCTGCTGCATCAGGCCGGGCAGCCAGGTGCCCAGCCCGTACCAGGCGAACAGGGTGGCCATGGTGGCGACCGCGAAGACGATGCTGATCACCAGGTACGGGGCGCGCAGGATGGCGCGGAAGCCGGTGCCCTGGCTCGGGGCAGCGACCGTGCGGACGTCCGGCAGGTACTTGATGCCCAGCGGGACCAGGAAGATCAGCGGCAGCACGGCGATCAGGAACATGCCCGGCCAGCCCCAGGCCGGGATGATCACGATGCCGGACAGCGCGGCGATGGTCCCGCCGATCGGCACCCCGGACATCATCAGCGTGGCCACCATGGCCCGCCAGCGGGCCGGCACCACGTCCGCGGCGAGGGCGTTCGCCGACGGGACCAGGCCGCCGAGGCCGACGCCGGCCAGGAACCGCAACAGGGCGAACACCGGGGCGTTGGGCGCGATGGCGCAGGCGATGGTGAACACCGAGAACACGACGGCGCAGCCGAGCACGGCGCGTTTACGGCCGAGGCTGTCGGACAGCCGGCCGGCCAGGATCGCGCCGACCAGCATGCCGGCGAACGCCACGCTGCCGACGGTGCCGGCGGTGGCCTTCGTCAGGCCCCAGCCGGTGGTCTCGATCAGGGTGGTCTGGACCGTCCCGTAGACGATCAGGTCGTACCCGTCGAAGACGACGAGCAGCCAGCAGACCAGGACGGTCAGCTGGCCGGCCTTCGTGAATCGGGAGGATGCGGGGTGCGCAGGGGCGACGGCGATGGGCCCGGCGGTGGTTGAGGTCATGCCGAGAACTGTGGCGGCCTCGGCGCCGAGCAGGCCATACTATTCTGCTATGAGGAACAAGCCGCCCTACGCGCTAGCCTCGGTCGACAACGCGCTGCGCCTGGTCCAGCTGCTGCGCGACCAGGGCCGGCTGCGGGTCACCGACGCGGCCGCGGAACTGGACGTCGCCCCGTCGACCGCGCACCGGCTGCTGGGCATGTTGGTCTACCGCGGCTTCGCCATCCAGGACGACGGCCGCGCCTACGTGCCGGGTCCGGCGCTGGGCGCGGCGCCGGCGCGGCTGGACTGGACCCGTCAGCTGCGGGACGCGTCGATGCCGCACCTGGAGCTGCTGTCCAACCGGACCGGCGAGACGACGAATCTGATGATCCGGATCGGCGTCCAGGTGCGCTTCCTGGCCAGCGTCGAATCGGCCAAGGTGCTGCGGGTCGGCACCCGCCAGGGCACGGTGTT
>JBDHZW010000458.1:0-3407 GCA_039812105.1 Nakamurella sp.
CGGTGCCCCGGCCCGGGCACGCCGCCGCCGTCGCCGGGCTGCGGTCGGCGGCGGGTGCCGCCGGGCTGTTCATCGTCGGGTCCGCGGTGGCCGGGACCGGGCTGGGCGCGGTCATCGGCGACGCCCGGGAACAGGCGCATGTGGTCAGTTCAACGCCCGCGAGGCACTGAGCCCCTCGACGGGTGATGCAGGATGGACGGCGTGACGAACGAGCAACCGGACACCGAGGTCCAGCGGCCGGCCCGCAGCCGGCCGACGGCCCGGGAGATCAACGACCAGATCGTGTACACGGCCTACGCCGTGTACGCCCGCACCGACGAGCTGGACGCCCCCGCGGACAAGGCCACCGCCGAGTTGACGGCGCTGACGTCCGAGCTGGCCGACGAGGGCGTACGGATCCGCGGCTTCTACGACGTCTCCGGCATGCGCGCGGACGCCGACCTGATGGTCTGGTGGCACGCGCCGGCCGCCGAGCAGCTGCAGGCCGCCGCCCGGTCGCTGCGCCGGACCAGCGTCGGGCGCACGCTGACCCCGTTCTGGTCGGCCATGGGACTGCACCGGCCGGCCGAGTTCAACAAGGGGCACGTGCCCGCGTTCCTGGCCGGCGCGCCGGCGAAGAACTGGGCCACCGTCTACCCGTTCGTCCGCTCCTACGAGTGGTACCTGCTGCCCGACGACGAACGGCGGGGCATGCTCGTCGAGCACGGCATGATGGGCCGCGAGTACAACCAGGTGCTGTCGAACACGGTGGCCGCGTTCGCGCTCGGCGACTACGAGTGGCTGCTGGCCCTGGAGGCCGACGAGCTGCACGACACCGTCGACCTGATGCGGCATCTGCGCGCGTCCGGGGCCCGGCGCCATGTGCGCGAGGAGGTTCCGTTCTTCAGCGGCCGGCGGGTCGACGAGGCCGGGGTGGTCGAGGTCCTGCGATGACGGCGGGCGCCGCCCGGGTGTCGGTCGACGACCCCACCCGCACCGGGTACGACGCGGTGCTGCTGGCCGGTTTCGGCGGCCCCGAGGGGCCGGACGACGTGATGCCGTTCCTGCGCAACGTCACCCGCGGGCGCGGCATCCCGGACGAACGTCTGGTCGAGGTGTCGCACCACTACCAGGCGCTGGGTGGCCGGTCCCCCATCAACGAGCAGAACCGGCGGCTGCGGGCCGCGCTGGCCGCGGAACTGGACGTGCCGGTGCTGTGGGGCAACCGGAACTGGGCGCCGTTCATCGGTGACGTCGTCCGGGACGCGCACGAGGCGGGCCTGGTCCGGCTGCTCGGAGTGGCCACGTCCGCCTACTCGTCGTACTCGTCCTGCCGGCAGTACCGGGAGGACTTCGGGATGGCGCTGCAGTCCACCGATCTCGTCGGGTCGGTGCGCATCGACAAGGTGCGGCCGTACTTCGACCTGCCCGGGTTCCGGGCGCCGTTCGTCGAGGGCACGATCGCGGCCCTGCGGGACGCGGGCGCCGCCGGCGTGCCGGTGTCGGAGGTGGAGGTCGTGTTCACCACGCACTCCATCCCGAGCACGATGGCCGACGCGTCCGGGTCGGCCGCCCTCGGCGACCACACGGGCGGGGGCGCCTACGTCGCCCAGCATCTGGCCGTGGCGGCCGCGGTGATCGACGAGGTCGCCGCGACGATCGGTGAGGTGCCGGCGTGGCAACTGGCCTACCAGTCGCGGTCCGGGCCGCCGTCGATGCCCTGGCTGGAACCGGACGTCAACGACGTCATCAGCGCGGTGGCCGACGCCGGCACCCGCGGGGTGATCGTGGTGCCCATCGGGTTCGTCTCCGACCATGTCGAGGTGATCTGGGATCTGGACCGGGAGGCCGCCGACACTGCGTGGGAGGCCGGACTGTTCTTCGCCCGGGTGGGTACCCCCGGCACCGACCCGCGGTTCGTCGGCGACCTGGCCGGGCTGATCCGCGAGCGGCTGACGGCCGCCCCCGGCCGGTTTCCCGGGCTGGCCGGCGTGCCCCGGCGGCCCGACTTCTGCGCCACCGGCTGCTGTGTCAACGCGCGGGTGACCCGGCCGACCACCGCGGCGGTGGACTCCGCCGCCGACTGGTCCGGGCTGGACGTCGACCCGCGGCGGCTGGCGGCCTCGGGCATCGCCGGGGCCGGCGCCCCCGCCCGGTGAGCGAACGGATCCTGCGGGTCGGCACCCGGGGCAGCGCCCTGGCGCTGGCCCAGTCCGGCATGGTGGCCGACCGGATCTCGCAGATCGCCGGCGGCACGGTCGAACTCGTCCGGATCCGGACCGAGGGCGACGTGAACACCGGCCCGCTGGCCGTCATCGGCGGCACCGGGGTGTTCGTCACCGCGGTCCGGGCGGCCCTGCTGGACGGCCGGGTCGATGTGGTCGTGCACTCCTACAAGGACCTGCCGACCGCGGCCGCGCCGGGCATCGAATCGGCCGCGGTTCCCGAGCGGGAGAGCCCGTTCGACGCGCTGTGCGCGCGCAACCGGCTCACCCTCGGCGAGTTGCCGGTCGGCTCGACGGTCGGTACCGGGTCGCCCCGCCGGGCCGCCCAGCTGTTGACCCACCGGCCCGATCTGCGGGTGGTGCCGATCCGCGGCAACGTGGACACCCGGCTGCGCAAGGTCACCGACGGCGAGCTGGACGCCGTGGTGCTGGCCGCGGCCGGGTTGAACCGGCTCGGCCGGTCGGACGCGATCAGCCAGATCCTGGACCCCGAGACGATGCTGCCGGCCCCCGCGCAGGGCGCCCTGGCGGTGGAGACCCGAGCCGGGGCGGACGCCTGGTACACCGACGCGGTGCGCGCCCTCGACGACCCGGCCACCCGGGCCGCGGTGCTGGCCGAGCGGGTGCTGCTGCGCGATCTGGAGGCCGGCTGCAGCGCCCCGGTGGGCGCGTACGCGCACGCCGCCGACGCCGTGCTGACCCTGCGGGCGGTCGTGGTCGCGGCCGACGGCGCACGGGAGTACCGGGTGCGGCGGGCCGGACCGGTCGCCGGTGCGGCCGACCTGGGCGCCGCCGCGGCGGCCGAACTGCTCGACCAGGGCGCGGCGTCCCTGCTCGGGTCGCGGTGACGGCGCGCATGCCCAAGCCGCTGTCCGGATGGCGGGTCCTGGTGCCCCGACCCGCCGACCGGGCTGGTGACCTGGTTGCCGCGCTGGCCGACGCCGGCGCGACGCCGGAGGTGGTCGAGTTGATCGGCATCGAGCCGCCGGCCGACCCCGGCGCGCTGGACCTGGCGGTGCTCGCACTGTCCCGCGGCGACGCCGACTGGGTGGCCTTCACCTCGGTCAACGCGGTGGAGGCGATCCTGGGCCGGGCGTCGGCGCTGGCCGTGCACCCGGTGATCGCGGCCGGCACCCGGGTCGCCGCGGTGGGTCCGGCCACCGCCGCCGCGCTGCGGGCGGCCGGGCTGCCGGTGGACCTGGT
>JBDHZW010000459.1:0-3391 GCA_039812105.1 Nakamurella sp.
GTCACGCGAAAACCAGAAAGAATCTCGGGGAAATTCTGGAAAGGGCTGCTGACGTGCGAAAACAAGGACGGAAAATTCGGAGAAATCTTGGCCTGAACGCGGAGCGACCCGCCTGGTGCGCTGATCCAAGTCCCATTTGAAACGATAGAAGGCGCGGTGAAGTGGGATTTGGATCAGCGCACCATCGGCGGCCCCGGGGCCCCGCCGTTCCCGTGGGCCCGCCGGGCCGGATCAGCGGTCTGATTGACGGATCCGGCGCCGGGGAACATGGACGGGCATGAGCATGCCGTCAGACTTCGCAGAACGATCGCAAGCGCAGGAAACGGTCGCGCGTGACCGCGGCCCCGATGACCGGCTGTCCCGGTTGGATCAGCTCGAACGCGAGATAGCCGAGGAGCGGGCGCGCCTGACGCGGACCGACAGGGAAGCCGACCAGCGCGACGCGCGTCGCGAGGATCCGCGTCAGGATTCCCGTGACGACAGGTCGGGGTCCTACGCCCGGGTGGACCTGCCCGAACTCGAGGAGCGGGTGACGGAGAGCCAGCGGGAAGCGTGGGCCCTCGGCTATCAGGCGGGGGTCGCCGACTCGCAGAGCCGGACCGGCGACCGGACCGTCAATCCGTTCCATCCCCTGCGCGGCTGACCCGAGGACTCGCCGGGACGACAAAGCCCCCGACCCGAGGTCGGGGGCTTCATGTTGTCGACCGGACGGTTGGTCAGACCCGGCGCCGGTAGCCGCGCAGCGCCAGCGGCACGAACACCACCAGCAGGATCGCCATCCAGACCAGCGTCCACATCAGGCTGGTAGCCACCGGTCCGCCGATCATCAGCCCGCGCACGGTGGTGACCAGCTGGGAGATCGGGTTGGCGTTGGCGAACGTCTCCAGCCAGGACGGCATGGTCTGGGTGGGCACGTAGGTGTTGCTGGCGAAGGACAGCGGCAACACGATCAGGAACATGATGCCCTGGACCGCGCCGGACGTCCGGGCCTTCATCCCGACGAACACCGAGATCCAGCAGAAACACAGGGCGAAGGCGATCGAGATGCCGACCGCGGCCACCGCCGCGAGTGGGTTCGTCTCGATGCGGAAGCCCATGATCATGCCGAAGCCGAGGGTGACCACGCACAGGATGAAGTAGCGGGCGATGTCCGCGAACACGGCCCCGACCAGTGGGACGGACCGGCCGATCGGCAGCGAGCGGAACCGGTCGAACACGCCCTTCTCGATGTCGGCGTTGAGGTTCTGGCCTAGCGCGACACCGGCCATCGCGATGGTCTGGCCGAGTAGGCCGGGCAGCAGGAACTGCAGGTAGTCCTGCGAGCTGCCGGCGATCGCCCCACCGAAGATGTAGGTGAACATCAGCAGGAAGATGATCGGCTGCACGGTGACGTCGATCAGTGCCTCGGGCGTGCGCCACATCTTGATCAGGCTGCGTTTGGCCAGCGCGATGACGTGCCGTGGATAGGCGGCGACGCCGGCGGCGGGGGTCTCCGCCGGGGTGGGGGCGGCGTGCCGCCCGGAAGTGGTGATGGCGGTGGTGGTGGTCATGCCGCCTCCTTCTGGGTGTCGTTCCCGTCACCGGACCGTTCGCCGGTGAGGGTGAGGAAGACCTCGTCGAGCGAGGGCAGGTGCAGGGACAGTTCGGTGACGCCGATGCCCTCGGCCGCCAGCCGGCCGACCGTCGCGGCCAGGGCCTCCTCGCCGGTGTCGACGGCCGCGGTCAGCTCGTCCCGGCCGCTCGGCTCGGGTTGCCGGCCGGAGATCTCGGTGAGCACCAGGGCGACGTCGTCCAGCCGCTCCCGATCGGTCGGGCGGACCCGGATGCGTTGGCCGCCGATCTGCCGCTTGAGGCCCTCCGGCGTGTCGTGGGCGATGACGCGGCCGTGGTCGATGACCGAGATCTCGTCGGCCAGCGCGTCGGCCTCCTCCAGATACTGGGTGGTCAGCAGGACGGTGGAGCCGTCGGCGACGAGCCGCCGCACGACCTCCCACATGTCCTCGCGTTTGGCCGGGTCGAGGCCGGTGGTCGGCTCGTCCAGGAAGATGACCCGCGGCCGGCCGACGAGGCTGGCGGCCAGGTCCAGCCGCCGGCGCATACCGCCGGAGTAGGTCTTGGCCCGGCGCCCGGCGGCGTCGGCCAACCCGAACCAGTCCAACAGCTCGACGGCCCGCGACTTGGCGTCACGCGACGACAGGTTCAGCAGGGTGCCGATCATCACCAGGTTCTGGACGCCGGTCAGGTCCTCGTCGACCGAGGCGTACTGGCCGGTCAGCCCGATCGTGCGGCGCACCGCGCCGGCGTCCTTGAGCACGTCGTATCCGTCGATGCGGGCGCTGCCGGCGTCGGCGCGCAGCAGGGTGGCCAGCACGCGGACCGCTGTCGTCTTGCCGGCCCCGTTGGGACCGAGCACGCCGAGCACGGTGCCCTCGCGGGCGGCCAGGTCGACACCGTCCAGCGCCTGGGTCTTGCCGAACGCCTTGCGCAGGCCCTCGGCCTCGATGATGTAGTCCATATCAGCTCCTCCTTCTTCTTCAGGCTCTGCCGGACATGGTGCCGCCGGGCACTGACATCCGACGCACACCGCACTGTCAGCTGGTGTCACGGATGACGTCAGTGGTGTCAGTGGACCGGCGGCGGGACCGGGGGGCTAGCCTCCGCCGTATGACCGAGGCGGGCCGAGCATGAGCATTCAGGTGCAACTGGACGAGCTGCAACGGGTTTTGGCCGACTTCGACGCCGGCTACCTGCTGACCGTCGACCCGTCGTCGGCCCGGGTCAAAGTGGTGTCGGTGCGGCCGACCCTGACCGACGGGATGCTGATCGTCGGAGGTCCCGGGCGTGGGTCACTGGCCAACGTGCGGGCGAACCCGGCGGTGACGCTGGTGTGGCCGCCGCGGGACGCCGGATTCTCGCTGATCGTCGACGGCACGGCCGAGGCCGTCGGCGACGACGTCAGGGTGACGCCGTCCGGGGCGGTGCTGCACAAGCCGGCCTGACCCGGGGGCGGCTCGCCGACCGATACCAGGGGGCGGACGTCGGCGGTCGCACTGGTGGCTGTTCGGGGTCGCCCGCGGCACCGGATCGTCCCACTCTGCTCCGCGTCACGGCACCTTGCGCCGTCGTGGCGCACCTCGCGCCGCGGATCTCCAGTGCACAGTGCGCTGGGGTCGCGCAGAGTGCGCCCGGTTCGAGCACAGTGGGGCTCGGTCAACGCCCGCGCGGAGCCCGACCTGGCGGTGCCGCCCTCGCACGCCCCGCGCCTGGACCGACCCGACGTTTCGCTCGACGAGGCAGAGCCGGTCCGGGCTGGGAGTCGCCCATCAACCGCCGCACGCGGCCAGCCCCTGGACGGTCACCGGCCAGGCATCGACCGTGGGCGTGTGGACCA
>JBDHZW010000460.1:0-3385 GCA_039812105.1 Nakamurella sp.
GACCGGACGGCCGACGGCGCCATCGTGCTCGGCCCGACCGGCCCGACGGTGCTGGTGGCCGGGGCCGGATCGCCGGCCATCGGCCAGTTGCTCACCTCGGCCGCCGCGCAACTCGGCTCCGGGACACCATCGACCACCCCGGTCGTCGACGTGGTGCCGTTGACCGCCGCCGACGCCCACGGGGCCGGGCTGCCGGCCGGCTCGTTGCCGATGGTGCTGGCCGGTCTGGCGTTGGGCGCCGCCGCGGCGCTGCGCCTGCGCCATCGTTGGTTGATCGTCGGCGCCGTCGTCGGCGGTGCGGTGACGATCGGCCTGTCGTTCGCCGGGGTCCTCGCCTGGCTCGGCGTGATCGACGGCGCCTACCCGGCCGCCGCCTCGGCGATCGCCCTGATGGTGGCGGCGTCGGCGCTGGTGGTCGCCGGTGCGACCCGGCTGCTCGGACCGGCCGGCCTGGCGCTCGGCGCACTGCTGCTGATGATCATCGGCAACCCGCTGTCGGGCATCGCCTCCTCGCCGCGGCTGCTGCCGGAGCCGTGGGGCGAGGTCGGCCAGTGGCTGCCCACCGGGGCGGGCGGCACCCTGCTGCGCACCGTGGCGTACTTCCCCGACGCCGGGGTCGGCTTCCCGGTTTGGGTGCTCGTCGGCTGGGCCGCGCTGGGGCTGGCCGGTGTGCTCCTCGGCCGGCGGGGCGCGGACCCGAAGGAGTCGACCGAGCGACCGCCGGCCCTGGCCGATCGATACTGAAGGCATGCGACCACGGCACCCGCCCCGGCTTGTGGGTGCCGTGATCGTGCTGCTCGTCCTGGCCGGCTGCGCCCGATCGTCGCCGCCGGATTGGCGGCTCATCACCCCGGTCGGGGTGACACCGACGGCCCTGTTCGTCGGTCCGGCCGGAATCGTCGTCGGCGGTGCCGACCGGACGGGTCCCGTCCTGGTGGTGCGGGACGACCGGCGGCAGGCCTGGCGCGGGGTGACGGTGACGCCGGCCACCGGCTACGGACGGATGGCGACCCTCGTGCACGTGGCCGCCGCGCCGAACGGCCGGATGGTGGCACTGGGCACGGTGGCCGGCGGGGCGCACCTGAATCCGCGCTGGACCGCCTGGATCGGCGACCCGAGTGGACTGGTGGAGGAACCGCAGACCGTGGAGACCTTCGGCGGCCCGGACGCGGGCGGCATCACCGGGGTCGTCTACGGCGACCGCCCGGGGGTCGTGGGGGCGTGGAGCCTCAGTCCCGGCCGCACCGGCGTCGCCGTCTGGGCCCGGGACGGCGCGACCTGGGTCCGCCAGCCCGCCCCGCCCGAGTTCGCCGGGTCCGCCGACAGCATTCCGAGCGCCACGGCGGCCACCGCCGTCGGCCCGTCGACCGTGATCGTCGGCCTGGACACCGTCCTCGTCGGCGGCGGCGTGGAGCAGCGGGCGGTGCTGTGGCGATCCGACGGGACCGGCTGGACCCGAACCGATCTGGACGGCCCGAACACCGCGGCCACCGATGTGAGCTGCACCGACACGGACTGCCTGGTCGTCGGCCGCCGCGACGGGACGCTGGCCGGCTGGCGAGTCGTCGGCGACCGGGTGACCGCCATCGACCTGCCGGACCGGCCGATCGACCGGTACACCGCCGAGCCGCGGGTGGCCCGGGACGGCCCGGTGACCGCGATCGCGGTCGGCGACGGGACGGGCCTGCTCACCCGCGACGCCGACGGCCCGTGGGCACTGTCGAGCACGCCGGCCGGCGAGGTGCGCGGGCTCGGCGTACGCGACGGTGCCATCGTCCTGCTGCTGCGTGACGGGACCGGCGCCCAGCAGGTGTACCTGTGTTAGCGGGCGAACGCCGCCGCGATCACCGCCTGCTGCTCCACGTCGTGCACCTTGGCCGAGCCGGCCGACGGCGCCGCCATGGCCCGGCGGGACACCCGTTGGATGCCGGTCAGCCGCGGCAGCATCTCCGGCAGGGCCAGCGCCAGGAAGGTCCAGGCGCCCTGGTTCGCCGGTTCCTCCTGTACCCAGCGGAAGTCGATGACGTTCGGGTACGACTCCAGCACGTGCAGCAGCTTGCGCCGGGGCACCGGATAGATCTGCTCGAGCCGGACGATCGCCGTGTCCGTGATGTCGTGCGCCTTGCGGTACGCGTCCAGCTCGTAGTAGAGCTTGCCGCTGGTCAGCAGCACCTTCTTGGCGTGCAGCGGAGCGATCGAGGTGTCCGCGATGACCGACTCGAACTTGCCGTTGGTGAAGTCCTTGACCGAGGACACCGCGGCCTTGTTCCGCAGCATCGACTTCGGGGTGAACACCACCATCGGCCGGTGCACACCGTCCAGCACGTGCCGGCGCAGCAGGTGGAAGTAGTTCGCCGGGGTGGAGGGCACCGCGATCGTCATCGAGCCCTCGGCGCACAGTTGCAGGAACCGCTCGATCCGGCCGGAGGTGTGGTCCGGGCCCTGGCCCTCGTGCGCATGCGGCAGCAGCAGCACCACGCCCGACTGCTGGCCCCACTTGGCCTCGCCGGAGGACAGGTACTCGTCGATCACCGACTGGGCCCCGTTGACGAAGTCGCCGAACTGCGCCTCCCACAACACCAGGGCGTCCCGGTTGGCCACCGAGTAGCCGTACTCGAAGCCCAGCGCGGCGTACTCGGACAGGGCCGAGTCGTAGATCAGCACCCGGCCCTGCTCGTCCGACAGGTGCTGCAGCGGAAGGTATTCGGCGCCGGTGTTGCGGTCGATCAGGGCCGAGTGCCGCTGCACGAAGGTGCCGCGGCGGGTGTCCTGGCCGGCGAACCGGACCAGCCGGCCCTCCATCGCGATCGAGCCGAGGGCCAGCAACTCGCCGAACGCCCAGTCGACGCCGCCCTCCCGGGCCATCTCGGCCCGCCGCACCAGCACCTGCTTGACCCGGGGGTGCGGGGTGAACCCGGCCGGGAAGTCCAGGGCGACGTCGGCGATGCGTTCCAGCGTCTGCTGGCTGATCCGGGTCTCCACCCGCGGCGGGATCGGCTGCTCGGCCTCCACCGACGGCGACGGCGCGACGACCGCCCGTTCCAGGTCGCGGACCTCGTTGAAGACCCGCTCCAACTGGGTGTGGTAGTCGCGCAGCGCTTCCTCGGCGTCCTCCGGGGTGATGTCGCCGCGGCCGATCAGGGCCTCGGTGTAGATCCGGCGGACGGAGCGCTTGCCGTCGATGATCTGGTACATCAGCGGGTTGGTCATCGACGGATCGTCGCCCTCGTTGTGCCCGCGGCGGCGGTAGCAGACCATGTCGATGACGACGTCCCGGCCGAACGTCTGCCGGTACTCGACGGCCAGCCGGGCCACCCACACCGCGGCCTCGGGGTCGTCGCCGTTCACGTGGAAGATCGGCGCCTGGATCATCTTGGCGACGTCG
>JBDHZW010000461.1:0-3341 GCA_039812105.1 Nakamurella sp.
GAGCGGTTCGCTGATCAAAGCCGCGCCGAATCGGACACCGCGCCGCCGATGGGGCGGGATTGATCAGCGAACCCGGCGCGGACCGGTCAGTCCACGCCGGGGGCGAGCCGCTCGGCGAACAGTTGGGCCAGCGTCCGGCTCGGCCGGCCGGCCAGCTGGTCGATCTGGGTGCGGCAGGAGAAGCCGTCGGCCAGCACGATCGCGTCGGCCGGCGCCGCGCGCAGGGCCGGCAGCAGGCTGGTTTCGGCGACGGCGACGGACATCTCGTAGCGCCCCTGCTCCATGCCGAAGTTGCCGGCCAACCCGCAGCACCCGGCCAGGGTGGTCACCCGCGCCCCGGCCGCTTCCAACAGGGCCCGGTCGATGTCGAAGCCCATCACCGCATGGTGGTGGCAGTGCGGCTGGGCGATCACCTCGACGCCGGTGAGATCCGGTGGTTGCCAGCCCCTTTCCATTGCCGCGGTGAGCGCCTCGGCGACGGTGCGGGTGGCGTCGGCGACCCGCTGCGCGCGGGGGTCGCCGGGCAGCAGGTCGAGCAGGTCGTCGCGGAGCACGGCGGTGCACGAGGGCTCCAGGCCGACGATCGAATCTCCGCGCCGGACATGGGGTTCCAGCAGATCGCGGAGCCGCCGCAGCCGGCGGCGGGCGGCGGGCAGCTGGCCGGTGGTGATCCAGGTCAGCCCGCAGCAGGCGGTGGCCTCGGGGGTGATGACCCGGTACCCGGCGGCCCGCAGGATGGCGACCGCCGCGTCGCCGGCGTCCGGGTTCAGCGCGTTGGTGAACGAATCGACCCAGAGCAGCACGGTGGGCGCGGGCCCGGCGACCGGATCGCCCAGAGCCACGGTGCCCCAGCGGTGACGGGTGGCCCGCACCCCGGGGAGCTGACCCAGCCGCGAGAGCACCCCCACGACGACTTGATGGACCGGGCCGATCCGCCAGCGGCGACGGAAGGTGCGGCGGGCCAGCGCCGGAGCCGGGCGTCGGGCGTCGATGCCGGCCGCGGTCCGGATCCCGCGGACCAGCAGCAGTTCGTTGATCGTGTCGGTCGCGATCCCGGGCAGCACGTCCAGCGCCCGCAACCATCGCGGCAGCCAGCCGAGCGTGTAGTGCGACCGGGGACGCAGCCGCCCGGCCAACGCCCGGTACAGCACCTCGGACTTGTACCGGGCCATGTCCACGCCGGCCGGGCAGTCGCTGGCACAGGCCTTGCAGGACAGGCACAGATCCAGCGACTCGTGCACGGCCGGGTCGCGCCAGTCGACCCGGTCCGAGCCCTGGGCCAGCTCCTGCAGCACCCGGGCCCGCCCGCGGGTGACGTCCTTCTCGTCGCCGGAGGCCCGGAACGAGGGGCACATGAAGCCGCCGGCCGCGCTGGTGTCGGCCCGGCATTTGCCGACGCCCACGCACCGGTGCACCGCGGCGGTCAGGTCGCCGCCGTCGTGGCCGAAGGCGAAGCCCAGGCCGGCCGGCAGCGGAGCCGCGGTCGGCCGGCGCAGGTCGGCATCCAGCGGGGCCGGCCGGACCAACACCCCGGGGTTGAGCACGTCGTCGGGATCGAACAGGGCCTTGACCCGGGCGAAGGTCTCGATCGCGGCGGGGGAGTACATCAGCGGCAGCAGCTCGCCGCGGGCCCGGCCGTCGCCGTGCTCGCCCGAGCACGACCCGCCGTGCGCGACGACCAGCCGGGCCGCGGCCAGCATGAACTCGCGGAACCGCGTCGTGCCGGTGGCCAGCGGGAAGTCGATGCGGATGTGCACGCAGCCATCGCCGAAGTGCCCGTACGGCACCCCGGTGAGATCGGCGTCGGCCAGCAGGGTCTCGAACTCGCGCAGGTAGGAGCCGAGCCGGTCGGGCGGCACCGCGGCGTCCTCCCAGCCGGGCCAGGCCGGCCGGTCGTCCGGGGTACGGCCGGCCAGGCCGGCACCGTCGGCCCGGATCCGCCACAGCGCGGTCGCGGCCGGCCCGGCGGGCAACACCACGTGATCGACGGCGGCACCGTCGCGGACCATCGCGTCGGCGAGATGCTGGGCCTGTTCAGGGGACTCGCCGCCGACCTCGACCATCAGCCAGCCCTGGCCGCGGGGCAGGTCGGGGATGGCGTGGTCACCGCGGGCCTGGCGCAGGATCTGCAGCAGGCGGGCGTCCAGGCCCTCGACGGCGTGCGGGTGGTGGGCGAGCAGGGCCGGCACGGCATCGGCGGCCTGGGCCATGGACGGGTAGCCGAGCACGACCAGCAGCCGAACCGGGCTGATCGGGACCAGCCGCAGCCGGGCTCGGGTGACCACGGCCAGGGTGCCCTCGCTGCCGACCACGGCCCGGGCCAGCTGCCGGCCGTGCTCGGGCAGCAGGTGCTGCAGCCCGTACCCGGAGACCTGCCGGGAGAACCGGCCGAACTCGGTGCGGATGGTGGCGAGCGAGGCGTCGACCAGTGCGTCCAGCCCGGGCACCTGGCCGGGCCCGGCCGCGACCGTCAGTCGGCGGGCCCGCCCGTCGACGAGGTCCAGCTCGTGCACGTTGTCGCTGGTCCGGCCGTAGGAAACGGCATGCACGCCGCAGGCGTTGTTGCCGATCATCCCGCCGATCGTGCAGCGATCCTGGCTGGAGGGGTCCGGCCCGAACCGCAGGCCGAGCGGGGCGAGCCGGCGCTGCAGGTTGGACAGCACGACCCCGGGTTCGACGATCGCCTCGCGCGCGTCCGGGTCGATCGAGAGCACCCGGGTCAGGTGCCGGCTCAGGTCCAGCACGATGCCGGGACCGACGGCGTTGCCGGCGATGGAGGTGCCGCCGCCGCGGCTGGTGACCGGCACGCCCAGGGAGCGGGCGACCTCGATCGTGGCGGCGACGTCGTCGGCGTCGACCGGGTCGACGACCGCCTGGGGCAGGACCCGGTAGTTGCCGGCGTCGGAGGAGTACTCGGCCCGGCGGCGGGCGCTGTCGTGCACGGTGCCGCGGACGTCACGGCCCAGGGCGGTCACCAGGTCGCCGGACACACCGCTGATCCTGCCCTGTCCCGATCATCGGACCGGCGGGCGGTCATGATCAGGTCCTTACGGCGAGCAGCACGGTGAGGTAGACGATGTAGGCCAGGACGAAGCCGATGCCCTCGGCGCGACTCATCCGCCGACCGGTCAGGAACACCGGGATGCAGACCAGCATCACCGCGACCATGATCGGCAGGTCGACGTGGGCGAGTTCGGGGGTGACGGCCAGCGGCGCGACCAGCGCGGATCCGCCGAGGACCAGACCGATGTTGTAGGTGCTGGAACCGATGAGATTGCCGATGGCGATGTCCCGTTCGCCGCGGAACGTGGAGACCAGCGTGGTGACCAGTTCGGGGGCGC
>JBDHZW010000462.1:0-3314 GCA_039812105.1 Nakamurella sp.
GGTGGTCGAGGCGGCGATGCCGCTGGCCTCGTCGGAGACACCCGGGGCCAGCGAGACCGTCCGCAGCGTGATGGCCGGGCCCGTGGGTGCCGGGTCGGCCGTGCCCGATGCGGCCGGGCCGGATCCGCCCGACCTGGCCGGACCCGTGGATGCCGGGTCGGCCGTGCCCGATGCGGCTGGGCCGGATCCGCCCGACCTGGCCGGGGCGGCCGACGACGGGGTGGCCGACGACTGGGTGGCCGGGACGGTCGACGACGGGGCGAGCGTGTCCGCGGCGGTCGGTGCGGTCCCGGCGGAATCGGTGCAGCCGGCCAGCAGCACCAGCGCGCCCAGCGCGGCCGCGCACCGCGACCGGGCGCGGAGTATCCCGTGGGCGGTCAATGGTCCTCCGGTCCCGGCTCCGTGCACCCGTCCTGCACGGTATCCCGGCGCACCAGGCAGGATCGACCGGGTGAGCATCTCGGTGATCGGAATCGGCGGGTCCGTCGACCCGCAGTCGCAGTCGGACCGGGTGCTCCGCGCGGTGCTCCGGAACGTCGCCGGGCTGGGGGCGGACGTGCGGATGTTCACCGGGCTGGACCTGGACCTGCCGCCATACCACACCGGTGCCGTGCTCCCGGCGGCCGCCACCGACTATATGGACGCGGTCCGCCGGGCGGACGCGGTGGTGATCAGCTCTCCCGGCTACCACGGCACGGTGTCTGGGCTGGTCAAGAACGCCCTGGACTACCTGGAGGAACTTCGTGGTGACCAGCGGCCCTACCTGGACGGCCGGCCGATCGGCTTGATCGCCGTGGCCCGCGGCTGGCAGGCGGCGGTGTCGACGCTGTCCACGCTCCGGCAGATCGGGCACGCCCTTCGGGGCTGGCCGACGCCGCTGGGTTTGGCGATCAACAGCTCGGTGACCCACTTCGAACCGGACGGATCGACCGACGACGCGGCTGCGGCGGCGTCGGCAATGACCCAGGCCGAGCAGCTGATGGACTTCGCCCGGCGTTGGTCGCGCCTGCCGTCGAGCTGAGCCCGGCCGCGAATCGGGGCCGTGGACCGGATGCATCGCCGTCGGGCCGGTGCCATCCTCGACACCGGCGGGTGCGCATCGACGCGGGTCCGCCCGGAGAGGACTGTGATGACCGCCCAACCGACGCCCGCCACCGATCAGCTTCGCGCCGCCCGCGACCTGTTGCTGCGCTTCCGCGACGATCACGCGGCCGCGGTCGAGGCGTTCCGCTGGCCCCGGCCGGCCACCTTCAATTGGGGGCTGGAATGGTTCGACGTCGTCGCCGCCGAGCATCCGGACCGGCCGGCGCTGGTGATCGTCGAACCGGACGGGACAGTCGGCAGCTGGAGCTACGGCGACCTGTCCGCCCGATCCGACCAGGTGGCCGGGTGGTTGGCGGCCAACGGGGTGCAGCGCGGCGACCGCATCGTGCTGATGCTCGGCAATCAGGTCGAGTTGTGGGAGGTGCTGCTCGCCGCCATCAAGATCGGTGCGGTGATCATCCCGGCCAGCACCCTGCTCACGCCCGACGACCTGGCCGACCGGGTGGGCCGGGGCGGGGCCCGGTTCGTCATCGCCCGGGACGTCGACATCGACGGCTTCCGGCAGGTGCCGGGCACCTTCGTCCGGATCGCTGTCGGCAAGCCGGTCGAGGGCTGGATCGAGTACGACGACTCCTCTGCCTATTCGGCACCGTTCGAGCCGGACGGCGTGTCGATGGCCGGCGACCCGCTGCTGCTCTACTTCACCTCCGGCACCACCGCGCTGCCCAAACTTGTCGAGCACAGCCAGATCTCGTACCCGGTCGGGCACCTGACCACCATGTACTGGATCGGCCTGCGACCCGGTGACGTGCACCTGAACATCAGCTCGCCCGGCTGGGCCAAGCACGCCTGGTCATGCGTGTTCGCGCCGTGGCTGGCCCAGGCGACGGTGCTGATGTTCAACTACGCTCGGTTCGACGCGGTCGAGCTGATGGGTGTGCTGGACGCGCAGCGGGTGACCACGTTCTGTGCGCCGCCGACGGTCTGGCGGATGCTGATCCAGGCCGACCTGTCCCGGCTGCGCACGCCGCCGCGGGAGGTGGTGGGGGCCGGGGAGCCGCTCAATCCCGAGGTGATCGAGCAGGTGCGCCGGGCCTGGGGGGTGGTGATCCGGGACGGCTTCGGGCAGACCGAGATGACCCTGGCGGTCGGCAATTCGCCGGGCGTGCCGGTACGGCCGGGCTCGATGGGTCTGCCGATGCCCGGGTACCGGGTGGCGCTGCTGGACCCGTCGACCGGTGAGCCGGGTGACGAGGGGGAGATCTGCTTCGACCTGTCGGCCCGGACCGTCGGGCTGCTCACCGGCTACCGGGGGGAGCCGGAGCGGACCGCGCGGGCGACCCGCGGCGGCTACTACCACACCGGCGACCTGGGGTCCCGGGACGCCGACGGCTACATCACCTATGTGGGTCGGGACGACGACGTGTTCAAGGCGTCGGACTACCGGATCTCCCCGTTCGCGGTGGAGTCGGTGCTGCTGGAGCACCCGGCCGTGGCCGAGGCGGCGGTGGTGCCGTCACCCGACCCGATCCGACTGGCCGTGCCCAAGGCCTACGTCGTGCTGGCCGAGGGCTACCACGCCAACCGGGTCGCCGCGCGGCTGATCTTCGAGCACTCGCGCGACAAACTCGCGCCCTACCAGCGGATCCGCCGGTTGGAGTTCGGCGCACTGCCCAAGACCATCTCCGGCAAGATCCGCCGGGTGGAACTGCGGGGCCGGGAACAGGATCGGCACGGCGCGGGTGCCGAGGCGGGCGGCTCGGCGCCGGTGGAGTACGCCGTCGAGGACTTCCCCGAGCTGCGCTGACCCGCGTGAAGCCGCGGTGGCCCGCGTCGAGGCGGGCGGTTGGTGCGGGAGGTCGGTGCGGGAGGTCGGTGCGTCGGCCGGGGGCCGACCCGCTGCCCGCCGTGGGGCGCACCTTGCGCGTGCGGGGCCGGCACCTTGCGCGTGTGGGGCGCACTCTGTGCCTGGGGGGCGCATCTCGCGCGTGCGGGGCCGGCACCTTGCGCGTTTGGGGCGCACTCTGCGCCTGGGGGGCGCACCTTGCGCGCCTCGGGTGCACTCTGCACCTGCCGGGCGCACTGTGCGCCGCGGATCTACCGCGCAAAGTGCGCTGGGGCGGCGCGGAGTGCGCTGGGGCGGCGCGGAGTGCGCTGGGGCAGCGCGGAGTGCGCTGGGGCCGCGGGGAGTGCGCGAGGGCCGCGCAAAGCCTGCCGGTCGCACGAGGTGCGCGGGGCCGCGCGAATGCGTGGCTCGGGTCGGGCCCGGA
>JBDHZW010000463.1:0-3282 GCA_039812105.1 Nakamurella sp.
GGGCTGCCGCAGGCGGTGCCGCCGCGGCGGTCCGGGCCGGCCGCCGGCTCCCACATCACGAAATCAGCCGCGGGCCGGGGCGAGCCGTCCTGCGTCACCGCCCGGACCGGTCGGCCGATCAACCGGGACGCCGCCACGGCCGGGTCGGCGCTGGTGGCCGACGCCAGCACGAAGACCGGGTCGGCCCGGTGCAGCCGGGCGATCCGGGTCAGCCGGCGCAGCACGAGCGCGACGTGCGAACCGAACACGCCCCGGTAGGCGTGGCACTCGTCGATCACCACGTAGGCCAGCCGCCGCCACAGCCGGGCCCACCGCGAGTGCTGCGGCAGCAGCCCGACGTGCAGCATGTCGGGATTGGTCAACAGCCAGTTCGCGTGCCCCCTGGCCCAGTCCCGTTCGGGTGCGAGAGTGTCGCCGTCGTAGCCGGACGGTCGCAGCCACGGCAGATCCAGGGCACGCAGGCGATCGAGCTGGTCGGCGGCCAGCGCCTTCGTCGGCGCCAGGTACAGCACGGTCCGGTGCGGGTCGTCGGCCAGTGCGGTGAGCGCCGGCAGCTGGTAGCCCAGCGACTTGCCCGACGCCGTCCCGGTGGCCAGCACCACGTTGTGGCCCCGGTGGGCCAGGTCGGCGGCGAGCGCCTGGTGCGTCCACGGCGCCTCGACGCCGGCCGTCGCCCGCACGGCGTCACGGACCGGCGCCGGCACCCACGGGGGCCAGGCGGTCGTCGTTCCCGGCGACCACGGCTGCCTTCGCACATGCGCCGCACAGGATGTGACGGAAGTCACTCCGGCATCGCTTGACCGATTCAGCCTGGCGTGTCGAAACCCCAACGAGTCCCAGGGGTTCGATGTGGTCACGCCAGCATTGTCCAGATCCGGTCCGACAGTACCGTCGGTTGACGAGCGGGGCGGCGACATCGGTGCTATGCGCCGGACTGTCGGAGCCGTGCTCTACAGTACTGAGCGTCACGTCGGACCACGGGGGATCGACGAAGAGAAGACCAGCGCCGGTCACATCGGGTTGACCGGAGCACGAACTTGCACCCGCTTGTGCATGGATCAGGAGCTCGATGTCCATCAGTGCCGCCGCAGCGGAAGTCGACATTACTGGTAGTGATCAAGTCATCGTCATTGGTGTCGCCGTCGTCGCCCTCATTGCCCTGATCATTGCGTTCGTCCTGCGTGCGGGCGTGCTCGCCGCGGGCACCGGCACACCGAAGATGCAGGAGATCTCGGGCGCCGTCCAGGAGGGTGCGGCCGCCTATCTGGGGCGGCAGTTCCGCACCCTGGGCATCTTCGTCGTCATCGTCTTCGTCCTGCTGTTCGCGCTGCCCGCGAACACCACCGGCGAGCGGATCGGCCGGTCCATCGCCTTCCTGTTCGGCGCGGCCTTCTCCGCGTCGATCGGGTACCTGGGCATGTGGCTGTCGACCCGGGCCAACGTCCGGGTGGCCGCCGCGGCCAACACGGCCGGCGGCCGGGAGAAGGCGATGCAGATCGCCTTCCGGACCGGCGGCACCGTCGGCCTGGCCACCACCGGCCTCGGCCTGCTTGGCGCCTCGATCGTGGTCCTGGTCTACGTCGGCGAGGCGCCGAAGGTGTTGGAGGGCTTCGGGTTCGGCGCCGCCATGCTGGCCATGTTCATGCGGGTCGGCGGCGGCATCTTCACCAAGGCCGCCGACGTGGGCGCCGACCTGGTCGGCAAAGTCGAGCAGGGCATCCCCGAGGACGATCCGCGCAATGCCGCCACCATCGCCGACAACGTCGGCGACAACGTGGGCGACTGCGCCGGAATGGCGGCCGACCTGTTCGAGAGCTACGCGGTCACCCTGGTCGCCTCGCTCATTCTCGGCAGCGCCGCGTTCGGCACCAAGGGCCTGGTCTTCCCGCTGATCATCCCGGCCATCGGCGTGCTCACCGCGATCATCGGCATCTACATCACCCGGGCCAAGGTCGGCGAACCGGGCCTGGTGACGATCAACCGCTCCTTCTACATCTCCGCCGCGATCTCCGCGGTGCTGTCCGCGGTCGCCGCCTTCGTCTACCTGCCCACCAACTTCGCCGCCCTGGGTGTCGACGCCGTGCGCGACGTCTCCGGCAACCCGGCCCTGATGGCCACCGTCTCGGTGCTCATCGGCATCGTGCTGGCCGGCGTCATCCTCTGGCTGACCGGCTACTTCACCGGCACCGAGACCAAGCCGACCAAGGACGTGGCCAAGGCGTCGCTGACCGGCCCGGCCACCGTCGTGCTCGGCGGCATCTCGGTGGGCTTCGAGTCGGCCGTCTACACCGCGCTGGTCATCGCGGCCGCCGTGTACGGCGCGTTCCTGCTGTCCACCACGCTGATCGTGGCCCTGTTCATGATCGCGCTGGCCGGCTGCGGCCTGCTCACCACCGTCGGCGTCATCGTCGCCATGGACACCTTCGGGCCGGTGTCGGACAACGCACAGGGTGTCGCCGAGATGAGCGGCGAGGTCTCCGACGAGGGCGCCAAGATCCTCACCGAGCTGGACGCGGTGGGCAATACCACCAAGGCGATCACCAAGGGCATCGCCATCGCCACCGCGGTACTGGCCGCGACCGCCCTGTTCGGGTCGTACTCGGACGCCATCACCGGGGCGCTGGCCAGCGCGGGCTCGGCCGCCGCGCTCGCCTCGGCGAGCCTGAGCTCGTTCGTCACGTCGGTGGTCTCGCCCGGCACCCTGGTCGGCATGCTGCTCGGCGCCTGCGTGGTGTTCCTGTTCTCCGGCCTGGCCATCAACGCCGTGTCCCGGGCCGCCGGGGCCGTGGTCTACGAGGTGCGGCGCCAGTTCCGGGAGATCCCCGGGATCATGGAGGGCCGGAACAAGCCCGAGTACGGCAAGGTCGTCGACATCGTCACCCGCGACTCGCTGCGCGAGCTGGCCACCCCCGGCCTGCTGGCGGTGTTCGCGCCGATCGCCGTCGGCTTCGGTCTCGGGGTCGGCCCGCTGGCCGGCTACCTGGCCGGCACCATCGCCACCGGCACCCTGATGGCCGTGTTCCTGGCCAACTCCGGCGGCGCCTGGGACAACGCGAAGAAGATCGTCGAGGACGGCACCCACGGCGGCAAGGGCTCGCCGGCGCACGAGGCGACGGTCATCGGCGACACGGTCGGCGACCCGTTCAAGGACACCGCCGGCCCGGCCATCAACCCGCTGCTGAAGGTGATGAACCTGGTCTCGCTGCTGATCGCGCCGGCGATCGTGGCGCTGACCGTCGGCGACTCGGCCAGTTCCGGCATCCGGTACGGGATCGCCGCGCT
>JBDHZW010000464.1:0-3280 GCA_039812105.1 Nakamurella sp.
AGCACGCCGGACCTGCGGCGGCTCGGCCGTGCCGTCCTGGCCGTCGCCCTGGCCAACGCGGCCGCCGAAGCCGAGGCCCAGGCCGACGGCGAGCACCGGCCGGAAGCGGACACCACGACGAAAGAGCAGAAGGGGGTGCCGGATGAGCCGGACGCCTGACCTGCTGTGGCGCGAGCTGCACTGGCAGCGACCACTTGGGCTCGACGGCCCACTGAGCGCCATCCGGGCCTGCGCGGCGGACGCGGCTTCACCGACCATCGCGATGGAAGCACGGGCGACCGCCGGGCGGGTGCGCTTCCTGCTCGGCGCGACCCGGCGCGGCCTCTCCCCCACGCTGGCTCGGCTTCGGACCTCCGTGCCGGACGTGCAGATCACTGAGCCCGGTGACGACGACCAGCGCCAGCCGGTCCGCCGGGCGGCCCGGCTGCAGTTATCCACCCGCCACCGGGCGCTCCGTAGCGACCAGCCCGAGTTGACCGTCCGGCAACTGCTCGGCGCGCTGGCCGTGACCGGTTCCAAGGACCTGCTGGTCCTGCAACTGGTCATCGGGCCGCGGCGGATTCCGCTGGCCGTGCCGAACAACAGCCCGTCGTCAGTGGTGCGGCCCTGGTACGGCGTCGCCTGGCACGGCAACGGCGGCACGGTCGACCCGGAGAAGCGCACGGCGCTGCGGACCAAGGTGGCCGAACATGGCTTCGCCGCCACGGTGCGCATCGGCGCGAGCGCACCGACCGCTGAGCGGGCCGACCGGCTCATCGCTGGCGTCCTGGCGGCCATTCGCACCAGCGAGACACCCGGCCTGCAAGTCCGGCTCGGGCCCGACCGGGCCGCCAACCTGCACCGGGTCCGGCTGCCGGGCATCGGGCTCGGCGGCGTCGGCTGGCCGCTGCGGCTCAACGTCAGCGAGGCCATCGCCCTGACGGCCTGGCCCATCGGGGAGGGTGACCTGCCGGGACTGCCCGCGCTGCACCCGAAGCAGGTTCCGCCCGTGCGGCTGGCCCGCCCGGGCGAGCGCATCGTCGCCGACGCCTGGGCTCCGGGCGTGTCCGGGCAACTCGGCTACTCGGTGACGGACGCCATGCGGCACACCTGGGCGCTGGGACCGACTGGTACCGGCAAGAGCAATTTCTTACTGACGCTCATTACCCAGGACCTCGAGGCCGGTCGGGCCGTCGTGGTGATCGAGCCGAACGACCTGGTGGCCGACATTCTGGCTCGAGTTCCGGCCCATCGCCGGGACGACATCGTCCTACTCGACCCGGCCGACGACCGTCCGGTGGGCATCAACCCGCTGGTGCGGCATGGACGGCGGCCGGAGCTGGTGGCTGACAGCTTGCTCGGCAGCTTCCAGGCCCTGTACGGCGGCAGCCAAGGTGCCCGCGGCGAGGCGCTCGGCCCGCGCAGCACCGACATCCTGAGCAACTGCTTGCAGGTGCTGGCGCAGCACGGCGACGACGGCGACACGTCGCTCGTCATGCTGCCGCTGCTGCTGACCAACCCCGGCTTCCGCCGGTCGCTCACCCGCCGGGTCATCGAACACGACCCCATCGGGGCAGGGCCGTTCTGGAGCTGGTTTGAGTCGCTCAGCGATGACGCCCGCAGCCAGGTCGTCAGCCCGCTCTCGAACAAATTGAGGCCGCTTATCCGACCGCAACTCCGTGCCGTGCTCGGCCAGCGGCGGCCAAAGTTCAACATCCGCGACGTGTTGCAGCAGCGCAAGGTTTTGCTGGTGCCGCTGCAACCGGGGGTCATCGGGCCGGACAGCGCCGAGCTGCTCGGTGCACTGGTGGTGTCCGAACTCTGGCTGGCCCTGCGGGAGCGGCGGGCCATCCCGGAGCAGCAGCGTGCCCCGGTCATGGTCTACGTCGACGAGGTGCAGTCGTACTTGCGAACGCCGGTCGACCTGGCCGACGCGCTGGCCACCAGCCGGTCGCTCCGCGCCGGGTGGCACCTAAGCCACCAGTTCGTCGGGCAGTTGAGCTCTGGGATGCGCGCGGCCTTCGAGACCAACGCCCGATCACGGGTCTGCTTTCAGCTCGAGGCCGCAGATGCCCGCTTCATGGCGGCCGGTCAATCGGTCGTCATGCCCGACGACTTCGGCGAGCTACCGGCCTTCCACGTCTACGCCTCACTGATGCAGGACGGCACCAAGACGCCGTGGGCCTCGGGCCGGACCCGCCAAGCGCCGCCCGTCTGCAGCGACCCTGACGACATCCGCCGCCGCAGCCGGGAGCGCTACGGCCAACCACTCGACCGCATCGAGGCCGACTTCGCCGAACTGCTGAACCCGTCCACCCCGGCCGGGGACGCAGCCGCCACGCCAGGCCGCCGCCGGAGGGCTGCCCCATGACGGCCGCGCATCTCACCGGGCTGGACCCCGACTATGGCCACCCGGCCGCCCTGCCGGTCGCACCGCCAGCGGACCGTCCGACGGACGGCGGAACCTCCCTGGTAGGCGTGCCACACGGCCAGAATGCCGCCCCGAAAGAATCGCCCGGACGTGGTTCAGTCCCGCCGGTTTCCGGCGCGGCCGAGCGCCGCCCCGTGCCCCACGCCCGCCGAGGGCCAGGAGTACGCGGCCTGACCGATCTTGCCGGACAACTGAGCGACCGCGACCGGTCCGTCCTGGCCGTCGTCGACGACCACCGCTTCCTGACCACCAACCAGATCGAGCAGTTCTGCTTCACCCAGCACGCTTCCAAGCTCTCTGCTGCCCGCACGGCGCGGCGCGTCCTGCGACGACTCGAAGACTGGCGGCTGATGGCGCGGCCTCTGCGGCGCATCGGCGGCATGACGGCCGGGTCGAAATCGTCGGTCTGGATGCTGACCAACATGGGACGGCGGCTGCGCAACCTCGAAGCCGGACGCGGCGCGGTCGGCCGGGTCCGGGAACCCGGCGAACGGTTCGTGCAGCACTACCTGGCTATCGCGGAGGTGCGGCTGCAGCTCGAACAAGCCGCCCGTGATGGGCTGCTGGAGCTACCCACGGTCGCCATCGAACCGGCCGCCTGGCGCAGCTACCTCGGCCTGAGTGGTGAGCGGCTGACCCTCAAGCCCGACCTGTTCGCCGTCACCGTCGCGATCGAGAACGGGACAGCGGCCGAGTACGAGGACCACTGGTTCGTCGAGGCTGACCGCGGCACCGAGAGCATCCCGACATTGCTCAAGCAGTGCCAGCAGTACGAGGCCTACCGGCGGACCGGCACCGAAGAGGAGACGCACAGCGTCTTCCCCCTGGTGCTGTGGGTGGTGCCGGACGAGCGCCGGGCCGATCGGCTCG
>JBDHZW010000465.1:0-3264 GCA_039812105.1 Nakamurella sp.
CCCGGATGCCGTGGTCCTTGGCCCAGTTGATGAAGTCGGCGACGACCAGGAAGTAGCCGGGGAAGTTCATCGCGGTGATGACGCCGACCTCGTAGTCGGCCTGCTTGCGCACCTCGGGCGGGATGCCATTGGGAAAACGAGCGGAGAGGCCGACTTCGACCTCCTTGACGAACCAGGTCTGCTCGGTCTCCCCGTCCGGCACCGGGAACCGGGGCATGTAGGAGGAGGACTCGTCGAACGCCACCGAGCACCGTTCGGCGATCAGCAGCGTGTTGTCGCAGGCCGCCTTCAGGTCGTACTTGTCGGCCCACAGCGCGCGCATCTCGGCCGGCGACTTGAGGTAGAAGTCGTCGGCGTCGAACTTGAACCGGTTCGGGTCGTCCAGGGTCTTGCCGGACTGCACGCACAGCAGCGCCTCGTGCGCGGACGCGTCGGCCTTGTTGGTGTAGTGCAGGTCGTTGGTGGCGATCATCGGCAACTGCAGGTCCCGGGCCAGCCGCACCAGCCCGTCCCGCACCCGGGTCTCGATGGACAGCCCGTGGTCCATCAGCTCGACGAAGTAGTTCTCCTTGCCCAGGATGTCGCGGAACTCGGCCGCCGAGGCGCGGGCCTTGTCGTAGTTGCCGATCCGCAGCCAGGTCTGCACCTCGCCGGACGGGCAGCCGGTGGTGCCGATCAGCCCGGCGGCGTATTCGGACAGCAGTTCCCGGTCGGCCCGCGGCTTGTAGAAGAAGCCCTCGATGGAGCTGCGGGAGGCCAGCCGGAACAGGTTGTGCATGCCCTGCGTGGTTTCCGACAGCAGGGTCATGTGGGTATAGGCGCCGGCGCCGGACACGTCGTCGTCGCCGCCGTCGGCCCACCGCACCCGGGTCTTGTCGAATCGGGAGGTGTTCGGGGTGAGGTAGGCCTCCATGCCGATGATCGGATTGACCCCGGCCGCCCGGGCCTGCCGGTAGAAGTCGTGCGCGCCGAACACGTTGCCGTGGTCGGTCATCGCCAGCGCGGGCATGCCCAGCTCGGCGGTCCGGGCGAACAGCTCCCCCAGCCTGGCCGCACCGTCGAGCATGGAGTACTCGGTGTGCACGTGCAGATGGACGAAGGAGTCGGTCACGCCCTAGTTCTTAGCACGGCCCTCCGACAGCGCTCGGCGCGTCGCGACCGGACCCCGGTCCGTGTCGGGTCACCGGTAGTGGCAGTAGGTCTCGATGTAGATCTCGACCTCGGTGGCCTCGTGCGTCTTCGGGTCGACCCGGACGGCCAGGGCCTGGATGCGCTTCTTGTACGACTGCAGTTCGGGGGCGGTCTCGCCGATCAGGTGCTCGGCCAACCGGTCGAGTTCGTCGGACAGCCGTCGCTCACTCGCGCGGTTGGCCGCGACGGCCGCCTCCACCGCCGCCACCCGGCGTTGCAGCTCAGACAGGTCCATCCGGCATAGGGTAGTTCGTCCTGGTCACCGCTCATCACCGCGACCACCCGGCGCCCAGGCAGACGAACCCGGCCGCCACCGCCAGGGTCGACGGGTCGCCGTCGAAGGCGCGGTGCTGCACCGCCGCCAGCGCCGCGGCGGGGCCGTCGGCGACCAGCCGTTCGTGCAGATCCACCATCATCGGCGCGGTGTGCGCGTCGGCGATGTCGACCAGCGAACCGATGAGCGAGGAGACCCCGATCCGGAGCAACTCGCTGGCCAGGCCGAGCACCTCGCCGCCCGGCAGTTCGGCGGTGCGGCCGGCCTGGCAGGCGGAGATGACCACGGTGTGCGGCGCCGAACCCATGGATTCCAGGTCGTACACCCACAGCGGCCCGTCCTGCGCGATCAGGTCGGAGAACATCGGGTTGTCGTGCCGGAAGTGACCGTGGGCGGCGATGTGCACCAGTCGCGCCCCGTCCATCGCCCGCAACAGCCGGGGCACGGTGGCGTCCGCGCCGACCAGCACCGTCGCCTCCGGATAGCGGCCGGCCAGCGCGGCGACCTCGGGTTGTGCGTGACTGAGCCCCGGTCCGGCGGCCAGCACGGTGGCACCACCGTTCGCCGCCGACCGATCCCAGCTCCGGGTCCACAGCGTCGCGCTCGGGGACAGGGTGACCGGACGCCCCCGCAGCGAGGGCAGCAGCGACCAGTGCACGCCGGCCAGGTCGGGGCCGGGCACCAGCACCAGGGGGCGGTCCCCGATGATCCGGTGCATCGGTGCGATCAACAACCGGTCGAGGGTCTCGCCGGTGCGGTGCAGGGCGGTGACCCCGGCCTCGACCGCCGCCGGCCGCCCGGCCGGCCGGGCCAGCCGGCGAAGCAGGAACGGGACGAGCCGCCGCTCCCGGTCGATGTCGGCGACGTCGCACAGCCGGTGCCGTCGCGCCCGGCCGGCGACCACGGTGACCGCGGAGATCGCCCCGTCGACCGACAGGAATTCGATCAGCGCCCGGTCACCCAGCCTGTCGGAGAGGTCGCCGGCGCCCGCCGGCCGGGCGGGTCGGGCGTCGGTGGGCGCCGCGCTCTGCTTGCGAATCCGATGACGGATGGCGCGTTCCAGGGTGACCTGACGGGCCACCAACTCGGGCTGGCCGGGTGCCCCACTGCGCACGGCATCCACCCGTTGGGCGGTCAGCAGCCGCAGCGCGGACAGATCCCGGGCCAGCTCGGGATCGGCCGGCGGTCGTGGCGGGCTCAGCAGGTGCGCGGCCCGGGAGCGCTCGGCCCAGGCCAGCACCAGGGACGGTCGCCCGTCCCCCACCGCGTTGCGCAGCCCGAGGTCGGCCAGGGCGCTGACCCGCTGGGCGGCGACCGCCTGCAGTTCGGTGGCGCCCAGGGCGGCCCGGTAGTCGGCCACCACCTGCAGCCCGCGTTGCACCGCCCGCCGCGCGCCGGCCGGGTCGCCGTCCAGTTCCGCCAGCAGGGCGCGGGCGTGCCAGGCCTGGGTGCGCGGCCAGATCGGTCCGGAGCCGGGCATGGCGGCGATCCCGACCAGGGTGGACCTGGCCAACTCGACGCGGCGCTCGCGGATGGCCAGCTGGGCGGTGAGCATCCCGGCGTCCACCGCGGTCGAGCTGAAACCGGACGCCACCAGGTCGTCCCGGATTCGCCGGAGCTGGGCCGAGGTGACCCGGGGCGCCGGGCCGAGCAGCCGGCCCTGCACCCGCACCCACTGGGCGAAGGCGACCCACGCCGGGCGGAGTTGGCGCCGGAAGGTGCGCAGCGCCGCGGTGGCCTCCGTCTCGACCGTGGCCCGGTCGCCCTCGCCGAGCGCGGCCTGGGCCAGGCGCACCCGC
>JBDHZW010000466.1:0-3254 GCA_039812105.1 Nakamurella sp.
TGGGCATTGCCGCCGCGCTGCTCGGGGACCCGCAGACGGTGATGCTGGACGAGCCGGTGAACGGGCTCGACCCGGACGGCATCCTGTGGATCCGCACCCTGCTCAAGGAACTCGCCGGACAGGGCCGCACGGTGTTCGTCTCCTCCCACCTGATGAGCGAGATGCAGCTCACCGCGGAACATCTCATCGTCATCGGGCAGGGCCGGATCCTGGCCGACATGCCGATGGTGCAGTTCATCCGGCAGTCCTCGCAGCACCGGGTCCGGGTCGTCTCCCCGGACGCGGGCCGGTTGCGGGATCTGCTCGTCGGACCGGGGGTCGCGGTCACCTCGGACGCGCCGGAGCGGCTGGAGATCGAGGGCGTGGCGGCCCGGGACGTCGGCGTCGCCGCCGCCCGGCACGGTCTGGTGCTGCACCAGCTGGTCGACGTCGCCCCCTCATTGGAGGAGGCGTTCATGGAACTCACCCGCGACACCGTGGCCTACCACGGCTCGGTCGCCCGGCCGGAAAGGACGGCGGCCTGATGGTCACCACGTCACGCCCTGAGGCGCCGGCGGCCGGCCGGCACTCCGCGGTACGCACCACCCCCGTGCGGGTGCTGCGTTCCGAGTGGATCAAGACCCGGTCCCTGCGGTCCACCTGGCTGACCGCAGGCGCCATCCTGCTGGTCATCGTCGCCTTCGGGGTGCTGTCCGCGATGGCGGCCGGCGGCGACATCACCGGACCCAACGGCGGCGGCGCCCGGCTGGCCACCAGGGGCGGACCGCTGACCACCGTGCTCGCCGGGGCGAACGTCGCCGTGCTGGTGGTCGCGGTGTTCGGCTCCGTGGTGGGGGCCCGCGAGTTCTCCTCGGGGATGATCCGCACGACGTTCGCCGCGGTGCCGCGCCGGCTGCCGGTGCTGTGGGGCAAGCTGATCACCTTCGTCGCGGTGGTGCTGCCGGTCGTCCTGGTCGGCCTGCTCGCGGTGTTCTTCGCCGGCATGGCCGTGCTGAGCAACGCCGGCGCGGACACCGTGTCGTGGTCGGACGACGGGGTGACCCGGGCGCTGTTCGGGCACGCCTACTACATCGTGGGGTTGGGTCTGATCGGGCTGGCCCTCGGGGTGCTGCTGCGCGGCACCGCGGCCGCCATCGGCACCACCATCGGGGCGGTGCTGTTCCTGCCGGCGCTGGCCACCGCGCTGCTGCCGTCGGACTGGAGCGCGGTGCTGAAGTACCTGCCGTCCAACGCGGGCAGCGCGTTCACCATGCTGAACCCGACCGGCGACGTGCTGACCCCGTGGCAGGGGTTCGCCGTGTTCACCGGATGGGTGGTGCTGGCGGTCGTCGGCGCGGTGCTGGCCCTGCTGCGCCGGGACGCCTGACCGGCCCGTCCTGCGTCACCGGCCGGCGATGGGGCGGGCATGATCGACGGTGGCCCGCCCCACCACCGAGGAGGACGAACGGTGATCCCGACCCACGCGGACGTGCTGTCCGGCACCTGGAACTTCCGCGACATCGGCGGCACCCCGACCCCGGAGGGGCCGGTCCGCCGGGGTCTGGTGTACCGGTCGGCGGTCCTGTCCGGGCTCGACCCGGCGGGCCTGGAGGCGCTGGAAAACCTCGGCGTCACGGAGGTTTTCGACCTGCGGGGGGAGCAGGAGATCGCCCGGGAGGGCGAGGATCGGGTGCCGTCGTCGGTGACCCTGACGGTGGCGTCGTTCCACCCCGAGGACGGCACCATGCCGGTGCACGCGGCCGCCGCCGACCACGCCGACCCGACCACCCCGCTGGCGCGCACCAGGCGGTACTACGCCGCGATCCCGGTCTTCGCGCCGGCGCAACGCTCGGTGGCCACGATCATGAGCACGATCGCCCGGACCGAGGGGAGCGTCCTGGTGCACTGCGCCGCCGGCAAGGACCGCACCGGCTGGACGATCGCCACGCTGCTGGGCATCCTGGGCGCCGACCGGGCCACGATCATGCAGGAATACCTGCTCAGCAACGCCGCGATGGGCAGCCTGCGCGACTGGTTGCGCGAGAAGTACGGCGACAACTTCGACGCCGACAACGCGCTGCTCGGCGTGGACGAGAGCTACCTGCGCACCGGGTGGGACTCGGTCGACCGCAACTTCGGCTCGTTCGACGGCTACCTCACCGCGATCGGCGTCGGCCCGGACATCCGGGACGCCATCCGGGCCCGCCTGCTGGGCTGACCGCTCGGCCCCGCCTGGCCTGCGCCCGACCCGGTCGGACTTCTCCGGACCGGTTGGCGGCTCAGTGGGCGCCGGTGTCGGCGACGCAGAACTCGTTGCCCTGCGGGTCGGCCAGCGTGGTCCACCAGAAACCGCCGCCGTCCCGGTCCGCGATCTTGGTGGCGCCGGCCGCGACCAGCCGGTCCACCTGCGCCGGCCGGTCGGCCGACACCAGGTCCAGGTGCAGCCGGTTCTTCCCGGGCGACGGATCGTCGACCTTCTGGAACGACATCATCGGCGCGTCCGGCACCTGAACCATGTAGTAGAAACCGTCGTTGTCGGCCACGATCGTGCCGCCCAATTGTTCGGCCCACCAGGCGGCCAGCGGGCCGGGGTCGGTCGAATCGGTGGTCACCATCGCCAGTGTCATCGTCATGGCGGCAGGGTAACGGGCCGGTCCGACACACCCCGTTCCGTCGGTCTCGAGTTCCGTCGGTCTCGATGGCCGCCCTGGTCCGCCGTCGCGGGCCTCGCCGACGCGACGGCGACGTGCGGGTAGCGCCGGCTCAGGCGTCCATCCGGAAGCCGACCTTCATGCCGACCTGATAGTGCGCCACCCGGCCCTCGTTGATGTGCCCGCGGACCTCGGTCACCTCGAACCAGTTCAGCCCGCGCAGGGTGTTCGATGCCCGGGCGATGCCCGACTCGATGGCGTCCTCGATGCCGTTCGGCGACGTCCCGACGATCTCCGTCACGCCGTACACATTCGAGCTCACGGTGGCCTCCTCGTTGAGAATCCGGCCGTCCGATGGAACGGCCGAAGTGCGATCGTAGAGCGGCGACCCGATCCGTTCGCCGACGCCGCCCGGTCCGGCGGCCGGAAGGTTGGTCGGGCGTGCGGCGTTATGCTCAGTGATCAGATCGCCAGCCCTCGTCGCCGTCACAAGGGGGTGCCATGAGTTCGGATGTCGACAGTCGCGCGACGCACGCCGTCGCGCCGAACGGGGCGACCCCCGATCCGGCGCCGCGCGCCCACCCGGCCGACGAGGCGCGCCCCGCCCCCGTGACCGACGCGCCG
>JBDHZW010000467.1:0-3243 GCA_039812105.1 Nakamurella sp.
GAAGCTGGCGAAGCTGCGTCCGGTCTTCGGCGACGGCCCGGACGCCTCGATGACCGCCGGCAACTCGACGCCGCTGTCGGACGGCGCCGCGACCGTCCTGCTGGCCGAGGAGGGCTGGGCGCGAGCGCGCAATCTGCCGGTGCTGGCCCGGATCGTCGACGCCGAGACCGCCGCGGTCGACTACGTGCTCGGCGGCGAGGGACTGCTGATGGCGCCGGTGCATGCCACGGCGCGGCTGCTCGCCCGCAACGGCCTGGCCCTGCAGGACTTCGACTTCTACGAGATCCATGAGGCGTTCGCTTCCACCGTGCTGTGCGCCTTGGCGGCCTGGGAGTCGGACGACTACTGCCGCGACGTCCTCGGCCTGGACGCCGCCCTGGGCTCGATCGACCGCGCGAGACTCAACGTGCACGGGTCGTCGCTGGCCGCCGGACATCCGTTCGCGGCCACCGGCGCGCGGATCCTGGGAACGCTCGCCAAGATGCTGGCGGACAAGGGGCCGGGCAGCCGGGGGCTGATCTCGGTGTGCGCCGCCGGCGGGCAGGGCCTGGTCGCGATCGTCGAGGCCTGCTGATGAACCTCGACGGCATCATCTCCGCGGCGCTCAACTCCTCGCTGGGCAAGACCGTCGCCGCCAAGACCGGCTTCCCGGCCGCCACCGAGTTGCGGCGTGGCGATGCCCTGCCGGGCGGGCCGATCGTGCTGGCCACGGTGGGGCCTGCCACCGACTCTGCTCACCCGGGCAGGCTGGTCGCGGACGCCCTGGGCGCGCTCGGCGTCGAGGCGCAGCCCGCGATCGTCGACACCCCGGACGCCCGGACCACCGACGCCGACGGCCGGCAGCGCCCGCCCGCCTATCCGGGGCGGATCGGCGCCGTCGTGGTGGACGCCACGGGTGCCGACCGGGTCGGCCAGCTGGAGCAGGTGCGCGCCGTGCTGCGTCCCGCGATCAAGGCGCTGGAGCCCTCCGGGCGGGTGCTCATCGTGGCCAGCGACCCGGCGACGGCGTCCGACGTGGAGACCGCGGCGGTTCGGCAGGCGCTGGACGGCATCATGCGCAGCGTCGGCAAGGAGTTGCGTGCCGGCGCCACCAGCAACCTGGTGCAGATCGCGGACGGCACGACGGCCGCCGAACTGGCCCAGGTGCTGCGTTTCGGCTTGTCCGGCCGGTCGGCCTACGTCGACGGCCAGCCGTTCGTGCTCGTCGAGGGCGCCCACGACGAGGCGACTGCCGAGGGCCGCATCGTGGTCGTCACCGGGGCCGCCCGCGGCATCGGCGCGGCGATCGCGCACCGGTTCGCCGCGGACGGCGCGCGCGTGGTGGGCGTCGACGTCCCCATCGCCGGGCAGGCCCTGGCGCAGGTCGCCAACGAGGTGCACGGCACGGCGCTGCAGCTCGACATCACCGTGCCGGACGCCGGCGAACGGATCGCCCGGCACGTCGTGGAGCGGTACGGCCCCGACGCGCGGATCGACGTGATCGTGCACTGCGCCGGCATTCTGCGGGACAAGATGCTGGTCAACCTCGACGAGCAGCGCTGGGGCGCCGTGCTGGCGGTGAACCTGGCCGCCCAACTGCGGATCAACGAGTCGTTGCTCGACCCTGATCGGCCCGGCGGAATCGCCGACGGGGCCCGGATCGTGACCATCGCGTCCACCAGCGGCTGGGCCGGCAACAAGGGCCAGACCAACTATGCGGCGTCCAAGGCGGGCGTGATGGGCATCGTGCGGGCGCTCGCCGCCCGGCTCGCCGGGCGCGGGATCGTGGTGAACGGCGTCGCCCCCGGCTTCATCGAGACCGACATGACGGCGTCCATTCCGGTGATCGACCGGGAGATCTTCCGCCGCTCGTCCAGCCTGCTGCAGGGCGGGCGTCCGGTCGACGTGGCCGAGGCGATCGTCTTCCTGGCCGACCCGGCGACGCCGATGAACGGCCAGGTGCTGCGGGTCTGCGGCCAGCTGATCGTGGGCCGCTGATGAGCCGGATCACCGTCCTGGACGGAATGCCGGTGGCCGCCACGATGTACGCCCGGGCGCTGTCGCCGCGGCGGCGTCCACCGGTCTCGGACGGCCTGCCCGACCGGCTGGTCGATCTGGTCCATCACCGCTGCGAGGTGGCCGAGGTGGCCGCCTACGACCGGGTCTGCGGCTTCACCCTGACCGATCGGCTGCCGGCCACCTGGCTGCACGTGCTGACCTTTCCGCTGCAGCTGACCCTGATGACCGCCGCCGACTTCCCGCTGGCCCCGCTGGGCATGGTGCACGTCGGCAACACGATGACCCAGCACCGCCCGGTCTCGATCACCGAACCCCTGGAACTGAGGGTGCGGGCCGATGATCTCCGGCCCCATCGCCGCGGCGTCCTGGTCGATCTGGTCGGCGAGGCCCTGGTCGCCGGCGAGGTGGTCTGGCAGGGGCGCTCCAGCTACCTGAACCGCTCGGCCACCCTGCCCGGCACGCCGCCGGACGCCGAACCGGCCGGCCCGGTCGTCGATCTCCCCACCGCCGGGCTGTGGCGGCTGCCGTCCGACCTGGGCCGGCGCTACGCGGCCGTCTCCGGCGACGTGAACCCGATCCACCTCAACCCGCTGGCCGCGAAGGCGTTCGGCCTGCCCCGGACCATCGCCCACGGCATGTGGACGCACGCCCGCGTCCTCGCGGCCCTGCAGTCGCGCCTGCCCGATGCGTACGAGGTGTCGGTGCGGTTCACCAAACCGGTGCTGCTGCCCTCGACGGTGCGGTTTGCCGCCGCCGAGGGTGCCGATGGCTTCGTCGCCCGGCTGACCGACCGCGGCGGCGAGAAGACCTACCTCGACCTGCGGACGACGGCGCTGCGGGCGGCGGGCTGAGTCCGTTTGAGATGGCCCGGGAGGTTCCTGTCGGGGCCGACCTCTACGGTCGTGGCATGTCAGATCTGCTCATCGGCGAGGACGGCCTGGCCCGGCCGGCCTGGGCGGCGGGCGACCCGCTGCTGCGCGACTACTACGACACCGAATGGGGCATGCCGGTGACCGACGAGCGCGGCGTGTTCGAGCGGCTCAGCCTCGAGGCGTTCCAGTCCGGGTTGTCCTGGGCAACGATCCTGCGCAAACGCGAGAACTTCCGGGCCGCCTTCGCCGGCTTCGACCCGGACGCCGTCGCGGCCTTCGACGCCTCCGACACCGAGCGCCTGCTCGCCGACGCCGGCATCGTCCGCAATCGGGCCAAGATCGCCGCCACCATCGTCAACGCCGGCGCCACCGT
>JBDHZW010000468.1:0-3240 GCA_039812105.1 Nakamurella sp.
ACCGACCCGGTCCCACAGCGCCGGCGACGGGTGCGGCAGCCACAGGTGCACGTCCCGGTGGCCGGCGAGCGCGGACAGCAGCCGGACCTGCATCGTGGACAGCGCGGTCGGGCCGAACAGGCTGACCCGCTCCGGCAGGTCGACCGTGCCCGGGTCGGCGGCCAGCCGGGTCAGCACGGTGCGCAGCGCGGTCACCGGGTCGGGCGCGGCGATCCGGTCGCGCAGGCGCCGCCAGAGCGGAGGCTGCCACTGCAGGTCGGACGGCACCGGCTCGCCCCAGCCGTCGGTGTCCCGCCCGTCCGACCACGCCGCGAGCAGGTCCGGCCGGTGCTCGGCGTACCGGTCGAACAGTCCCGCGATGCCCCGGGCGACGGCGTACCGGCGGCCCTGCCGGTGACGGGCGGCGTCGGGGTCGGGGTCGGTCCGCGTCGGCGACGGATAGCCCAGATGGGCGGCCAGCGGCGCGCACCACGGCTCACCGGCGGACTCGTCGATGACCGACAGCAGCGGCCACACCACCGACTCCGGGGCCCAGGGGTCGTCGTCCCGATCGCCGGTCAGCCCCGCCTGCAGCGCGGCCGGGCTGGGGAACCGGACGGCGGCGCAGATGCCGTCGGCCCGGCCGGCCCGGCTGCCGAGCCGGTGCGACAGCCTCTGGGTGAGCCATCGCTCCACCCCGCGGGTGGGGACCGCGACCACATCGACGGCGAACGGGTCGGCCGGCGGCACGGCCAGCAACTCGGCCAGCGCGGCGGCGAGGGTGTCGGCGCGCTCGGCCCGGTGCACGTGCAGGCCCATCGCTCCCCCTCTCCGACCAGGCTTCCCGACCTACGCGGGACAGTCTGGCGGAAGGGTCCGACAGTGCGGTCAGTAGGACGCCAGGTCCGGCACCCGAAGGTGCGGCATCACCTCGTCGAACTCCCGGACCTGGATCACGTTGGTCTCCAACAGCCGCCGTCCCTCGGAGCCGTTGATCCGCCGATCCATCGCCTCCGGGTCCTCGTAGGCGATGGACACGGCCGCCCGGCCCCAGTCCGGATTGACCATCAGGCTGGTCGAGCAGATCCCGCGGGTGGCGTCCAGGGCCGGGATCGTGGCCGAGTGGAACTCGGAGACCAGGTTCTCGATGGCGCGGGACTCGACCCGCAGCCAGATCACCCGGGCGCAGACCGCGTGGCCGGCGTGGTGCCGCCGGTGCATGGCCGCGATCTCCCACTCCTCCAGCTCGGCGGTTCCGCCGCCGATCGATTCGGCCGTCTTCTCCCGGATCGGGCGGATCTTGACCACGCTGGCGTGCATGTCGGCCTTGGTCTCCCAGGCCGTGCTGATGATGGCCAGTCCGGACTGCCGGCTGGCCAGCACGGACATCCCGACGCACGTCGGCATGCCGAGGATCGTGGGTACCGCGGTGTCCCGCAGGTACGCAATGCACGCGTCGACCCGGTCCGGTCGGCCCTGGTGCACCGCGGTGCGCGCGAAGACGGTCAATTCGGCACCTCACCTCTCTGTGGGACCTGCCCTGGCGGGTAGGCCATACCTTTCCCTACCCGCGCGGTTATAGCCACGGTAAACCCCCACAGTCACCTGGACGCTCAGCAGACTCATGGCTGCCGGTGACCGTGCCGCCGTTCGGACGGCGGGGGAATCACGGAGGGAAGGCGCGGGTCGGGCGCCCCTCGGCCGCCGGCATGTGCCGCGAGCCCACATCGTGCGTTCGAATTGTGTTCAGCAAATACATAGGTTCGCCGTCACGCCCGCGTAGCGTGCTGATCAAGACAGTCTTCCGACCACTTCCCGGCCGGGCGGTGGTGTACGTCCCACGCGACCGGCCCGCGACCGATCGTGACTATTCGTCACTCTCCGCAATCAAGAACGTCGCCACGATTCGCCACCTCGACGAGGAGGACCCTCACCATGAGTCGCCGCCGCATCTCCGGCCCACTGGCCGCCGGCACCCTGGCCGCCGGACTGCTGCTGTCCGCCTGCGGCAGCCCCGGTTCGTCGTCCTCGGAGACGACCGCCGTCAGCAACCCGGACGCGAGCGCGTCCGCCGGCGCGGCGACCGGCGAGCCGATCAAGGTCGGCCTGGTCACCTCGCTGTCCGGTCCGCTGCAGTCGTACGGGCAGATGTACCTGGACGCGTTCGACGTCTGCCTGGCCAACGCGACCGACGGCACCGGAGCCGTCGGCGGCCGGCCGATCGCGGTGTCCACCGCCGACGACGCCGGCGACCCGGCCAAGGCGACGACCGCGGCGACCGACTTCATCGGCCAGGGGTACAAGATCATCGGCGGGTCGGCGTCGTCCGGCGTCGCCCTGCAGGTGGCTCCGCTGGCGGCGGAGAACAAGGTGCTGTTCATCTCGGGGCCGGCCGCGACCGACGGCATCACCGGCATCAACAAGTACACGTTCCGGTCGGGACGCCAGACGTACCAGGACATTCAGACCGCGGCGTCGTTCATCGGCGACCTGCAGGGCAAGAAGGTGACGATCTTCGCCCAGGACAGCGCGTTCGGTCAGGCGAACGTCGCCGCCGCGTCGGCCGTGTTCGGGGCGCAGGGCGCCACGGTGACCCCGCTGCTGGTGCCGGCCACCGCCACCGACCTGGTGCCGTTCGCCAAGCAGGCCGCGGATGCCGATCCGGACCTGCTGTTCGTCGCGTGGGCCGGCACGAACGCCACCCAAATGTGGGAGGCGATGGGTCAGCAAGGCGCGTTCGACGGCACCACGGTCGTCACCGGTCTGGACATCAAGCCCACCCACACCGTTTTCGCCCCGGTCGCGGACAAGCTGTCCCTGCTGGCCCACTACTTCGACGGCGCCACCGACAACGACGTGGAGAAGGCGATGGTCGCCGGATTGGAGAAGGAAGGCAAGACACAGGACCTTTTCTCGCCCGACGGCTGCAACGCCGCGCTGATGGTGGTGCACGCCGCGCAGGAGTCCCCGGACGACGTCGACGGCATGATCACCGCACTGGAGGGCTGGGAGTTCGAGGGTCCCAAGGGCACCATGACGATCCGGGCCGAGGACCACGCGATGCTGCAGCCGATGTTCCAGACGAAGCTGGTCGACGTGAACGGCACGCCCACCCCGGAGCTGGTCAAGGAGCTGGCGCCGGCCGACACCGCCCCGGCGGCCACCCCGTTCCAGTGAGCGAGGCCTGCCGAGCGAACCATCGGCGCGGGCTGCGGCGCCGCATCCCGTTCGCCGAGCCTGCGAGGCGACCGGGAAAGGCGG
>JBDHZW010000469.1:0-3236 GCA_039812105.1 Nakamurella sp.
GCAGCGACGGGGGCACCGGCGGAATGGAGTCCAAGTGGACGTCGGCGCTGACCGCGACCGGCGCGGGGATCCCGGTGCTGCTCGCCTCGGCCGCGGACGCGGTGGCGGCCCTGGCCGTCTCCGGGCCGGACGAGCGGTCCGGGCCGGTGGTGGGCACCGCGTTCGCGCCGGCCACCCGGCGCACCCCGGCCCGGTTGTTCTGGCTGCGGCACGCGGCCACCTCGGCCGGGTCGATCGGGCTGGACGCCGGGGCCGTGGCCGCGGTGGTGCGGCGACGCAAGTCGCTGCTGCCGGCCGGGATCACCCACTTCTTCGGCGACTTCGAGTCCGGCGACGTGGTCGACCTGCTGGCCCCGACCGGCGAGGTCGTGGCCCGCGGGTTCGTCGGCCACGACGCCGGCGAGCTGCCCGGGATGATCGGCCGCTCGCTGTCCGAGCTGCGCTCGGACCTGCGGCATCCGGTCGTGCACGCGGACGACCTGGTCGCCGTGCCGGCCACGGCCACTATCGTCGATTCAGTCGCTTCTCCACGCAGTGAAGGGTCGGAGCATGTCCATTCTTGAGCAGACCGTCCGCACGGCGTCGCGGGAGGATGTCCTCGACTCGGCCCGCCGGGCCCGGGTGGCCGCCGCCGAGCTGGCGGTGGCGACCCGCGCGGTCAAGGACGGCGCGCTGCGGGCGATGGCCGACGCGCTGCAGGACCGCCGGGAGCAGATCCTGGCCGCCAACCAGCTGGATGTGAATGCCGCCGTTTCCGCAGGCACGCCCGACTCGTTGGTGGACCGCCTCCGGCTGACCGTGTCCCGGGTCGACGCCATGGCCGGCGGGTTGCGCGAGCTGGCCGGGCTGCCGGACCCGGTCGGCACCGTCGTCCGCGGCTCCGTCCTGCCCAACGGGCTGCACCTGCAGCAGGTCCGGGTGCCGATGGGCGTGGTCGCGATCATCTACGAGGCCCGGCCGAACGTGACCGTCGACGCCGCCGGCATCGCGCTCAAGGCCGGCAACGCGGCCCTGCTGCGGGGGTCGGCGTCGGCCTACGAGTCGAACCGGGTGCTGGTGTCGATCCTGTCCGAGGCGGCCGCGGCGGCCGGGCTGCCGGCGGATGCCGTGCAGCTGGTGCCGGGGACCGACCGGGAGTCGGTCAAGCATCTGATGACCGCCCGCGGGTTGGTCGACGTGATCATCCCGCGCGGCGGGGCCGGGCTGATCCAGGCGGTGGTCAACGGCTCGACGGTGCCGGTGATCGAGACCGGGGTCGGCAACTGCCACGTGTACGTGGACGCCGACGCGGACCACACCATGGCCCTGCAGATCCTGGTCAACTCCAAGGCCCGCCGGCCGTCGGTGTGCAACGCGGCCGAGACGCTGCTGGTGCACGCCGATGCGGCGGCCGCGTTCGTGCCGCTGGCGGTCGCCGCGCTGCGGGAGGCCGGGGTGGTGGTGCACGCCGACCCCGCCGTCCGCCAGCTGGTCGGCGAGGTGCCCGGGGTGGTGCCGGCCACCGACGAGGACTTCGACACCGAATACCTGTCGCTGGACATCGCGGCCGCGGTGGTGCCCGACATCGACGCGGCGATCGAGCACATCACCGCGCACGGCACCGGGCACACCGAGGCGATCGTCACCTCCTCGCTGGCCGCCGCCGAACGCTTCACCGCCCGGGTCGACGCGGCCGCGGTGATGGTCAACGCCTCCACCGCGTTCACCGACGGCGGCGAGTTCGGGTTCGGCGCCGAGATCGGCATCTCCACCCAGAAACTGCACGCCCGCGGCCCGATGGGGCTGGCCGAACTGACCAGCACCAAGTACCTGGTCACCGGCAACGGGCAGATCCGGTCGGCCTCGTGACTTTTCGGGCGGTGGCATGACGGTGCCCGCGGCCCGCCGGATCGGGGTGATGGGCGGCACGTTCGACCCGATCCACCACGGCCACCTGGTCGCGGCGTCCGAGGTGGCACACGAGTTCTCGCTGGACGAGGTCGTCTTCGTGCCGACCGGCAACCCCTGGCAGAAGGCGGGGGAGAGCGGCGCCGAGCACCGGTACCTGATGACGGTGATCGCGACCGCGTCGAACCCGAGCTTCCGGGTGTCCCGGGTCGACATCGACCGGCCAGGCCCCACCTACACCCGGGACACCCTGGAGGACCTGCGGGCCGCCAATCCGGACGCCGAGCTGTTCTTCATCACCGGGGCGGACGCGCTGGCCGCGATCCTGTCCTGGAAGGACCCGGAGGAACTGGCCGGGCTCGCCCACTTCATCGGGGTGACCCGACCCGGCTACCAGCTCTACGACCCGCAGCTGCCGGGCGGCCGGGTGACCCTGATCGAGGTGCCGGCGCTGGCCATCTCGTCGACCGACTGCCGGCACCGGGTGCGGGCCGGGGCCCCGGTCTGGTACCTGGTGCCCGACGGGGTCGTCCAGTACATCGCGAAACATGGTCTGTACCAGTCGTGATCATCAAGAAATGGGGAATATGACGATGACTGCCACCCAGCCGAGCATCGACCTGGCCACGGTCGCGGCGCAGGCCGCGGCCGACAAGAAGGCGACCGACATCCTGCTGGTCGACGTGTCCGACCGGCTGGCCATCACCGACGTGTTCGTGATCGTCACCGGCGCCAACGAGCGTCAGGTCGGCGCGATCGTCGACGAGATCGAGGAGAAGATGCGCGAGGCCGGGTGCCGGCCGCCGCGGCGCGAGGGTCAGCGCGACGGGCGGTGGGTGTTGCTGGATTTCGTCGACGTCATCGTGCACGTCCAGCATCCCGAGGAGCGGGTGTTCTACGCGCTGGACCGGCTGTGGAAGGACTGCCCGCTCATCGCGTTCGAGGACAAGGCGCTGGCCGGCGCCGGTCCCGCGGAAGCCGCCGACGGGCAATGACTCTCGAGCACCTCATCCTGATGCGACACGGTGAGACGGAATGGAACCGGGGCCAGCGGTTGCAGGGTCACCGGGACATCCCGCTGTCCGAGGTTGGCCTGTTGCAGGCGCAGGACGCGGCGCCGTCGGTGGTGGCGCTGCGGCCCGAGGTGATCGTCGCCTCGGACCTGGTCCGGGCCCGGCAGACCGCAGATGCGGTGGCCTCGCTCGTCGACCTGCCGGTGCGGGTCGACCCGCGGTTGCGGGAGACGTCGATGGGCCGGTGGGAGGGGCTGACCCGGGACCAGGTGGTCGAGAACTGGTCGCGGGAGTGGAACGACTGGCGGACCACCTCGGCCCACGCGTCGCCGCCCG
>JBDHZW010000470.1:0-3214 GCA_039812105.1 Nakamurella sp.
CAACGCGCGGTACCAGGCCAGCGCGTGCTGGTAGTTGGTGTCGACCAGGGTGCCGTCGATGTCGAAGATCGCGGTGTCGGCCACGGGCCCTCCTCGGAGCCGGCCGTCCGGCCGGGTCGCCAGGAACAGTTCCCGCCCGGGCGTGGCCGCAACCGATCCGCCGCCGGCACTGCGGCCGGGACCGGTGGACCAGCTCACCGATCCGGATCGTGACGGCAACGTCGGTCTGCTGACGGCCGACGAACACCCGATCGGCCTACGGCGCACCCCATCGGTCGACGCTCGGTGAGAGCGTTTGAAGAATCGGTCACCTCGGCAGTAAAATCGTTGCACCGAGCACGAACCGGGGGTGGACGCACAGAGGAGGCGAGCACCGGTGGACGGTTCGGCAACCTCGGGTCCCATTGCCCCCGACGTCAGCAGAGGGGGCGGGTGCACCCCCATCACGGGCGCCGCCGCCGCGCGACTGGCGGATCGGTTCAACGCTCTCTCGGCCGGCTTGACCCAGACCAAGGACACCCAGGAGGCCCTGCAACGTCTGGTCGACCTGGCCCCGGACGTCATCGGCGGTTGCGACTGGGCCGGCATCACGCAGTACTCCAGACGTCAGGGCTTCGTCACGGCCGCCGCGAGTTCGCCCACCACCCTGCTCGTCGACCGGATGCAGTACTCGCTGCATGAGGGGCCGTGCGTCTCGGCGGTTGAGACCGACGGTCTGTACAGCATTCCCGACCTGCGGACGGACTGCCGGTGGCCGCGTTTCAGCGCCGTCACGGCCGCGGGTTCGCCGGTCCGGTCGGCCCTGTCGCTGACCATCAGCCCGGCCACCCCGCGGGCCGCGCTGAATCTCTACGGCCCGCATCCGTCCACGCTGCAGGACGACGATCTCGGTGTCAGCATCCTTTTTGCCACCCATGCACAGACCCTGCTGCACTACGTCCGGGCCACCCGGCAGATCGCCCACCTGCAGCGCGCCCTGGCCAGCAGCCGGCTGATCGGGACGGCCATCGGCATTCTGATGGATGCGCACCGCATCACCGACGAGGAAGCCTTCCGGCGACTCGTGGCCAGCAGCCAGCAGCTCAACCGCAAGCTGGTCGACATCGCCGAGGCGGTCGCGCGGACCGGCGAGCTCCCTCGCTCATAGCACCCGTCGGAGCCGGTTCCCCGGTCCTGCGCGGTCGGTGCGCGGTCGGCGGTGAGGTGAGCCGCGTCGCCGCGGGGTGCTCAGCCCGCGGCGTGCCAATCGTCGATCCGGTGGCCGGACAGCGCGAAGCCGTGGTTGACGCCCCACAACACCGCCTGAGTGCGGCTGCCCGCTCCGATCTTTCGGTAGATCGTGCGAATGTAGGACTTCACCGTGTTCGGGCTCAGATAGCTCAGCGCGGCGATCTCCGCGTTGCTGCGGCCCTGGGTGATCAGCGCGAGGATCTCCGACTCGCGGTCGGTCAGCCCCTGCCCGCGACCCGGCCAATCCAGGCCGGGCGTGCTGTTGACCCGTTTCCGGGGCATGCTGACCACCGTCTCGCCGTTGTGGACCGCCTCCAGTGCGTCCACCAGATGCCGGGCCGGCAGCGACTTGGCCAGGTAGCCGTGCACCCCCTGCCGGCGGGCGGCGGCGACCAGGGCCGCGTCGAAACTCCAGGTGTAGACGACGACCTTGCCGGCGTGCGGATTGCCCAGCAGGGCGCGGAAGTCGTCGCGATCGCACTCGGGCTGGGCGAAGGTGTCGTACAGGGCGATGTCGACATCCACCGACACCGGCTCGTTGACGTCCAGTTCGACGACCTCGACCCGGTCCCGGAACGGTTCGAGCATGTGCGCCAACCCGTGGACGACCACGTCGTAATCGTCGATCAGGGCGATCCGGACGGGCGTGGTCGATGCGGTCATCTCACTCACGGTAAACCTCCCTAGGGGTGTGTCGGACCACCCCTGGGGGCGTGTTCTGTGGAACCAGGCCGGTCGTCCCGGCCGGATCCGAACGGTCGGATCGGCAACCGGGAGGACGGTGACACGATGCGGGATGCCCCCGGGGCAACCAACCGGCGGTCGGCCGCATGACCGATGCGGTGACGTCCGTCGGCGGTCTCGACGGGGTGCGGGCGGACGGCGCTGCAGTGGACGGCGCTGCAGTGGACGACGGTGGCGGGCCGGCCCATCTCTGCCGCGGCCACGAGCAGCCAGCCCGCCGAACCGATCGGTCGGCCCTCGCCGTCGCCGAGGCGGCCCGTGCGGCCATCGGCCGGCCGGCCGAGGAAGGTACCCGGCTGCTGCTCGAGCTGGCCGTGGCCGGTGGACCCTGGTCGTCGGCCGCCGTGGCCCGCCGCCTGCCGTCCGGCGCCTGGGGGACGTGGACCGCCAGCGGCCCGCTCGCCGAGGCGTGCGACCCCGTCCAGTGGCAGATCGATGAGGGGCCGTCCAGGGAGGCGCTGGTCGCCGATCTGATCGCGGTGTCCGCCGTGATCGGCGACGGGCGCTGGCCGGCCTGGCAGGCGCGGGTCGCGGCGCTGGGCGCCCGGTCCGCCGCTGCCGTCCGCCTGCATACCGGCAACCCGCTCGGTGTGTTGACCGCCTACGGCGCCGAGCCGATCGCGCCCGCCAGGTCCGCGTCCGACACCTCCGCGATCGACCACCTGCGCACGATGGCGGCCCACCTGTCGGTCCTGCTCGACTCGGCCGACCGCCGGGCCAACCTGGAGCGGGCGATGGTCAACCGGGGCGTCGTCGGCCAGGCCATCGGGGTGCTGATCGAGCGCTACGGCGTCACGGCCGAGCAGGCGTTCGCCACCCTGCGCCGGGTGTCGCAGAACGAGAACGTCAAGATGGCCGAGCTGGCGACCGTGCTGACCCGGACCGGCGAACTGCCCGGGCTGCACCGCAGGGGCGGGTGAGGAGAACATGCAGATTCGTGTTCCGCACGCCGCCCGCCGTCAAACCCGGTGACGGCGGCGGGCGAAAGCCGGTCGTCCGACGGGCGTTTCCCGGAGCGAGCCGCCGGGCAACCTATCGGGCAGGGATCCGGCACCCCGGGGCACCGGTCCTCCCAGGCCCGGCCGGTTCAACCGCGAGCCGACCGGGCCGCCCCGACGATCAGCCGGCCGCGTCCATCGGACCGTCCGCGTCGGCCAACCGGCGCAGGTAGTCGGCCATCCCGCCGGGCGCCCGCCCGGACAGCCGGGCACTGGTCCGCACCGGTCCGGCACCGGTCCGC
>JBDHZW010000471.1:0-3186 GCA_039812105.1 Nakamurella sp.
CTCACCAGCACCTCGGCGGCGGTCACGGTCGCGCTGGGGTACAGCGTGGTCATCTCCGGCGGCGTCCGCTCCGAGGGCGACGCCCTGGTGGTGGACGGCGGCTCCGGCGACGACACGATCGACGCCGCCGCCGTCGCGCTCGACCTGCTCGCGCTGACCCTCATCGGCGGGGCCGGCAACGACACCCTGGTCGGCTCGCCGTTCGACGACGTCCTCGACTCCGGGGACGGCGACGACGTGGTCACCGGCGGCCTCGGCCGGGATGCCTTCCGGGATTCGGGCGGCGCCGACACCCTGGTCGAGTCGATCAGCGGCGCGGTCGGCGTCTACGACAACCTGTTCGTGGTCGGCTCGCTCGCCGGCGCCACCGATTTCCAGGCCGGCGCGGTCGCCGAACTGCTCGACGGGATCTTCGAGCGCATTGAGCTGACCGGCTCCAGCGGCGCCGACGTCTTCCTGATCGGCGACGCCGACGGCAGCGTCGCGGTCGGCAGCCAGGCGTGGCGGGCGCAGTCCTGGACCGGCGTGGCCGTGCTGAACCCGGCCGGCGGCGACGACCTGGTGCGCGTCGAGCTCCGCGACGCCGGCAACGCCCAGGTGACCGTCCAGGACTCGGCCGGTGCCGACCGGCTCGAGGTGTACGGCACCAGCCAGCGCGAGGACGTCGTCATCACGGCCGGACGGCTCACCTCCACCACCGCCGCGTCCGGCAGCAACACCCCCGGCCTGGCGGCGATCAACTACGGCGTCGACTCGGTGCTGATCGAGCTCGGCGAGAGCAGCGACCGTGTCGCCGTCCGCGCCATCGCGGTGCCGCATGTCATCCGCACCGGCAGCGGCGACGACATCGTCGCCGTCGGCAGCGCGGCCGGAACCGGCGCGACCGCCACGACCTGGCCGAACGCCGGCGGAACCCTCAACGGCATCAACGCCCTGCTGACCCTCGACGGCGGACGCACCCAGCTGCCGGACAGCAGCTTCCAGAACGGCCACGATGTCGTGCTGATCTCGGACGCCGGCGACACCACCGCCAACACCGGCGAGCTCACCTTCAACACCCTGACCGGGCTCGGCATGACCGGCGGCGGCATCGCCTACGAGGCCTTCGAGGATCTCTCCCTGGCGCTCGGTTCCGGTGACGACCAGCTGGCCGTCCGCAGCACCCACGCCGGGCCGACCCGGATCGACGCCGGCGCGGGCGCCGACACCGTCCGTGTCTACACCATCGCCGGGCTGACCACCGTCGACGCCGGCGCCGGCGACGACCAGGTGATCGTCGGCAACGGCCCGGGCGCGCTGACCGGCATCCTCGGCAACCTGCAGGTCACCGCCGGCTCCGGCGTCGATCAGCTGTTCCTGGACGCCACCGGCTCCACCAGCGACCTGGCCGGGACGATCGACGCCGACACGGTGACCGGCTTCGGCATGGCGAGCGACGTCGCGGTCACCTACCGTGACACGGCCGCCGGGATCGCGGCCCCGGAGACGCTCACCCTCAGTCTCGGCAGCGGCGCCGACCAGGTGCAGGTGCTCAGCACCAGCACCCGCACCTTCGTGAACGGCGGCGCGGGCGCCGACCTGTTCGTCGTGAACCCCGCCGGCGAGCACACCGCCAACCTGCTGGCCGGCCGGATCAGCATCGACGGCCAGGGCGGCGCCGACGTCACCCGGGTCTACCTGTGGACGAACGGGACCTCCCGCGTCGACGTCTCCGACAACTCCGGCGACGCCCAGCGGCTCCACACCGTGTGGGTCTACGGCTCGGACGAAGCCGACACCGTCCTGATGCGGGCCAATGCCGACGGCTCCCGCGGCTTGGTCGGCCTGCTGTCGAACCGGAACGCCACGACCGGCCTGTTCGGCGACGTCGAGATGGTGACCTACCAGCTCGGCCTGGTCGGCGCGCCGGACGGCTACCCGCTGGTGGACGAAGGCCCGGATCTGACCCGCGACGACGACAACGGCGTGGGCAACGTCAGCCCGGCGATCCGGCTCTACACCCTGGGCGGCGACGACGTGGTCGCCTTCGACGACACCGCAGCCGACTTCCTGCTCGACCTGGGCGCCGGCGACGACCTGGTCCGGATCGGCCAGATCTACAAGGTGCAGCGTTCGATCGATCCCGCGCCGCCGGCCGACCGCTACGTCGCCGACGACGAGTTCGGCGTGCTGGCCAGCGTGGGCTTCGATTCCTCACGCGGCCTGCTGTCGCCCGGCGTCCGGTTCAAGACGACCGTCTCCGGGGGCGCCGGCGACGACGTCTTCGAGCTCGTCCACAACATCGGGCAGGTCTACCTCTACGGCGACGCCGACGACGACACCTTCGTGGTGCGCAGCTTCGTCAGCGCCGACTCGGTGCCGTACATCAACGCCGGCGGCGGCAACAACGTCGTGCAGTACGCGGCGAACGCGCTGGTCGCGATCGACGGCGGCGAAGGCAACGACCTGGTCGTCCTGGTGGGCACCGAGGCCGACGACCTCTTCGTCGTCACCGCCACCGGCGTCTACGGCGGCGGCCGCCTGGTCAGCTTCCGTGACATCGAGCAGCTCTACCTCTACGGCCAGGAGGGCGACGACGAGTTCCGCGTCCTCTCCACCGCGGCGAATGTGACGGTCCGGGTGTTCGGCGGGCTGGGCAGCGACACCGTCCGGATCGGCGGCAGCTCGTCGGACATCAGCTACACCGTCCCGGCGACCTCCACGACCCCGGAGCACACCGTCACCGTCTCCTTCGTGACTACCACGCTGGCCGACATCCGCGGCCGGCTGGAGGTGTTCGGCGGCTTCGACACCGCGCCGCCGTACAACGTCGAGCTGGCGACCTACCTTCCGATCCTGCTGCCGGGGGAGAGCTCCGGGCACCCGTTCCCGGTCCAGACCAGCAACGGCGAGGCCGTGGAGACCGCGCAGGTGGACACCGTGATCGTGGACGACCGCGCCCGCACCGCCGGCGCCTCGGGCACGCTCACCAGCACCCGGGTCGACGGGTTCGGCATGGCGTCCACCGGCATCCGCTACGAGGGCTTCGAGGCGCTGCGGCTGCTGCTCGGCAGCGGCAACGACCTGCTGACGGTCGCGACCACCCACGCCGGGACGACCGAGGTTGACGGCGGCGCCGGCGACGACGTCCTCAACGTCCGGACGATCGACGGGCACACCCGGGTCTTCGGAAACACCGGCGACGAC
>JBDHZW010000472.1:0-3184 GCA_039812105.1 Nakamurella sp.
GCTGCCCGGCTACCGCCCGGGATCGGCGGCCGGGTCCGGAGTTCCGTTCCCGGCCCGTCCCTGCCCCGGTCGCCGGTCCGGCCGGCGCCCGGCGGACAGCGAGGTGGGTGGCACGTAGTGGCGGCGGACGATGACCAGGTCCGACTCGGCGGCGGCGAGGTCGGCAGCGTCCGGCAGGGCCACCTCCCGGGCGCGCATCGCCGCCGTCGACGACACCTGGGTCGAGCGGGTGGTGACCAGGGACCGGAGGGACCGCTCGGCGCCGTCCGATCCCGACGACCGGCCCCGCCGGCCGCCCTCGGAGCCGGCCCGGCGCTCGGCCGGCGGCCGCGGCGGATGCTGGCCCGGTGATCCGGTCGGCGCCGGCGACGGGGCATGCGGCGCCGGGGTCGGCGGGTGCTCGGGTATGACGACGGCCGGGCCGACGGCAGGGGGCATCACCTCGGGCGACGGACCACCCGGCGCCCCTCGGGCGCCGTCCGGGTCAGCCGGCGGGTCCGGCACCGGGTCCGGCAGTGATTCGGGGGGTGGCCCGGCCGGCCGGCGCGCGGCCCGCCGGCGGCGTCGCGGTGTCGGGGTCGGTTCCACCCCGCCAGCATGGCAGGTCAGAACCCCTCGGGGCACCACGGGGACAGCGGGGTGGACAGGGCGGAGCCGAGCGCGGCCACCGCCGCGGGATCCCCGTCGACCAGCCCGCCGGCGACCAGCCGGGCCAGCGGGGTGCCGCCGACCAGGCCGCCGGCCAGAGCGCGGACGTCGAGCGTGACCTGCGGCGTCGCCGTCGTCCTCGTCGCCCGCCCGCCGTCCGGCGTCAGATCCAGGTGCCACCGTCCCGCGTTCCACGGGCATCCGGGGTCGGCGACGTCGACGTCGACGCTCGCCGCCGTCGAGTAGCGGCGCAGGGCCACCGCCCGGTCCAGGTCGACGATCCGCAGCCACACGTGGTCCTGCGGCGTCAGCGTCAGGCTGCGGCGGTCGGCCAGCAGGTCCTGCACCGGGTCGTCGATCCAGCCGAGCGGGTACTCGACGCGGGCGGTCAGATCCAGGTCGAGCAGGAACCGCCACAGTGAGGCATGCGCGACCGGGGTGGCGGCGATCAGCTCGGTGACCACGACGACCCACTGGTCGTCCCGGTCGTGCCAGGACGGCCGGACGCGATAGCCGACCAGACCGTCCGGGTGGGCGGCCCAGCGGCGGTGGGACGAACCCCGCCGCATGAAGTCGTGGTCGGCGAACCGGGCGTGCCACACCGGCTCGGTCCGGGTGAGATGGCCGGGCATGGCCGGCGCGACCCGGGCCCACAACAACCGCGCCTGCTCGGTCGCGGCGCCGGGATCGGTCTCGCGGACCGGTTCGACCGCCACCTCGGGGGCGAACGGCGCCCCGTGCGGCAGCCGGATCTCCGCCCGGTCGATCGCGCGGGCGTACCCGTAGCGGCCGTAGATCACGCCCTCGCTGGCGGTCAGGATCGCCACCGCCTCACCGACGGAGTGCAGGCCGGTCAGGTGATCGCGCATGAGCGTGGACAGGATGCCCCGGCGCCGCCACCCGGCCCGTACCGCCACGTAGGTGACGGCCGCCACCGGGTGCACCCACCCGCCGGGGAACGTCATCGACTTGGACAGGATCGCTGCCGTGCCGACCAGCCGGTTCCCGGCGGCCGGGTCCCGCACGCCGGTCAGCCGGGGTACCTCCAGCATGGGCAGGGCGACATCGGTGACGAAATCCTCGGGCGGGTCGACGTGGAACGCCGCGTTGTCCAGGTCGATCAATTCGGTCAGCTCGGTGCCGGCGATCGGCACGACGTCCCAGTTCTCGGTCACCCCATCACCCTGCCGCACCGGCCGGCCGGGGACGACCGAATTCAGTGCGCCGCCGCGGCCGCCGTCCGGGGCTGGCCGATCTTGTCCAGCAGCTCGACGAACTGCGCGTCCTCGATGTCGTAGGGCTTGCCGCCCTTGATCCGGTCGAACTCGATCGCCCGGAGCTGGTCGCCCTGCTCCTCGTCGTGCCCGACCACCCCGGAAATGCCGCGCAACGCGCAGCCCACCGCGTAGTCGGTCATCTGCTTGATCAGCAGCAGGTCCGTCTCGTCCGCCTTGGCCGACCGGGAGAAGTAGCCCGACTTCTGCACCAGCACCTTCTCGGCGCCGAGCCGACCGGCGAACTGCTTGGCGAACCACTGACCCGGATTGATCTGGTCGAGCTTGACGTGCCCGAAGGGGTCGCGGGGGACCTCCTCCCCGGCCGCCGCCATCTCGGCCACGATGCTGTCCACGCCGGCGCCCTCGGACAGGAAGATCGTCACGTTGCCGACCGAGTCCATCACCTGACGCAGCCGCTCCGCCTCCGCCTCCAGGTCGAAGGTGGCCTCCGGCACGTACACCGCGTGCATGTTCCAGGCCTCGCGGGACAGGCCGAACTCGGGCAGCCAACGCTGGGTGTCCAGCCACCGGTCGTAGGCCTGGGCGGTCGCCGCGGTCAGCCAGCCGCAGTGCCGGCCCATGATCTCGTGCACGATCAGCATGCGGGAGTTCGCGTTGTGCTCGGCCACGACGTTGCGGGCGAACAGCGCGCCCTGCTCGGCCGCGGTCCACGCGCCCAGCGAATGCTTGATCGGCACGATGTCGTTGTCGATCGTCTTCGGCAGCCCGACCACGGTCAGGTCGTAGTCGTTGTCCTTCAGGTACCGGGCCAGGTCCGCCGCGGTGGTCGCGGTGTCGTCGCCGCCGATGGTGTGCAGGACGTCGACGCCGTCCTCGACCAGCCGGTTGGCGGCCACTTCAAGGGGGTTCTGCCCCTCGGTGATCAGGCCCCGCTTGAGCAGGTCCTTGGTGTTGGTCAGCTTGACCCGCGAGTTGCCCAGCGGCGAGCCGCCGAACTCGTGCAGCAGCGCCGCCCTGGCCCGCACCGCCGGCGTGACGTTCAGCAGGTCCTTGGCCAGCAGACCCTGGTAGCCGTGCCGGTAGCCGATGATGTCGACCTCGGGGACGAGCTGGCTGTACCGGTTGATCAGTCCGCCGACCGCCGCGGACAGGCACGGGGCGAACCCGCCGGCGGTGAGCAGCGCGACCTTGCGCATGGTGATCGGGGCCCTTCTCTTCGGCTGTCAGGATCGGTGCGGATCAGCGAGCTCCAGCGTAGGGCGTGCCGAATCGACCGGTTCACGGGTCGCCGGTCGGGC
>JBDHZW010000473.1:0-3183 GCA_039812105.1 Nakamurella sp.
AGTACGTCAGCAGCTGGAGCCGCCGGCCCGGTTCGAACGGGAACTGAGCCGCGTTGACGACCGTCCGCGAGCTGCTGGCGGTGCCGATGCAGACCGGAGCGACCGCGGACATCCAGTCCGGCATCGCCCGGCGGGCCGGAGTGCTGTGGTGCACCCGGCACCGCGACGAGCACCGCCGCGGCGACACCGTGCTGGTGTTCGTGCACCCGTCGTCCAACTTCATGGCGCACTATGCGCTGGAACCGTTGGCCCAGTTGGGGATCGACGCGGTCGGGATGACCACCCGGTACCTGGGCAACGAGTCCGCGCTGCTGCTGGAGCACTGCGTGGTCGACATCGGTTCGGTGCTGGCGCAGCTGCGGGCCGAGGGCTACGAACGGATCGTGCTGGTCGGCAATTCCGGCGGCGGCGGGCTGGTGGCGCTCTACCAGGAGCAGGCCCAGCACGCCACCATCACCGCTCCCCCGGCCGGCGGTGCACCCGACCTGACCCGGGCGACGCTGCCGCCGGCCGACGCCCTGGTGATGCTGATGGCACACCCGGGCCGCAGCAGCGTGCTCACCGAGAAGATCGATCCCGCCATCCTCGACGAGAGCGACCCGTTCCGGCGGGATCCGGAGCTGGACCTGTTCCACCCCGGCAACAAGCCGCCGTACTCGGCCGAGTTCCTCGAGCGTTATCGGGCCGCGCAGCTGGCCCGGAACCGGCGGATCACCGCCTGGACTCAGGAGCGGCTCGCCGAGCTGCCCGCCCTCTCCGACGGCCGGGTCGACGATCTGCCGTTCGTGGTGCACGGCACCATGGCCGACCCGCGCAACCTCGATCTGAGCCTGGATCCCTCGGACCGGGCGGCGACCACCCAATGGGGGCCGCCGTACACGGCGAACCTCACGCCGGCGACGTTGGCGCACTTCACCACCCTGCGATCCTGGCAGTCGCAGTGGAGTTCCGACCTGTCCAACGGATACGGCCCGGACCGGTTGCGCTCGGTGACCGCGCCGGTGCACGTCATCTACGGGACCGCCGACCCCGGTTGCTATCCCGGCCACGCGCGGTCGCTGTACGAGGCCGTCGGCCACGACCGGAAGTGGCTGACCCCGGTGGTCGGCGGCGGCCACTACCTGAACGGGCAGCCCGAGCAGCTCGACTTCACCGTCCGGTTGCTGGCCGACTGGTCCCGATCGTTGTAGGGCAGACTTCAGACCCGAACCGTCACGCCGACGTCCGACCGTTCCCCATCAACAGCTTCCGACCCAGTGAGGTAACCCGCATGACTGAGCTGACCACCTCGGCCGGATGGTCCGCCGGCGCCGTCTCGCACTGGCTGCAGCAGGAGCAACGGCTGGATCGTGAGCTGTTCGCCGCCCGACCACGGCTGGCCGGGGATATCGAGGCCGACGTGTGCATCGTCGGGGCCGGCTACACCGGGCTGTGGACGGCCTACGAATTGCTGCGCCGGGACCCGGGCCTGCGGGTGGTGCTGCTCGAGGCCGAGTTCGCCGGCTACGGCGCGTCCGGCCGCAACGGCGGCGCGGTGATCGCTCAGCTCAACGGTTCTCGGGAATACTGGGACGCCCGCGGTGGCGCCGGGGCCGGGGTGCGGATGGAGCGGGCGATCCAGGCCACCGTCGACGAGGTCGGCGCGGTGATGGCGCGGGAGGACCTGGGCGCGTTCGTGAAGGGCGGCGTGCTGATCGCGGCCCGTACCCCGCTGGAGGACAAGCGGCTGCGCGGTTCGGTGGTCGACGACCACCAACATGGCTTCACCGAGGATGATTGCAGTTACCTCGACGCCGATGCGGCCGCGGAGCGGATCAAGGTCGACCACATGCTGGGCGCCCGGTTCAGCCCGCATTCGGCGGCGATCAACCCCGGCCGGCTGGTCCGCCGGCTCGCGGCGACGGTGGAGCGCGCCGGCGCGGTGATTCACGAGGGCACCAAGGTCACCTCGATCACGCCCCGGTCGGGATCCACCGCCGCGGCCGCCCACACCCCGTACGGCACCGTCCGGGCCAAGTACGTGGTGCGAGCCACCGAGGCGTACACGCAGAGCCTGTCCAGCCACAAGCGGCGGCTGATCCCGGTCCGCACCTCGATGATCGTCACCGAGCCGCTGAGCGACGCCCTGTGGAACCGGCTGGGCTGGGAGCGGCGGGAGACCCTCCTTGCGCTGCACCCGTTCCTGCATCTGCAGCACACCGAGGACCGGCGGATCACCATCGGCGGTGCCGACAACCGGCTGCCTTACTACTACGGCTCCCGGCCGAACCCGGACGGCAATGCGATCCCGGCCGTGGCCGAGCACTTCCGCCGGTTGTTGGTCAAGTTGTTCCCGCAGCTGGCCGACACCCGGATCGACCGGAGTTGGGCCGGCGTCTTCGGGGTCACCCACCACTGGGCCCCGTGCGTGCAGTTCGACAAGGCGGCCGGAACCGCTTGGGCCGGCGGGTATGTCGGCGAGGGGGTGGCCGCCTCCAACCTGGCCGGCCGGACCCTTGCCGACCTGATCACCGGCGCCGACACCGAGATCACCCATCTACCCTGGGTCGGCGAGCCCCCGCGGAACTGGGAACCGGAGCCGCTGCGCAGCTTCGGCGCCTTCGGCATCTGGGCCGTCCGCGCGATCGGCGACGCCGGAGAAACCCGCACCGGCAAGCGCTCCCGCCTGGTCCCCCTCGCCAACCGGCTCTCCGGCTTCACCGGCCACCTCGGCTGACCCGACCCTCCCGAAGTAGCCCGAGATCGGCACGACACCCCGGCCAACTCGCGCTACCCAGGCCGAACTCGGGCTACCTACGGGAGGTCAGGCTGGGTAGCGGACCTTGCGGCCGACGGTGACGCCGCCGTCGACGAACAGCGTCTGGCCCACGACGAACGAGGCCCGGGCCGAGCACAGCCACACCACTGCCTCGGCGATCTCCTCCGGCTGGGCGCCCCGGCCCAGCGGCACCGCGTCCAGGGCGGCCGCGGCCCACACCGGGTTGTCGGCCATCTCCTGTTCCATCATCGCGGTGCGGGTGAAACCCGGTGCCACGGCGTTGATCCGGATGCCCTGGCCGGCATGCTCGATCGCGGCCGCCTTGGTCAACCCGACGACGCCGTGCTTGGCGGCACCGTAAGCGCCGAGGGTGGCCTGCCCGGTCTGCGAGGAGACCGAGGCGGTGTTGACGATCGCTCCCCTGC
>JBDHZW010000474.1:0-3178 GCA_039812105.1 Nakamurella sp.
CGGTCTGCAAGCTCATGGACTACGGCAAGTTCAAGTACGAGAGCGCGCAGAAGGCCCGGGAAGCCCGGCGGAACCAGGTCCTGACGGTCATCAAGGAAATGAAGCTTCGGCCGAAGATCGATTCGCACGACTACGAGACCAAGAAGGGTCACGTCGTGCGGTTCCTCAAGGCCGGGGACAAGGTCAAGGTCACGATCATGTTCCGTGGTCGGGAGCAGTCCCGTCCCGAACTCGGATATCGCCTGCTGCAGCGGCTGGCCAACGACGTCGCCGAGCTCGGCGTCATCGAGAGCGCGCCCAAGCAGGACGGGCGCAACATGATCATGGTCCTGGCCCCCCACAAGCAGGCACGCCCGCGCCAGGCGCAGCCGGCCGCTTCCTGACCTACCGGCGGCTGCGGGGACGTCCCGCTCCGCCCGGCGAGTTCCGATCCGGGTCGGCCCGTGAGTGCCGGCCCGGCGATGATGTCTGCACCGCAGTACCCGGAACCCGAGCAAGGGTGGGCCACGCCCACCGCGACACATGAGATGAGAGCGAATCAGCGATGCCCAAGAACAAGACGCACTCCGGCACCAAGAAGCGGATCAAGGTGACCGGCACCGGCAAGCTGACCCATGCGGGTTCCGGCAAGCGGCACAACCTGGAGAAGAAGTCCACCAAGATGACCCGGCGGATGGACGGCGCCAAGGTCATCGCGCCCGCCGACGCCCCCCGCATGCGTCGCCTGCTCGGCATCTGAGCCTCGTCCCCGAGAACCCTTTCCCGGTCGCGGTCCGACCGGCCGACATAGAAAGTCAGGTGCCACCATGGCCAGAGTGAAGCGGGCGGTCAACGCCCAGAAGAAGCGTCGGGTCGTCCTCGAACGCGCCAGCGGCTACCGCGGGCAGCGGTCCCGCCTGTACCGCAAGGCCAAGGAACAGGTCCTGCATTCCCTGAACTACGCGTACAACGACCGCCGCAAGCGCAAGAACGACTTCCGCAAGCTGTGGATCACCCGGATCAACGCGGCGGCCCGTTCGCACGGCCTGACCTACAACCGCTTCATGCAGGGTCTGAAGATCGCCGGCGTCGAGGTCGACCGCAAGGTGCTGGCCGAGCTGGCCGTCAACGACGACGCCGCGTTCGCCGCGCTGGTCAAGGTCGCGCAGGACGCCCTGGAGTCCTCCGGTGCCGCCGCCGCGGCCCAGGCCCCGACGGCCGCCGCCTGAGCGAGCGCATGCGAGCGAAGCATGGGCACGGGCGCCGCTCCCGCGGCGGGGTGGCCGAGCTGGCGAGGTCGCTCCGGGCGGGGTCGGCGTGAGCGAGCGTCTTCCGCGTCCCGCACGCCCGGTCGACCGTGAGTCGGCCGGGCGTTCCGGTGTCACGGACCAGGCGGACGGTGTGCTGACCGAACGGTCGGCGCGGATCGTCGCGGCGCACAAGCTGCTACGCCGGTCCCGGCGGGCGGAGTCGGGCGAATTCTTGGCCGAGGGCGCGCCGGCCGTCGGTGAGGCCATCGCCGCCGCGGCCGAGCAACCCGACCTCGTCCGCGAGCTGTACCTGACGGAGGCCGCCGGCGCCCGGCACACCGATCTTGTCCGGCGCGCGTTCGCCGCCGGTGTCACCGTCACTCAGGTCACCGACCGGGCGGCGGTCGCGCTGACCGACGCGGTCACCCCGCAGGGCCTCGTCGCCCGCTGTGCCCTGCCGACGACGACCGCCGACGACCTGCTGGCGACCGCGCCCAAGCTGGTCGCGGTGCTGGTGCGAACCAGCGATCCGGGCAACACCGGCACGGTCGTCCGGCTGGCCGACGCCGCTGGCGCGGACGGCGTCATCGTCGCCGGGGACGCCGCCGACCCGTGGAATCCGAAGGCGATCCGGGCCTCCGCCGGGAGTCTGTTCCACCTGCCGGTGGTCGCCGCACCCGACCCAGCCGCGCTGATCGGCCAGCTGTCGGCGGCGGGTCTGTCGGTGCTGGCCTCCACCGGGCACGCCACCCTGGAGCTGGGGTCGCCGGACGTCGACGGGCTGCTGGACCTGCCCACCGCCTGGCTGTTCGGCTCCGAGGCGCACGGCCTGCCGGCCGAGATCGTCGACGCGGCCGACGAATCCGTCCGCATCCCGATCTACGGCCGGGCCGAGTCGCTGAATCTGGCCGCCGCTGCCGCCGTGTGCCTGTACGCGAGCGCTGCCGCCCACCGTCGCTCCGGCTGACCGGCTCCGTCCACCTCGGAACGGGTTGGCGCCGGTACCGCCGGGTCGCCCGTTCGACTGTGCGCGGGGGGGAGCACTGTGCGCGCTCTCGGCGCATTGTGCGCCGCGGATCCACGGTGCGAAGTGCGCTGCCACGGTGCAGAGTGCGCTGCCCTCGCGCAAAGTGCGCTGCCTTGGCGCAGAGTGCGGACAGTGCCCCCGCCCGCACCAGCGTCGTGTCGCCGCGCGGGATCCGACGAACCAGTCACGACGTTCGTCCCGGCAGCCCACCCCGACCGCCGGGCGCGCCGATCAGCGCCAGCCGTACCGCTGCCGCAGCCGCGCCTCGACCACGCCGAAGGACGACGCCGGCAGCCCGGCGGTCTCCCGCCGCATCCCGGCCGCGTGCACCCGGAACACCCGGTCGATGTTGACCCAGGACGGGCGCCCGGCCGAATCCCAGGCGCCGGAGCCGATCGGCACGTAGTCGGCCCCTTGATGCTGCTTGGAGGTCAACTGCACGGCCAGGAATGTGCCGGCCGGTTCGGCGGCCACTACCAGCACCGGGCGGTCCTTGCCCCGGCCGTCCCGCTCCTCGAACGGCACCCAGGTCCAGACGATCTCGCCCGGATCGGGAGCGCCGTCACGGGACGGCGAGTACGTCATCCGGACCTTCCCGATGCGATTCGGGTCCACCTCCACCGTCGCCGAGGGACCGGACTGACCGGGTGACGCGGCCGGCCCGGCGCCTGGCCGGCTCGGGCCCGGGAGCCGGCCGGAGGCCCGCTTCGGCGCCAGCACTGCCTTGATCACATCGGTGAGCCGACCGAGGAACGACATGACGGCAACCTACCCAGCGGTGTCCGACGCCGGGCCGCCGGTCACCTCGGCCAGCGCTGTCCGGATCGTGGCCGCCCACTCCGGTTCGGCGACGTCCGGACCGAATGTCGCCAGCTCGCCGAGAACCTCCAACGCCTCCCCCAGCGCCGCCGCCGCGGCGGCG
>JBDHZW010000475.1:0-3156 GCA_039812105.1 Nakamurella sp.
GGGCAGACCCGCGGGCAGGTGCTGAAGGCGTTGCTGGCCGGTGTGCTGCCGGTGGTGATCTCCGGTGTTGCGGATGAGGCGATGCCGGTCACGTTGTGGGAAGAGGACCGGCTGGCCGCGGTGTGGGAAGTCATCGAGTCGTGGCCGGCGCGTGCGGAGGTCCGGGAACAAGCATTGTGGGTGCTGCCCGCCTGGGACGACACCGACCCGGGTACACCGACCGGGCAGCTGGTCGACGGCGCCGGTGGTGTCCTGGTCGACCTGCAACCCACCGAGGACAACGCTGACCCGTTCAACGGCTACGTGGCCTCCACGGTGCCGGCCGGTGATGAGACGGCCGTGGTGCGGCTGTGGACGATGCCGGACGGGCCGATGCGGTGGGGAGGCCCCTACGGCCGGAACCCGGGCTTCCACGCGTCGCCGTTGAACCCGTCCGACCCGGCGAAACTGCTCGCGATCGCGGAACGGCTCACCCGGCGGGCGGTCGCGGTCGGCATGACGTGCGAGTTCACCGCGCTGCCCACGGCCCGGTTCGAGTTGGGCCAGGTTGTCACCGTCCGATCGGCTCGGCACCGCATCGACGGCGTCGGACGCATCCTCAGCCTCGATCTGACCCGGTCGGCGTTGTCGGGACGGGTGGCGATGCTATGACCAACGTGTGGCGTGCGCAGGTCCGGGTCGCGCCGGCGTCCGGGTTCTGCCAGGTCCGCCGCGTCGGCGAGACGAGCAACCGGACGGTCGCGATCGCCCGCACCGTGGCGTCCGCGGTGGTCGGCGAGTGGGTACTGGTCATCGAGGACGGCGGACAGGCATGGGCGACCGTGCTGCTCGGCATCGGACCGACCGCGATCTTCCCCGACCCCGACCCCGGACCCAACCCGGGACCGTCCGTGGTCAACGTGCCGGCCACATGGTACGGCGGCACCCGGTACGACGCGATCGCCGGCACACCGTCACGCTGGTGGATCGGGACGTCCAACTCCTACTACTTCGGCCGCACCTATCTGCCGTCCGTGCCTGCCGACCAGCGTTCCAAGGCGATCGGCTGCTACCTCGGGTTGAAGGGGCTGACGATCACAGAGGCGAAACTGACGATCGTCAGCGCGTCGACGCTCGCCACCGCCACCGCGCTGCTCGCCCTGTTCCTGGTGCCCGAGCAGGCACCCACTTCGGACAGCCTGGCCGCGCCCGCTGACACGCCGGTCGCGACCATCGCTGCACCCACTTTCCCCACCCCGAAAGCGGGCACCACGGTGACGCTGCCGGCCGGCTGGCTCACCCACCTGTCCGCCGGCACCGCGAACGCGATCGGGTTCACCGACCCGACCGGCTGGCACGTCATCAAGCCCGTCCCGACACTCCAGATCACCTACAGCTAGGAGCCGCTGTGAGCACCCGATTCGACGCCGACAGCTCGTCCCAGATCTGGGACCACCTCAACGCCCTCGACGACGACATCCAGATCCCGCCGGTCGCCACCTTGGATCTGGCGGCGTTGTTCGTCGCCGGCACGCCGTCGTCCAACCCGACCGCCTATCGAGAAGGCAAGTGGGTGACATTCGACGGCGGATGGCTGGCTGCCGCGAACACGTCCCCGGTGACGCCGGCGATCGCCTACGAGACGAATACGACTCTGCTCACCCTGCCGGCCGGCTGGCGGCCAGAGAAGCAGCTCGACTTCCTGGCGTTCCCGTACGGCTCCGGCGCCCTGTTCAACGGCGGCGTCCGCGTCGCCACGAGCGGAGTGGTCACGGTTCGCATGGTGCGCAACGTTGAGGCCGTCACGACCGGCGGGGTGTGGACCCTCACCAATGTCCGATTCCGACTCCCCTGAAAGGTGCAGTGATGACCGACCCGGACCAGATCAAGGCGGAGGAGCCTGAGATCGAACCCGACGACCTCGACAACCCCGACCCGGGCGACCCGCCCGGCGTCGTCGAGGTCCCTACCGACTACACCGACGAGCGGGGCATCTGATGCCGACCGCATCCCCGCCCACCTTCTACACCCTGCCCGGCGGTGGCCGGCTGCGTGGTGATGCTGCGGCGTCCCTGCTGAGGATGCGGGCTGCTGGGATGCCGGCCGGCGGGATCGACGTCTACAGCCGGACGATGGCCCAGCAGGCGGAGCTGCGCCGCCGCTACGAGGCCGGGATCGGCCCGCTCGCGGCGAAGCCGTCACCGACCGCGCCGCACATCAAGGGCGTGGCGATCGACTTGCAGACCACCCGTAGCGGCAAGTACACGCCGAGTGACGCGCACCGGTGGCTGACCGCCGGCGGTGACGGCTCCAGCCCGCCGAAGGCGGGCGAGAAGCTCCGCTGTCACCCGTACGGCTGGCGCCGTACCGTCCCGTCGGAGCGGTGGCACTTCGCCTACGACCCGGCGAAGGACACCAAGGCCGCCGCTGACCTCAAGGCGAGGATCAAGGCTCTCGGGCACCGCGACGTGAGGGCATTCCAGCGCGCCGCCGGCCTGACCGTCGACGGCAAGGCCGGGCCGCAGACGTGGACCGCGCTGCTACTGGCTAAGCCCGCCCCGCCGGCCGAGACTCCGCAGCCTCCGACCGGTGTGCTCGACTTCGTGCTCCTGCAAGCCAACCTGCAAGCGGAACGGTTCGGTGGCCTGCCGGACCGGTCAACCGTGGTCGGGGAGTGGCTCAAGGAGACCGGGAATGCGTCGATGATGGCGCTGTGTGAAGTGTCCGAGACACGCCGCGACGCGATCCGCGGCGTCTACGGGATGTCGAAGCTGCTGACCTGGCCGGTCGGCTACGTCGCCACCATGTGGAACCCGGCCAAGTGGCGACACGGCGGCGAGGAGCACCTGGCTTTCACGCTGCGCACCACGGGGAAGCCGTCGCCGTACCACGGCGCGGTCCGGACGCCGCTCACCCGCGACGGGCACACCATCGACCTGATCTCGATCCACGTCCTGTCCCGCGCCAGCTTCCCGAAGGGCTGGACCGACGCGCAGGTGCTCGCAGGGAAGCTCGACGACGTCCGTACCGCAATGAAGATGTTGTACCGGAAGGGTCGGGCCACGATCATCGCCGGCGACTTCAACACCGCCCACGCCGAGCAGGTGCTGGTCGGCGAGTTCGGCCTACGCCGTGCGACCCCGAACGTCGACACCGTCGACGAGCCCGGCGATCAGA
>JBDHZW010000476.1:0-3123 GCA_039812105.1 Nakamurella sp.
GCGCCGAGCCGGCTGGCCGCGGACCCGGCCGGCAGCACCCGGGCGGTGCGCATGCCGCGCAGCGGGCACGGCCCGGCGGTCCGCCGTGCCGCGGGGACGGTCTGCTGGGCCTCGGTGAGCACCGACAGGGCGATCGCGTCGGTGTTGGTCAGCGTCCGGGACAACTGCCCGCGGGTGTCCCGCAGCTGCAGGCACAGTCCGCACAGGTGAGCCTGCCACTCGGTGAACAACTCGTCGTCCAGCGTGCGCCGGCACGCGTGCACCACACCGAACATGACGCAGCATTCAACACGACCGCCCGCCGATCGGCGCGACGGCCCGCCGGGTGACGCTGAACCGACCCGGTCGCGCACCCGGCGATCAGCGCCGCCGCGTCGGGCCGACCCCGCCGACTGCCGGATTCGGTGGCGTCGTCATGGGCTCCTGGTCAGTCCGGTGGTCGGACGCTCAGCCTCGCATGATCGGCGGAATGTTGAACGGGGTGATCACCTGCACCGGCGACGGCGCCGTCGTCGCCGCGACCGGGATGGCCCCGTGGAACTGCATGATCAGCTGGCAGGCCCGGCGCACGTCGCTGCCCAGGTCGTGATGCAGCACTGCCGAGATGCGCTGCTGGCTCAGCAATTCCCGATTGTCCCGGTCGACGTCGTGACCGATGAAAACGCGGCAGACCCGGTCCAATGCGTCGAACGCGTCCAGGATGGCGCGGTTCCCGCCGCCGATCGAGTACACCCCGACGACCGACGGATGCTCGGTCAGCCGGGCGACCGTCCGGTCCCGCACCGACTCGTCCAGCCCGTCGGTGTCGGTCACCTCGACCAACGGCCGGGCCGAGCCGGCCCGCAGGGTGGAGCGGAACCCGATCTCCCGCTCCTCCTCGTTGCGGAACACGCTGCGGCTGATCGCGATGAGCACCGCGCCGGGCCGGTCGGCCAGCCAGCGGTCGACCAGGTAGGCGGCGGTCGCGCCGGCCGCGCGGTTGTCGATCCCGACGTAGCCGATCCGCCGGGACAGCGGCAGGTCGGTGACCAGCGTGACCACCGGGATGCCGGCCTCGAGCAGCTGGTCCACCTCGGCGATCATCTCGGGCAGGTCGGGCGCCTTCAGCAGGACCCCGGACGAGCCGCGATACCTGATGTCCCGCAACGACTTGACCATCTCGGCCGGGCGGGCGGTCTGCCGGAAATCGAACCGCGCCCGGACCACCGCGGGCAGCAAGGTGGGCAACTGGTCCTCCAGCGCGCCCTTGACCGCGGCGGAGAACCGGTCCGGGGTCTGCATGACGACGTCGATCATGAACGTCCGGCCGGACAACCGGAGCTGGGACCGCTGCCGGTCCAGATCGACGACGGCCTGCCGCACCTTGGCGACCGTGCTCGCCCGCACGCCGGGCCGGGCGTTGAGCACCCGGTCGACGGTCGCCTCGCTGACGCCGGCCTGCCGGGCGATCTCGCGCATCGGGTACGGATGGGTGGTCACCCGGCCAGTCTGATGGCCGGCTGAGGTCGCGGCAATCCTGAGGACCTGCCGCGGTCGGTCGAATGAGGCCTTTTTGATGGATCGTCGGCCATTGACCGGCCACCCTTTGTCAGGACAAGCTGGGGAGCCAGCACGGTGACTGTCGACGACGAGGAGAACCCGCATGCGCATCGGCTTGATCGGTCTCGGCCGGATCGGCGCCTTCCACGCCCAGACCCTGTCGGCGTTGCCGGCGGTGGACTCGCTGGTGGTCACCGACGCGGTGCCGGCGGCGATCGCCGCGGTGGCCGGCAAGGTCGGCGCCGAGCCGGCCGATTCACCGGCGGCGCTGCTGAAGGCCGGCGTGGACGGCATCGTCGTCGCGGCCGCCACCCATGCGCACACCGCGCTGATCCGGGCCGGCGTCGAGGCCGGCGTGCCGGTGTTCTGCGAGAAGCCGCTGTCCGCCGATCCAGCCGAGGCGGTCGAGATTGCCGCGTTCGTCCGGGATTCCGGCGTGCCGGTGCAGATCGGCTACCCGCGCCGGTTCGATCCGGCGTTCGCCGCCGCCCGGCGGGCGGTCGAGGCCGGCGAGCTGGGCTGGGTGCACACCGTCCGGTCGACCACGCTGGATCCGGCGCCGGCGCCGCGCGAGTACATCCAGGTCTCCGGCGGCATCTTCCGCGACTGCAGCGTGCACGACTTCGACACCGTCCGCTGGCTGACCGGCCGGGAACCGGTCGAGGTGTATGCGGCCGGCACCGCCCACGGCGCCGACTTCTTCGCCGAGTTCGGCGATGTCGCCACCGCCACCACGTTGATCACGTTCGACGACGGCGCCACCGCGGTGGTCTCCAACACCCGGTACAACGCGCGCGGCTACGACGTCCGGCTGGAGGTGCACGGCGTCGACGACAGCGTGGCCGCCGGCTGGGCCGACAGCACCCCGCTGCGCAACCTGGAACCGGGCGTGCAATGGCCGGCCGGGCCGCCGGCCACCTTCTTCATGGACCGGTTGGCCGCCGCGTTCCAGGCCGAACTGGGCGCGTTCACCGAGGTCGTGGCCGGGCGTCTGGCGTCGCCCTGCACGGTCGACGACGCGCTGGCGGTGACCTGGATGGCCGAGGCGGCGACGCGGTCGGTCGCCGAACACCGGCCGGTCCGCATCGACGACGTCCGCATCTGAGCCCCTTCTACCTCGCAGGAGACTGACATGACGACCGAAAGCCGTTCGGGTGTGGATCGTATCGCCGGAGCCCCGATTTCGTGGGGGGTCTGCGAGGTGCCCGGTTGGGGCTACCAGTTGACCCCGGAGCGGGTGCTTGCCGAGATGCGCGACGTCGGCCTGTCGGCCACCGAGTTCGGGCCGGACGGCTTCCTGCCGGCGGACCCGCAGACCATGGCGGACGTGCTGTCCGCGCATCACCTGACCGCGGTCGGCGGGTTCGTGCCGGTCGTCATGTACCGGCCGGACCACGACCCGATCCCCGACATCGAGCGGCTGATCCCCGGCTTCCTGGCCGCGCACGGCGGCACCATGGTGCTGTCCGCGGACAGCGGGCTGGACGGCTACGACAGCCGCCCCGAGCTGGACGAGCGGGGCTGGAAGACGTTGCTGGGCAACATGGACCGGGTCACCGCGCTGGCCGCCGAGCACGGCATCAA
>JBDHZW010000477.1:0-3109 GCA_039812105.1 Nakamurella sp.
CGGCGAAGGCACGCAGGGCGGCCAGGTCGGTGTGCTCGCCGATCATCACGTCCGGCGTGACCAGCGCGGCGCTGTCGTCGGCGGACACCGACAGCACCCGCAGGGTCTGGCCCAGCGGGATGGCCGCCTGATGGGTCATCCGGGCCAATTGACCGCCGCCGACCATCCCGACCCGGGGCATGCCGGTGCGTTCGTCCACGCGCGAGAGCGTAATCGGTGACCGGCCGGGCGGACCTCAGGCGCCGTCGCCGGGTCGCACCAGGCCCGTTTCATAGGCCAGGACCGCGATCTGCACCCGATCCCGCAGGTCGAGTTTGGTCAGCAGACGCGACACATAGGTCTTCACCGTTGCCTCGGACAGGAACAGCCGGCGGCCGATCTCCGCGTTCGACAGTCCGCGGGCCACCAGCCGGGTGACGTCGGCCTCCCGCTCGGTGAGTTCGGGTGGCGGGGTCGCCGGTTCGGCCCGGACGGCGAAGCGCTGCAACAGCCGCCCGGTCACTACCGGCGCCAGCAGGACGTCGCCCCGGGCGACCACCCGCACGGCGTGCACCAGGTCGTCCGGCGGAGCGTCCTTCAGCAGGAACCCGGACGCGCCCGCGCGGACCGCGGCGAAGACGTACTCGTCCAGGTCGAACGTGGTCAGCGCCAGCACCCGCGGCGGATCGGGCCGGGCGAGGACGGCTCGGGTCGCCTCGATCCCGTCCATCACCGGCATCCGGATGTCCATGAGCACGACGTCCGGCGACGATCGGCCGGCGGCGTCGACCGCGGCCCGCCCGTCCGCGGCCTCGGCCACCACCTCGTAGCCGGCTCGTTCCAGAATGAGCCGGAAGCCGACCCGGACCAGTTCCTGATCGTCGGCGATGAGCACCCGCAGCGCGCCGTCACCAGTCACCGGGATGGGCCAGCCGGCAGCGACGCCCGCACTCGCCAACCCGGACCGTCCTCGACCGGTCCGGCGCCGAACGTGCCGCCGTAGACCGCAACGCGTTCCCGCATGCCGAGCAGTCCGTGTCCCTCCCCCCGCACCACCGGCCCGGAGCCGTCGTCGGTGACCGTCACGTCGATCCCGTCCGTGTCCTGCCGCAACTCCACCTGGGCGTGTCCGGCGCCGGCGTGCTTGCGGACGTTCGTCAATGCTTCCTGCACGATCCGATACACGGTCAGCTCCTGACCGGCCGTCAGCGGGGGACCCCCGCCCAGCTGCACGAACCGGATGTCCAGACCGTCCGTGCGGGCCTGTTCGACCAGGTCAGGGAGCTGGGCCAGGCCGGGTTGCGGGGCCAGGGCGCCGGCGTCGTCGGCGCGCAGGAGCGCCACCACCCGGCGGACCTCGTCCAGGGACGCCGTCCCGGCGGTCCGGATCGCTTCGAGGGCCCGGCGGACGAATGCGGGATCGTCGACGACCGCCTGGGCGGCCGCGCCGGCCTGCACCACCATCACGCTGACCGAGTGCCCGAGAATGTCGTGGAGTTCCCGCGCGATCCGTGCGCGCTCGTCGGCGATTGCCCGGAGGGACGCCTCCCGCGCGGCCGCCTCGACCCGGGTGGCGCGCACCGCCGCGGCGACCGCCCGACGCTCGGACGCCCGGAGCCCGAGCCCGGCTCCGAAAACGATGACGGCCACCAGCCAGTCAAAGAGAATCTCGGACGGAACCTGCAACGGAGGCAGGAACAGGTCGCCGAGCAACAGCATCCCGGCGGTGGCCCCGGCGACCAGACCGATCTCCCGCCGCGAACCGTGCCGCGCCACCGAGTACAGCGCGACGCACACGGCCACCAGTTGCCCGAAGAACACCACCTGGACCGTCGGGCCGACGATCACCGCCGCGCCCACCCAGAGCAGAGGCACGCCGACGAGCCCGATCGGCCAGCGCCGGCGCAGCGCGATCAGCACCGTCTCGATGACAATCCCCGCGGTGGTGACGACGGGCGAACCGGTGCCCTGCACGGAGTCGAACGGCACCCATATCTCGGCCAGGGCCAGCCCACCCACCAGCGCCGCCAGACCCACGTCCTGGACCAGGTGCCAGGTGCCCCGCCGATCCATGCTCGTGAAGCTACGCCGTCCGCCGCCCGCGCACCGTCGCCGAAGGATGACCGTCGATCAACCCGGGTTGACGATCCGGCGGCGAATCCGATGACCCTCGATGACGGTGTCGACGACCTCGGGAGGATGCCCGCGACGTGCGCGGATTCCTACCGTCGACGAGTCTGCGGCGCCAGTGTGGCGCCGGCTCGTCGAGAGGAGAAATCCGGTGTCCCTGGCCGTTCTGCGTCGCGGCGTCGTCGCCGCCAGTCTGATCGTCGCTCCGGGCCTGTCCCTGGCCTCCACCTTGCTCGCCCCGCCGTGGCCGGACGACCCGGACGGTTACGTGCGGATCCTGGCCGAATCGTCGCGGGCCGCCGTCAGCATGCAACTGTTCCTCATCGCCCAGGCCTTCTGGCTGATCGGCCTGGTGGGCGTCGGCCACGCCGCCTCCCGACGATCGCCGGCGCCCGGTCTCCTGGGTGCAGCACTGGCCGGTCTGGGCACCTTCGGGCACGTTGTCGCGGGGGCCGTCCCGCTCGGTCAACTTCCGCTGGCGCAGGCTGCCGTGGAGAACGGCGACGTCGGAGGGGCGGCGGCAGTGATCCAGGCGGCCCAGTCGGGGCCACTCGTCCCGTACGAGGCGATCGGCCTGATCGGCACGGTCGCCGGGTGCGCCGTCCTGGTGGTCGCGGGCGTGCGTGCGGGCATCGCACCCTGGTGGGTGCCAGCGCTGATGCTCGTGTCGCTGGTGTCGGAGTTCGGCCTGTCCGGTTGGGCCTCTTGGGGCGAGGACGCGTCGGCGGCGCTGGTGCTCGTCGCCTTCGCGTCGCTGGGGGTCTGGATCTTCCGGGACGTTCCGGACACCTGGCGGACCGCCACCGAGGCCCAGGCCGAGGCCGGCGCCGAGGCCGGCGTCCGATCGGTCGCCCACTGACCGTGCCGAGTGCGCCCGACAACCGCGAACGCGGTGACCGTCCCGCCGTCGTCCGGTCGCCGTGACGACCGGGCGCGGGACGATCACCGCGCCGCCTCGAGCGCCCATCCCCGACGCTCGATCACCCTCCCCGGGTTCCGC
>JBDHZW010000478.1:0-3087 GCA_039812105.1 Nakamurella sp.
CCCGCCAGGCCGGCCAGCGCGAGCGCCGCGCCGGCGGTGACCTCGACCGGTTCTGCCGCCGGCGCCGGGCCGGCCGACCCGGGTTCGGACCGCAGCTCCCGCAGCCGGCCGAGCAGCGTCTCCCGGTCCCGGCCGCGCCAGCGCAGGATCAGGAACGGGTCGGCGTCGAACGCCTCGGCCAGCAGGTAGAACGTCGCGGCCAGGTGCTTGCACGGCACCTGGCTGTCCGGGCAGCTGCAGCGCTGGTCCAGTTCGCGGGCCGAACCCGGGAACAGCGGGGCGCCGGCGGCGGCGAAGATATCCTCGAGCTCCGGCGGCACCTCGCCGGCCAGCAGTTTCGCGCTGGGCAGCGCCTGCTCGGACAGCGCGATCTCGGCCTTGGCCCAGATCAGCTCGCGGAACGGGGCCAGCCGGATCGTCACCTGGTACGGGCGGACCCGCGAGCCCTGCACCGAGGCGCTGACCACGCCCGGCTCGACGTCCAGCGAGATCACCTGCCCCTTGCGGGCGTAGGCGCGGCCGCGGGTGAGACGGGTGCCCAGCGCGAAGGATTCGAGCACGGTCAAGAACCGCTTGGACCACCAGGACGACCCGATCGACCCCCGGGCGGTGCGCGCCTTCAGCCCGCCCTCGACCGCCCGCGGCTTCGACGTCGGATACCAGTTGCTCATTCGACCACCGCTCCCGATTCCAACGCGAACAGCTCACGCAACGCCCCGGTGGACAGTTCGGTCAACCAGTCCTCGCCGCTGCCGACGATGCGGGCGGCCAGACCCCGTTTGTCCCTGATCATGCCGGCGATCCGTTCCTCGATCGTGCCGGCGCACACGAACTTCCGCACCTGCACGGCCTTGCGCTGGCCGATCCGGAACGCCCGGTCGGTCGCCTGGTCCTCGACCGCCGGGTTCCACCAGCGGTCCACGTGCACGACGTGATTGGCCGCGGTCAGGGTCAGCCCGGTGCCACCGGCTTTGAGCGACAGCACGAACAGGGCGGGCGCCGCCGGCCCGGAATCCTGGAACCGGGCGACCATCTCGTCCCGGGCGGCCTTGCCGACCCCGCCGTGCAGGAACAGCACCTCCCGCCCGAACCGGCCGGTCAGGTGCCCGCGCAACATCGACCCGAACTCGGCGTACTGGGTGAACAGCAGCGCCTTCTCGCCGACGGCCAGCACCTCGTCGAGGATCTCGTCCAGCCGTTCCAGCTTGCCCGACCGGCCCGGCAGGGCGCTGCCGTCGCGGAGGAACTGGGCCGGGTGATTGCAGACCTGCTTGAGCTTGGTCATGGTGGCCAGCACCAGGCCGCGCCGTTCGATGCCCTCCGACTTGTCGATCTTCTCCAGCATGTCGTCGACGACCGCCCGGTACAGCGCGGCCTGTTCGGCGGTCAGGTTGCACAGCACGTCCATCTCGAGCTTGTCCGGCAGGTCGCTGATGATTGACTTGTCGGTCTTGACCCGGCGCAGGACGAACGGACCGGTGAAGCGGCGCAGCCGGTCGGCGGCCTCGTCGTCCCCGTGTTTCTCGATCGGTTCGGCGTACCGCTGCTTGAACGACGCCGCGCTGCCCAGCAGGCCGGGGTTGGCGAACTCGGAGATCGCCCACAGATCGGCCAGCCGGTTCTCCACCGGCGTGCCGGTGACGGCGATCCGGGTGCCCGCGGGCAGCGAGCGGATGGCGGTGGCCTGCTTGGTGGCCGCGTTCTTGATCGCCTGCGCCTCGTCGACGATGACCCGCCGCCAGTCGATCTTGCGCAGCTCGGCGGCGTCCCGGGCGGCCAGCGAGTAGGTGGTGATGACCAGGTCGCTGGCGGCAACGGCGTCGGCGAACTGCTTGCCACGGGCGCGTTCGGCGCCGTGGTGCACGTGCACCCGCAGGTCGGGGGTGAACCGTGCGGCCTCCCGCTGCCAGTTGCCGACCAGCGACATCGGCCCGATCAACAGGCTCGGTCCGGCCCCCTGGTCGTGCGCGAGCAGGGCGAGCAGCTGGACGGTTTTGCCGAGCCCCATGTCGTCGGCGAGCAGCCCGCCCAGGCCGGCCCGGTGCAGGAAGTCCAGCCAGGCCAGGCCCCGCTCCTGGTAGGGCCGCAGCCGGCCGGTGAACGTCTCGGGCAGCGTGACCTTCTGCACCCGGTGCTCGGCGTCCCCGGACAGCAAGTCGCCCAGCCATCCGTCGGCCTCGACGCTCTCCACCGGCACACCGTCGACGGCCTTGTCGATCCCCAGACCCAGCCGCATCAGCTCGCCGACGGTGGCGGTGCCGGTGCGCCCGACCAGCCGCAGGCCGGCGGCCAGCCGGCGCGGGTCCAGCTCGATCCACTGCCCACGCAGCCGCACCAGCGGCGACTTCGTGGCGGCCAGATCGGCGAGTTCCTTCGGCGTGAGCACCTGCCCGCCGACGGCCAGGTCGTGCCGGAACTCGGCGATCGCGGCGAACCCGACCTGGCTGCCGCCCTTGGCGACCAGACCCGGCTGGGGTGGGGTGCGGGCGGTGAGCCGGACCCCCAACCGGGACGAGGGCTTCGTCCACCAGCCGGGCAGCTGCACCCCGAACCCGGCGGTGGACAGGGCCGGCGCCGCGGTCTGCAGGAAGTCGTGCGCGCCGGTGGTGTCCAGCGGCAGCACCGTCGGCCGGGAGGTGCGCAGCGCTGCGTCCAGATCCGGGTAGACCCGCCGGGCCTTGCCCAGTTCGGCCAGCATCGTCTCCTGCGGTGAATCCAGCTGCCGGGCCAGCGCGGGCAGCGAGCCGCGGGCCTTCCAGACCGCGGCGGCATCCACGACCAGGCTCGGCTCGTCGCTGGCCTGCAGCGCGAACCGCAGCTGCCAGGTCTGATCGGGGTCGGTCTCGGGTGGCTCGACCAGCCGGAAGCAGGCCCGGACCGGACCGGCGACGACGTCGCGTTGCCATCCGGCCAGGGCCGTCGCCAGGTCGGCGACGTCGGCCGACGAGGCGTTGAACCGTCGCTCCGCGCCGGTCAGCGCGGACAGCCAGGCGCGGGTGGTGGGGTCGCCGGTCCGTCCGGCGCCCAGCCGGGCCGCGCCCAGGGGGGCCCGGGCGGCCGCGTCGACCAGGCCGTCGAGCGCGTCGG
>JBDHZW010000479.1:0-3073 GCA_039812105.1 Nakamurella sp.
CCCTGGACGTTGCGGTGGCCCAGGTCCCAGCCGGCGCCGCCGGCCAGGGGCGGATCGTCCGGGTTGCCCGGCGCCGGCTCCAGGTCCGCGGTCAGGCGCAGGATCTTGCCGCCGGGCGCGGCCGGGTCCTGGGCGGTGGGCCGGTTGCCGGCGTCCCCGGTGCCCACGTACAGCATCCCGTCCGGCCCGACGACGAGCCGGCCGCCGTTGTGAATGCCGGCCTTGGGGATGCCGGTGAAGCCGACCTGCTGGTTGCGCAGGGCGTCGTCGACGAGTTCGACGGTGGCGATCCGGTTGTCGTCGGCGGCGGTGTAGTAGACGAACAGTCGATGGTCGGTCGCGAACGTGGGGGAGACGGCCACGCCGAGCAGGCCGCCCTCGCCGTCGGGCGCCACGCCGTCGATCGTGCCGGCCTCGGTGACGGTGCCGGCGGCGTCGACCAGCCTGACCGTGCCGGTGTCGCGGCTGGTGACCACCGCGCGTCCGTCGGGCAGGAAGGCCAGGCCCCACGGCGTGTCCAGCCCGGTGGCGACGGTGCTCACCTGCAGCGTCGCCGGTCCGGGCGCGGTCGGGCCGGGCGTGCCCGGACCCGCAGCGGACGATGGTGCGTCCGCGTCGGCGCTGCTCGTCGGGGTGATGGTGGTGGCCGAGGGTCCGGGCGTGGCGGTGCCGGTGCACCCGGCGAGCAGGGCCAGGGCGGCACCGACCAGGGCCACCCCGCGGCGGCCGGACCGGGTGGATCGGCGGTCGGTCAGGAGGCGGCCTTGGCGGTCGAGGAACTCGTCGACGCCGCGGCCGGCTTGCTGTCGCCGCCGGACGAGGACGACTCGGACTTCGCCGCCGGCTTGTCCGACTTGCTCTCCGACTTGCCTTCCGACTTGCCGTCCGTGCTGGCGGCGGCCGTCGATGTCGACTTGCCGTTGCGCGAGTCGGTCCGGTAGAAGCCGCTGCCCTTGAACACCACGCCGACCGACCCGTAGACCTTGCGCAGCTGGCCGCCGCAGACGGGGCAGGTGGTCAGCGAGTCGTCGGTGAACGCCTGCACGGCCTCGAATCGGTGGCCGCATGCGGTGCACGCGTATTGATAGGTGGGCACGGGTCCTCCGGCGTCGGGGCGGGTCTTTGGCACTCGCGCGCGCTGAGTGCCAGATTCGATGATGCGCCCGAAACGGTGGGGTGCGCAAATGGCGGGCGGCCGGCCCCTCTGAAGTTGATCATGGCAAACTCTGCGCAACACGCCGACGACACGCCGGTTTCGCGACAGAGATCGCCATGATCAACTTCTTCGGGGGCGCCCGGCGAGCCGGACCAGGCCGCGGGTGGGGGTGACGACCGCGGTGACCGGCCGGTCCAGCTCGTCGTGCGGGACGTCCAGGCCGAGCTCCTCGTCGTGGACCAGGGCGATCAGCAGGTCGTCCGTCGCCGGCCGGAGGGCGGCGCGCAGGGCCAGGGTGCGGTCGTAGTGCCCGCCGCCGCGGCCGAGCCGGTAGCCGTCGAGGCCGACGGCGAGCGCCGGCACCAGCACCGCGTCGACGTCGCCGATCACCTCCGGGCCCAGCCGCGGGCCGGCCGGCTCCTCGATGCCCAGCTGACCCGGGCGGGTGGCCTCGGTGAACTCGCACCAGTCCAGCGGTGACGGACCGGTGACCACGGGGATCAGCACCCGCCGGGTCGCGGCCAGGGTGCGGAGCAGCTCCCGGTCCAGGGGTTCGCTGGGCAGCGGAAGGTAGGCCGCAATAGTGCTCACGGTCGCCAGCGCCCGCTGCAGATGCGCCCCGATCGCGGCCCGGGCGGCCGCCCGGTCGACCGGCGAGCGGGCCCGTCGGGCGTCGATCAACGGCCGGCGAAGGGCCTGCTTGGCGGCCGCGACTCGGCCGGGATCGGTCGGATCGGACACGAGGTCACCGTAGGCGCACTCGACCGGGTGGTGTCGGGGCGTGGGTGTAACAGCCTGGGGCGTTACCGTTGGCGACCATGAACCCCCTGACCGGTCGTCCGTCGGCGGTGCCGCGATGAGGTCGGTCGCCGAGCAGCTCGAACGAGTGCTGGCGATCGCCGTCACCCCGCCCCCGGTGCGCACCGCGATCTCGGAGGCGCAGGGGTTGCTGTGTGCGGAGGAAGTGGTCGCGTCGTCGGCACTGCCGGCGTTCGACCAGGCCGCCGTCGACGGGTACGCGGTGCGTTCGGTCGACGTCGGGATCGCCGCCGAGGGGCACCCGGTGGTGCTGCCGGTGGTCGGGGAGATCGAGGCCGGCGCGCGGACCCCGCACCGGCTGCAGCCGAACCAGACCGTGTACGTCGCGACCGGCGCCGCCCTGCCGACGCTGGCCGACGCCGTGGTGCCCCGTTCGCACACCCAGGGCGGCGGGGCCCGGGTGTCGGTGATCAAGCCGGTCGAGTCCGGCAGCTACGTCCGGCGGACCGGCGAGGACGTCCAGCCCGGTGACGTCGCCGTGCGGATGGGCGCGTTCATCGGGGCCGCCCAGGTGGGTCTGCTGGCCGCGGTCGGCCGGGACAAGGTGCTGGTGCACCCGCGTCCCCGGCTGTCGATCATCTCCATCGGCGACGAGTTGGTCGACGTCGCCCGCACCCCCGGCCCCGGCCAGGTGTACGACGTCAACTCGTTCGCGCTGGCCGCGGCCGCCCGCGACGCCGGCGCCGACGCCACCCGGATCGGCATCGCCCCCAGCGATCCGCGACGGCTGCGGGAGCTGGTCGAGGCGCGGCTGCTGGTGTCCGAGGTGGTGCTGATCTCCGGCGCGGCCGGCGGGCGCAGCGCCGAGCTGGTGGTCGAGGCGCTGGCCGACCTGGGCACCCTGGACCTGACCCGGGTGGCCATGCAACCCGGGTCGGCGCAGGGGTTCGGGCTGCTGGGCACCGACCGGGTGCCGACGTTCCTGCTGCCGGCCAACCCGGTGTCCGCGCTGGTGGTGTTCGAGGTGGTGGTCCGGCCGCTGGTGCGGGTGATGCTGGGCCGGCGCAACCCGTACCGGCGCACGGTGATGGCCCGGTGCCTGGAGCCGATCACGTCGCCGGCCGGCCGGCGGCAGTTCCTGCGCGGTCAGCTGATGCG
>JBDHZW010000480.1:0-3060 GCA_039812105.1 Nakamurella sp.
CGTTGTTCGAGGCGAACCAGTTCCGGGCCTCCGACCACGACCCGGTGCTGGTCGGGCTTCAAGCGACCCGGGCGACCGCGGCGGCCTGCTTCGGGCCCGCGCAGCAGGTCTCTTCTTACCAACCCGGCACCCAGGGCTCGGGGCGGCCGGTGGACCGGCGCGACCCGGCGGCGGGGTTGGGCACCGCCGGCTCGGACCGGGGCGCCCGGGGCGCGGTGTCGCTGGGCCTGGGCGGGCAGCTCACCCTCGAGTTCACCCGGCCGGTGCAGAACCTGCCAGGCAAGGATCTGGCCGTCGTGCCCGGTTGGCCGCGGCTGCTCACGGACCTGACCGACCGGGGCAGGGTCGCCGCGTCGGCCGACGGCCGGACCTGGGTCGAGTTGGGCACGGTGAACGCCTACTCGGTCGGCACCTTCGACCTCGGCGCGCTGGCCACGGCCCGGTTCGTGCGGATCACCGACGCGACGGGGTCCCTGCCCTGGCCGCTCCGGCTGGTCCAGGACGGGTACGACCTGGACGGCGTGGACATCACGGCCGGCTGCGCCTGACCCCCGGGCGGGCCGGATCCGGTCCGGGTCAGCGCAACAGCGCCACGAGGATCGCCACCAGCACAAGCGCGACCAGCGCGACCGACATCCAGCGGCGGGTCACCTCGGGCAGCGGGCGGCGGGTCATCCGGCGGTGACCCGCGCGGCGTCCGCCGGTGCCGCCGATCCGTCCCCTTCCCGGCGCGAGTGCCAGGCCAGCACCGCGTCGACGGCCCGGTCGATCAGCCCGGCCAGCAGGTAGCACAACGGCCCGAGAACCGACAGCAGGACGATCACCTGGACCCAGTACGACTGCCCCGCGATCCACGATTCGACCGCGTCGACCACGTCGAGCACGGTCTGCCACATGCCCTGCAGGGTACGCAGCCGGGCCGGCGCCGGGAGGACCCTAGGGTGAGCGTCATGCTCGCCGTCTACGCCGACGCCCCGCATCCCGACGATCCGCTGGCCGGGGTGGTGGTGGGGGAACGGCCCGAACCTGCCGTCCCCGACGGTTGGACACGGGTCGCGGTCCGCGCCGCGTCACTGAACCGCCACGACCTGTGGACGCTGCGCGGGGTCGGGATCAGGCCGGACCGGTTCCCGATGATCCTCGGCTGCGACGGCGCCGGCGTCACCGACGACGGACAAGACGTGGTGATCTACCCGATCATCGGCTCCCCCGGCTGGAGTGGCGATGAGACCTTCGACCCGACGCGGCACATTCTGACCGAAGAGGACCAGGGCACGTTCGCCGAGGCGGTCGTCGTGCCGGCCCGGAACGCGCTACCGCTGCCGCCGTCGATGACGCACGAGACCGCGTCGGTGCTCGGCACCACCTACCTGACCGCCTATCGGATGCTGGCCACCCGCAGTGGCCTGCCCGCCGGGTCGACCATCCTGGTGCAGGGCGCGACGGGTGGGGTGTCCACCGCGCTGATCCAACTGGGCCGGGTGATGGGGATGCGAGTCTGGGCGACGTCCCGGACCGAGGCCGGCCGGGCCAGGGCCGCCGAACTGGGCGCGCACGAGGTGTTCCCCACCGGTGCCCGGCTGCCGGACCGGGTGGACGGCGTCTTCGAGTCCGTCGGCAAGCAGACCTGGGCGCACACCATGCGTGCCGTCCGGCCGGGCGGGGTCGTCGCCTGCTGCGGCGCGACCAGCGGGTTCGACCCGTCCGCCGACCTGCAGCGGCTGTTCTTCCTGCAGATCTCGGTGATCGGCTCGACGATGGGCACCCTGGACGAGATGCGCCGTCTCATGGCGCTGTGCGACGCGACCGGCCTGGTGCCGGTGGTGGACCGCACCTACCCGCTGGCCGACGGCACCCAGGCGCTGCGAGATCTGGAGGAGGGCGGTCGGGGCAAGCTGGTCCTGGTGCCCTGACCCGCCGGTCATGGCGACGGTCATGGAACGGTCCACCGGCCCGCTGATCGGGGTGCTGGCGGCGACGGCGCTGTCGGTCACCGCGAACAGCATCGTCGCGATCGCGGTGCCCTGGCTGGTGCTGGAACGCACCGGCAGCGCCGCGCTGGCCGGGCTCGCCGGGGCGGCGGCGATCGCGCCGATCGTGTTCTCCGCGGTGTTCGGCGGCGCGTTGATCGACCGCATCGGCAAACGGCGGACGTCGATGATCGCCGACGTGCTGAGCGCGTCAGCGGTGGCCGCCCTGCCGATCGCGGACGCGACCGTCGGACTCGGCGTCGGGCTGGTGCTGGCACTCGTCGCGATCGGCGCCATCTTCGACAGCCCGGGGGCCGCGGCGCGCGAGGCGCTGCGACCGGACGTCGCGCGCGTCGCCGGTGTGCCGCTGGCCCGGGTGAACGCCTGGGGCGAGGTCGCCGAGAACACCGGCTACCTGGCCGGCCCGGCACTGGCCGGCCTGTTGCTGGTGCTGATCGGCGGGTTCGGCACGGTCTGGGCGGCCGCGGCCCTGTTCGCGCTGGCCGTGCTGGTCACCGCGGTGTTGGTGCCGGCGCACCTGTCCGCCCGGCCCGAGCCCGAACCGTACCTGCGGTCGGTGTGGGACGGCGTGCTGTTCCTGCTCCGGGACCGGACCTTGCGGGCGATCACGCTGACCGCGGCGGTGATCTGGCTGTTCCTGCTGCCGTTCGAGACCGTCGTGCTCAACGCTTATCTCAATGAGACCGGGCAGGTGGTGGCATTCGGCACGATCCTCGCGGCGTATGCCGGCGGCGCCATCGGCGGGGCACTGGCCTACGGGGCGCTCGCGCACCGGGTGCCGACTCGCATCGCACTCGTCGCGGCGCTGGCCCTGGCCGGGCTGTCCTTGGGGGCGTTCGCGGCGCTGCCGGCGGTGCCGGTGATGGTGCTGCTGGCGTTGGCCGCGGGCGTCGTCACCGGGCCGATCAACCCGCTGTGCGCCGTGATCGTGCAGTCCCGCACCCCGGAGAAGTATCGCGGGCGGGTGATCGGCTCCTACACCGCACTGGCCCTGGCCGCCGGCCCGCTCGGCCTGCTCGCGTTCGGGCCGCTGGTCGACACCTACGGCCCGGCAGTCGGTTTCGCAGCG
>JBDHZW010000481.1:0-3019 GCA_039812105.1 Nakamurella sp.
GGGTGATGGACTCCACCGTGCTGCCCACCCTGCTGCTCGGCGGCGACCCGGACACCAGCCCGGAGGAGACCTACGCGTCCTGGCGGGCCGCGCTGGCGCTGCCGTCGGTCCGCGGCCTGGTGGTCGGCCGGACCCTGCTCTACCCCGGCGACGACGACGTGGCCGCCGCCGTGGACACCGCCGCCTCCATGGTCCGATGACCGCGGATATCGACAACGGGCTGTACCTGCCCGCCGGCTCCACCGCCGACGCCATCTGGGATCTGGTGGTGACGCCGGAATCCGCCGGCTGGGGCTACTCCAGCCTGCGGGTGCTGACCGTGACTCCCGGCCAGGTGGTTTCGTTCGAGACCGGCGACAGCGAGTGGATCGTGCTGCCGCTGACCGGCGCCGTCGACGTCTCGATCGGGGACGAGACGCATCCGCTGGCCGGCCGGGCGGACGTGTTCACCGCCGTCACCGACACCGCCTACCTGCCCATCGATTCCGATGTGACGCTGATCGGCACCCGGGAGGGCGCGATCGCCCTGTGCGGGGCGCGGGCCGACCGGGCGCTGCCGTTCCGCTACCAGAGCGCGTCCGGCGTCGACGTCTCGTTGCGCGGCACCGGCGCGCACACCCGGCAGGTGAACAACTTCGGCATGGGCGCCGGCATGGAGTGCGTCAAGCTGCTGGCCACCGAGGTGCTCACCCCGGCGTCCAACTGGTCGTCCTACCCGCCGCACAAGCACGACGAGGCCGGTGGCATCGACGGCGGCGAGACCGAGCTGGAGGAGGTCTACTACTACCGGTTCGCCTCCGCCGCCCCCGCCGGCTCGCCCGCCCGGGAGGCCAAGCCCGTTGGCTACCAGCGGGTATACGGCACCGCCGAGCGGCCGATCGAGTTGCTCGAAGAAGTCACCGACGGGGACACCGTGCTGATCCCGCACGGCTGGCACGGCCCGTCGATCGCCTCCCCGTCGCACCACATGTATTACCTGAACGTGATGGCCGGACCGGGTACCGGACGCGCCTGGGGCATCAGCGACGACCCCAACCACGGGTGGGTGCGGGACACCTGGACCGACCGACCCACCGATCCACGACTGCCTTTCTACACGGCTCCCGATCAAGAAGCAGGAGAAACACGGTGACCAGCGCAGCAGCGTCGCAGGCGGGACAGACCGTCCGACTGACCGTCGGGCAGGCGGTCGTCAGGTTCCTGGGCAACCAGTACAGCGAGCGGGACGGGGTGCGGCGCAAGCTGTTCGCCGGCTGTTTCGGCATCTTCGGGCACGGCAACGTGGCGGGCCTGGGCCAGGCCCTGCTGCAGGCCGAGCTGGAGGAACCGGAGCTGCTGCCGTACCACCAGGGCCGCAACGAGCAGGCGATGGTGCACATCGCGGTCGGCTACGCCCGGCAGCAGGACCGGCTGGAGACCTTCGCGGTCACCGCATCGGTCGGCCCCGGCTCGTCGAACATGCTGACCGGCGCGGCGTTGGCGACCATCAACCGGCTGCCGGTGCTGCTGCTGGCCAGCGACATCTTCGCCACCCGGGTCGCCTCCCCGGTGCTGCAGGAGCTGGAACAGCCGTTCGGCTACGACGTGTCGGTGAACGACGCGTTCCGTCCGCTGAGCAAGTTCTTCGACCGGGTGTGGCGGCCCGAGCAGCTGCCGGCCGCCCTGCTGGGCGCGATGCGGGTGCTCACCGACCCGGTCGAGACCGGGGCGGTGACGCTGGCGCTGCCGGAGGACGTGCAGGCCGAGGCCTACGACTGGCCGGTCGAGCTGTTCGCCGAGCGGGTGTGGCGGATCGCCCGCCCGCCGGCCGAGCCGGAGGTGGTCGAGGCGGCCGCCGAGATCATCCGCTCGGCAAAGGCGCCGATCATCGTGTCCGGCGGCGGCGTCACCTACGCCGAGGCCAACGACGAGCTCAAGGCGTTCGTGGAGGCCACCGGCATCCCGATCACCGAGACCCAGGCCGGCAAGGGCTCGCTGCCGTTCGACCACCCGCTGAACCTGGGCGCGATCGGCGCCACCGGGTCGCCGGCGGCCAACCACTTCGCCCGCCGGGCCGACGTGGTCATCGGGATCGGCACCCGGTACAGCGATTTCACCACCGCGTCGAAGACGATCTGGCAGAACCCGGACGTGCGGTTCGTCAACATCAACGTCGCCGGGCTGGACGCGTTCAAGCTGGCCGGCTACCCGGTGGTGGCCGACGCCAAGCGGGCGCTGCCGGCGCTGGGCGCGGCGCTGGACGGCTACTCGACCGGGGCCGAGTTCCAGGCCGACGTCGCCGCCCGGGCCAAGGCGTGGGACGACGAGGTCGTCGCCTCGCATCACAGCGGGTACGGACAGACCCACGAGTTCCTGGCCCAGGCCGAGGTTCTCGGCGCGGTCGAGGCGGCCATGGAACCCACCGACGTGGTGGTGTGCGCGGCCGGTTCGCTGCCCGGTGACCTGCACGGCATGTGGCGGACCCGGGAGCGCAAGGGGTACCACGTGGAGTACGGGTACTCCTGCATGGGCTACGAGATCCCGGGCGCGATCGGGATCAAGCTGGCCGCCCCGGAGCGGGACGTATTCGTCACCGTCGGCGACGGCTCGTACCTGATGATGCCGACCGAGCTGGTGACCGCGGTGCAGGAGGGCATCAAGATCATCGTGGTGCTCCTGCAGAACCACGGCTACGCCTCGATCGGCGCGCTGGCCGAGTCGCTGGGCGTGCAGCGGTTCGGCACCAAGTACCGGTACCGCAACAGCGAGTCCGGCCGGCTGGACGGCGGCAAGCTGCCGGTCGACCTGGCCCTGAACGCGGAGTCCATGGGCGTCAAGGTGTATCGGGCCAAGACCCTGACGCAGCTGCAGGACGCGCTGGCCGCGGCCAAGGCCGGCGACGAGCCGTGCATGGTGCACGTCGACACCGACCTGGAGTTCGAGTCGCCCAAGGGCGACGGCTGGTGGGACGTCCCGGTTGCCGAGGTCTCCACCCTCGGCTTCACCCAGGACGCCCGGGTCCGCTACGAGAAGTTCAAGG
>JBDHZW010000482.1:0-2987 GCA_039812105.1 Nakamurella sp.
ACGTCACCGAGTCGTCGGTGTCGGTGGTCGCCGAGATCAGGGAAAGGTCCTCGCCGACCGGCGAGCGGAAATCAGGCAGAACGTTGTACGACACCGTGCCGCCGACCTCGACGATCGTCGCCGAATCCCGGACCTTCACGGGGGCCCGGGTGTCGTCCGGGGCCGCCACGGTCACGGTCACCTGGGCGGTCGCCGTCCGGCCCAACCCGTCGTCGACGGTGTACTCGATGGCCGGCAGCGGGCCGGATGCGGTGGCCGGCACCGTGACCTGGACGGCCTGACCACCCTCGGCGATCGCGACCGACGCCGCTGCCGGGTCGTTGCCGGTCGGCAGCGGCATCACGGACGTCACCGCAAGCATCGAGCAGTCCGCCGACGAGTCGTTGTCCAGTACCCGCAGCACGGTGGACCGCCCGGCCCGAACGCCGAACTGATCGGGCGCGGCCTCCGGTCCGGTGCCGTCGGCGCTGGTCGCGGCGCAGTCGCTGCGCGAGTTGGTCAGCTGATCGGAGCTGTTCTGATCGCCGTCCTGCGCCGTCTGGTCGCTGGAGCTGTCCTGCTGCTGGACGTCGTCCCAGTTGGTGATCAGCTTCATGTCCGCGTCAACCAGCCAGATGGCGCCGGTGGCCTGGTCGTTGAGGACGATGACGTCCCGGTTGACCCGGAAGGTCAGCTTCGCCGACGCGTCGGCGTTCGGCACGTCGACGGTGGTCGGCCCGTCGGTCCCGCAGGCCACCGAGTAGGTCGGCCGGCTCCCGGCCCAGGCACTGTGCACGCAACCGTCCAGCGCGACCGGCGCGCTCGGCGTGCCGGACATCCCGTCGACGACCGTCTGCGGGTCGCCCTGGGCCAACGGCACCCGGAGCAGCCCGCTGCGGGTGGCCACCAGCACCGAGTCGGCCGCCGGCCCCGGCTGCTGCAGCACGCCGTCGGCGCCACCCGGGATGTCCACCCGCCGGTCCGGCAGGATCAGCTGGCCGGTGGCCCGGTCCAGTACCACCGGGGTGTCGCCCACCGCGGTGAGGTCGACGGTCGGTGCGTCCTGTGAGACGACCTGGGCCGCGACCGGGGTCAGCGCCCCGCCGGCCAGCCGGACGGGTTCCGGCGGGACCGGCTTGCCCTGGTCGTCGGTGGTCCAGCCCTCGGGTCGGCCGGTGCCGCCGATGGTCACGGACCACAGGGCGTCGCTGCCCGGTGCGACCAGGAAAACCGTGCCGTTCACCGAGGTCGTCGTCCGCGCGCCGGCCGCCGCGGTCAGCAGGGCCGGCGCGCTCTTCGGGTCGAGGCCGGACAACGAGTCCGGTGTTCCCGCCCAGAGATTGCCGGACACCGGGTCGGCCACCGCCAGTACCCCACCCCCGAACGAGACCGATGCGTTCTCCGGCATCCCGATCCGGCTGGTGAGCGCGACGACGGTCACGTCCAACGGCCGGACCTCGTTCTTGACCCGGTCGACGACCAGCACCGTGTCGCCGTCCTGCAGCACATCGAAACCGGGCTTGTTCACCTTGACCGACGAGTTCAGCTCGTCGATCTGCCGGTTCACCCGGCCGACCACGCCCTTGGCCTCGTTGGTCACCCAGACCGTCGAGGAGGACAGGTGCACGTCGGTGACCGAGTAGCCCTGCGCGTTCACCCCGAGCACCACCAGCACCGACGCCAGCAGCGTGGTCACCACCACGATCACGGTGGATCGGAGGTTCCATGGCCACCGCCGACGCAACGCCGTCATGCCCGCATCCCGTTCCCGTCGTTCTCACCGGTGCCGGTGCCGTCGAGCAGGACCAGGTCGTCGGCGGTGACCACCCGGGCGGCCACGGCGTGTTCGACCAGCCGGGCCCGCCGGTTGGAGGCGAGCTGCCCGGGGCCGCCGCGCAACCCGCGGACGCCGCGCCGGTCGAACTTGTCGCAGACGTTGTCCAGCTTGCGGTTGAACCGGGTGAGCTCCCAGCCCAGCCGGGCGGCGGCTTCCTTGGACGACGGGATTGCGCTGATGCTGGTTCCTTCCCTGCGGAGCAACGGTTCGGCCAGCGCGACGATCAGCTGCCGTTGGCTGGGGGTCAGCGTCACCGGACCGATCGTGGTGGCCCCGATGCCGCTGCTCGACTCCGGCTGATTCGGGGTGAAGGTCGGGTCCTGGCAGACGATCTGGATCTCGTACGTGGTCGGCCCGGCGGTGAACAGCACGGTCGTATCGGGAAAGACCAGCGGCACCCGCCCACCGGGCGCCAGCCAGGCCTGCAGGGCCCCGGCGGAATCCGAGATCGTCGCCGACAACTGGGTTCCCGTGTTCACCAGCCACCACAGGTCCTGCTGCCACAGCACGACCAGGAAACGCCGGTGCAGGTAAGGATTGTCGTCGACGGCCAGATCGCCCTCCCGGCCGATGACGAACTCGGTCGCCGGGTCGGCGTCGTACCACTCCCCACAGAATCCGATCCGGACACGTCGGGCCGGCAGCGCGTCGGTCATCGGTCAGCCACCCGCGCAGGCCTGGGCGGGATGGGCGGAGTACCGCCCGTTCTCGCGGACGAGCTCGACCTCGACACAGGCCTGGGTCGCGCCGGTGACGGTGACGGTCGGCTCGGTCACCTGGGCCGCGTCCGCCTGCTCGGCGCCGGTCCGCGTCCACGAGTAGCTGTCGCCCGGCTGGGGATCGGGGTTCGTCCAAGTGAAAACGACACCGTCCGGGGCGACCGTGCCGGTCAGGTCGGCGGGTGCGGGCACGACCGCCTCGGGCAGGGCGTTGCCGGTGGGTGCGGGCACGGTCGCCGTCGAGTCGCCGAGCGACGGGGCGTCGGTGCCGCCGCGGAGCACGATCCAGGTCAACCCACCCGCCAGCACCAGCACCGCGGCGCCGACCAGCAGCGGGACGGTCCGTCGCTTGACGGCCGGGACCGCGGCGACCGGGGCGGCCCGCGGCGGCACCACGGTGTCCTCGGCCGATGCGGCGGCCGGCGGGGGCGCGTCCAGGTAGCCACCGGTGG
>JBDHZW010000483.1:0-2978 GCA_039812105.1 Nakamurella sp.
TGAGCCCGCAGGAGTACCAGGTGCTGCGGCAGGCCGGCACCGAGCGGCCGTTCTCCAGCCCGTACGAGACCGACGAGACGGTCGGCGTGTACCGCTGTCGCGGCTGCGGCAGCGAGCTGTTCCGCAGCGAGCACAAGTTCGACGCGCACTGCGGATGGCCGGCGTTCTACACCCCGCTGGCGGAGGATCGGGTCGAGCTGATCGAGGACCGGTCGATGTTCATGACCCGCACCGAGGTGCGCTGCGCGACCTGCGGCTCCCACCTGGGTCACGTGTTCAGCGGCGAGGGCTACCCGACGCCGACCAACGACCGGTACTGCATCAACGGGGTGTCCCTGACCCTGGAGCCGGCCGCTGCACCCGGCCGCTGACCCGGGCGGACGATCCCGTCCAGCAGCCGCTCCACCGACCAGTTGCATCGGGCTGGGCAAGTCCTGTTCGGCCGGGCGTTGTCGGTGATCGGGCTGGTCGCGGCGGCCCTGGTGGCGGTCGGCATCGTGCAGCCGCTCGGGGTGCCGCTGGCCGGCCTCGCCAACTTCGTCGGGTACGTGGTGTGGAGTGCGTGGCTGGTGGCGGTGGCGGTGAAGCTGCTGGTGCGGCGCCGGTCCCGGTGATCCGGCCATCCCCGGGCCAGGGCAGGATGCGACCATGTCCCCCGCCGACACCTACACCCACGGCCACCACGAGAGCGTGCTGCGCTCGCACAGTATGCGGACCGTGGAGAACAGCGCCGCCTACCTGATCCCGTTCCTGACGACGGGCCGGTCGGTGCTCGACATCGGCTGCGGCCCGGGCACGATCACTCTCGGGCTGGCCGAGCGGGTGGCGCCGGGCCGGGTGATCGGCATCGACCGGGAGGCCGGGCCGCTGGCCGCGGCCCGCGCGGCGGCCGCCGAGAGGGGCCTCGGGACCGTCGAGTTCGCCTCCGGCGACGCCTACGCGCTCGATTTCCCGGACGACACCTTCGACGTCGTGCACGCCCACCAGGTGCTGCAGCACCTCACCGACCCGGTCGCCGCGCTGGTGGAGATGCGCCGGGTCGCCCGGCCCGGCGGGGTGGTCGCGGTCCGCGACGCCGACTACTCCGCGATGACCTGGCATCCCGCCGATCCCCGGCTCGACCGCTGGCTGGACGTCTACCACCAGGTGGCCCGGCACAACGACGCCGAGCCGGACGCCGGCCGCCGGCTGAAGTCGTGGGCGTCGGCCGCCGGGTTCACCGACCTGACCTGCACCGCATCGGCCTGGTGCTTCGCCTCCGACGACGAGCGGGCCTGGTGGGCCGGCACCTGGGCGACCCGGGTCACCGAGTCGGCAATGGCCGAGCAGGCGGTGGCCGCGGGCATCAGCACCCCGGACGAACTGGCCGACATCGCCGCCGGCTGGCGGGCCTGGGCCGGCGAACCGGACGCCTGGTTCGCGGTGCTGAACGCGGAGGTGCTCGCGGTCGCGCCCTGATCGCCCGGTTCTGACGGATCGAGGGAGGGGTTTCGGCGGTTCCCGGCCCGCGGGAAGCGCCGAAACTCCTCCCTCGATTCAGGTGCTGGGCGAGTCGATCCGGGTCAGCGGTAGCCGGTCGGCCGGCGGTACTCCCGGTAGCCGGGGTTGGCGCCGAGCGGCTTCTGCGGCCGGCCTGCGTCGGTGGGGGTCGGCCCGGGCTGGCAGGTCGGGCAGTAGAACGCGGGCCGCAGCTTGCCCGCCGGGCCGATCTCGGCGACCCGGACGATGCCGCCGCAACGCTGGCAGGGACGTCCGGACCGGCCGTGCACGAAGGTCTGCAGACCCCGCCGGGGGTTGCCGGTGGTGCTGGGCACGGCCTGGGTCGCGCCGCGGAGCAGCTGCCGGCGGGCGGTGCCCAGCAGCGCCGGCACGTCCACCTCGGCGACCGGCGTCCACGGCGAGACCCGTTGCACGAACAGCGCCTCGGCCATGTACATGGTGCCGACCCCGGCCACGGTGGTCTGGTCCAGCAGCACCGCGCCGACCGGCCGCGCCGGGTCGGTCAGCAGCCTGGGCGCGGCCGCGGCGGGGTCGAACCCGTCGGCCATGATGTCCGGACCCAGGTGGCCGATCAGGCCGGCTTCGGCGGACGTCGGCACCAGGTCGAGCAGGCCCAGCCAGGTGCCGACCGCGGTCCACTCGCTGCCGCCGAGCACCGCCCGGACGCTGGCCCGGCCGGCCGGCGGCCACGGTTCGGCGTCGCGCGCGTGCACGTACCAGCGGCCCTCCATCCGCAGGTGGGACCGCAGGGTCAGCGGCACGTCCGGAACGGTCGGCCGTCGCCGGCCCAGAGCCGCGGGGTCGGCCGCCGCGATGCGGGTCAGGATGTGCTTGCCGTAGGCGGTGACCTCGGCGACGGTGCGCCCGGCCAGGTCGGCGTCGCCCAGGGACGGCCAGCGCAGCTCGGTGCGGGCCAGCGGCCGCCCGGACAACGCCCGGTGCAGCCGGCGGGCGGTGCGCAGCACGGTGTCACCCTCGGGCATCGGCGCACCCCGGGGACCGGCAATCCCGATCGGCGCAATCACCGGCGGCGTTTCCGGGAGCGCTCTGCCGCGCACCATTCGGTCGATGAGCCTGCAGCGGCGGACGATGCGCGGCCGGCATCTGCGTCACCGGCCGGCGCTCCGCAACCGCAGACCGCGGGGCGTCACGGTGAACCCGGCGTCGGTGAACGCCTGCACCACCGGGCCGCGATCGGCGAGGGTGTCGGCTCCGTCGATCTTGGTGACGGTCATCGACGAGATCCGGCCGGACCGCACCCGCTCGGCCACGGCATCGGCGGCGGCGGCCAGCACGTCGGGGTCGGCGGTGAAGCTGAGCACCGTGCGGCCGCCCCGTTCGGCGAACAGCACGGCCGCCCCGTCCACCAACACGGTCAACGCCCCGGCGCGGCGCGTCGGACGGTGGGTGTCCGTGTCGCCGGCCACCGGATCGGGCCAGTCGAGCGCGGCGCCGTAGGGATTGGCCGGATCGGCCGC
>JBDHZW010000484.1:0-2941 GCA_039812105.1 Nakamurella sp.
GCGAATCAGCAGTCGTTGTTGGCGACGGCGACGTCGGTGTCGCGGACGTTGACGATCCTGTTGACCGGGGTGGCGGCGCTGTCGTTGCTGGTGGGTGGCATCGGGGTGATGAACATCATGTTGGTGTCGGTGACGGAGCGGACCCGGGAGATCGGGTTGCGGAAGGCGTTGGGTGCGCCTCCGGGGGCGATCCGCCGGCAGTTCCTGGTGGAGGCGGTCGTCCTGGGTCTGGGCGGCGGGATCCTCGGCGCGGCCCTGGGGATCGCCTGCGCGTTGGTCCTGCCCGGCATCGTGGGTAGTTCGATCGTGATCTCGCCGGTGGCCCTTGTTGGGGCGCTGGTGATCGCGATCGGGATCGGCATCGTGTTCGGCGTGTATCCGGCCACCAGGGCCGCCCGACTGGCCCCCATCGACGCCCTCCGCAGCGAATAGGAATCGAAGAGAAGGAATCTCGATGAACACAGTGTCGCAATCACGCCCCCGGCGGCTGGCCGGTGTCACCGCGGCCTGCGCGGCCGTCCTGGTTCTGGCCGCCGCCTGCGGCACGTCGTCGGCATCGGGATCGGCGGTGGCCGGCCAGACCTCGGCCTCGGCGAGCCAGGACAATCAGGGCCAGCGCACCCGCACCGGCCAGGGCCAGGGCGCTCAGCAACGGTCGGCGGCCGACGGCACCATCGCCGCGGTCAACGGGTCCACGATGCAGGTGCAGTCGGCGAGCAGCCAGACCACGGTGAACTTCTCCGACTCGACCACCATCACGGCCAGCCAGACCGCCGATCTGTCGGCGGTCACCACCGGCCTGTGCATCACCGCCGCCGCCGTGCCGGCCGGCGGGCCGGCCGCGTCCGGTTCCGCCGCGCCGACCCCGGCGCCGTCGGCATCGGCGGCACCTAGCCAGAGCACCGGCCCATTCACTGCCACCATCGTGCAACTCCGGGACCCGGTGAACGGCCAGTGCACCAACAATTTCGGAGGTTTCGGTGGCGGCGCGCCGAGCGGCGGCCCGATCCCCAGCGGCGTCCCGTCCGCGGCGCCCGGCCAGTCGGGCGGCGGCACACCGCCCAGTGGCGCCCCGCAGAACGGTCAGGGTTTCGGTGGTTTCGGGAATCGGGCCAACGGGACCGTCGCCTCGGTGTCGGGTGACTCGATCGTGATCTCGGAAACCGACGCCCAAGGGCAGTCGTCGCAGCGGACGGTCACGGTGACGAGTTCGACGACCTACACCAAGACCGCGTCGGCGACGACCGCGGCCCTGGTCGTCGGCCAGTGCGCGGTCGTCCAGGGCAGCGCCGACAACAAGGGGGCGGTCACCGCGACCAGCATCGCCGTCAGTTCCCCGCCGGCCGGATCGACGACCTGCACCACCGGGTTCGGCGGACGCGGACGCGGCCAGGGCGGGTCGGCCGCTCCGACCACGACCGGTTCCTGAGATGTCGGACAACCCGACCGAACCCATCCCCACCGCGACTGCCGCGCCGACGCGATCGGGCATCGCCGCCCACGCCCGCAAGGTCCGGGTCCGCCGCCGCCGGCTGATGGTCGCCGTCGCCGCAGTCGTCGCGCTGACCGCGGTGGGCGCCGGCCTGGCCGTCGCCCGCACCGCGTCGTCCCAGCCGACCGTCCGAACAGCCGTGGCGGCAATGGGTTCGGTGACGGCCGACATCACCTCGGTGGGCACCGTCGCGGCGAAGGATCGGGTCGACGCGGCGTTCCCCGTGTCCGGGACGGTGTCGGCCGTCGACGTGAAGGTAGGGGACACGGTGACGGTCGGCCAGACCCTGGCCACCGTGGATCCGACCGATCTGCAGACCGCGGTGAACAACGCACAGGCCGACCTGACCAAGTCGCAGCAGCAGCTGGCCACCGACACCGCCGCCCAGACCGACGGCACGGGCACCGACGACTCCACCGGTAGCGGTGGGTCTGGTTCGGCCGGGTCGTCGGCCTCGGGGTCGTCGGCGTCGGGATCGGCGACTGGGACCGGCTCGGGCAGCCGGTCGACCACCAACTCCGGCAGCGCATCGACCGGAAGTGGCTCCACCGGTGACGGTTCCGACGCGACCGGGTCGGGTTCGGGCTCGACCGCCGGTACCGCTGCGGCCGGTCAGTCGGGCGGCACCGGTACCGGTTCGACCGGTGCCGGCGGACGGCCGACGACCGCGGCGGCCGCCCCGACGAGCACCGCTGGCTCGGAATCCGGTGGCGGGAACCAGGGTTCGGCCGACGCGGTGACCGCCGCGCAGCAGGCCGTGATCAACCAGCAGAAGAACCTCGACGCCCTGCTCGGCGCGTCGGCCCAGGCCCTCGCCGACGAGCAGACGACGTGCGCACCGTTCCTGTCGTCAACATCGGCTTCCTCGACCCCGACCGTGGAGTCGACAAGCCCAACGACCACCGCCGCGACCACTGCCCCGGCCGGGCTGCGGGCGGCGTTCGCGGTGCTCGCCGAACCGGTGGACGACACCGAAACCTCCACCCCGGCAACCACCACGGTGACCCAGACGCAAACCGAGACACAGACGCTGACCCAGACCGAGACGGCCACCAGCACGGCCACCGAGACCACCACCGCCGGCACCTCCGACGACGGGACGGGCACCGATTCGGCCGCCACCACCACCGTCACCGCGCCGACGACGGTGACCGTCACGCAGACCGCCGGGGACGCCTCGCCGGCCCTGCAGGCCTGCCAGGACGCGTTGCAGAAAGTCAGTTCCGCGCAGAACGACGTGGCCGGCGCGCAGCAACAACAATCGCAGCTGCTGGCCGACCTGAACAAGGCGATCGCCGCGCGGACCGGCACCGGCACCGGATCCGGTGGCCAGGCCGGCTCCGGTGGGAGTGCCGAGTCCACGACGTCGGCGGCGGCACCGTCCACCGCGGGCGGATCGGGCTCCGGGAGTCAGGCCGCGTCCACCCGATCCGCGGGTTCCTCGGGCTC
>JBDHZW010000485.1:0-2938 GCA_039812105.1 Nakamurella sp.
CGCCGAACACCACCCGGACCATCGTCGGGCTCAGCCGGGTCGTCCGGACGACGGTCGCCGGGGCCGGCACCGGCCGGCGCGCCGCAGGGCGGATCGTTGAGGCAGTCACCATGCTCCATCTCGGCCCGGCGCCGACGAGCCGGCGCGGGCTAACTTAGGTTCCCCTTACCGGACGATACACGGGCCCGACGGAGGGAGTTGGCGTGTTTCTGGCGAAACCTGACGTTCTCGTCACTCGTGTGGGAGGGGACGGGTTCCTAGCGTGGGGGCATGACGCAGACGATGACCGCGGTGGTGCAGGACGAGCTGGGCGGTCCCGAGGTGCTCCACCTCGCGCGGGTGGCCCGGCCGGCGCCGGGGATCGGTCACATCCTGGTCCGGGTCCTCGCGGCGGGGGTGAACCCGATCGACGCGATGAGCCGTCAGCAGGGCCTGTTCGCCCGGCCGCCGTTCACCCTCGGCTACGACGTGTCCGGTGTCGTCGAGGCCGTCGGCCCGGGGGTGACGCTGTACGGCCCGGGCGATGAGGTCACCGGTCTCCTGCCGTTCCCGCACGGCGCCGGCGCCTACGCCGAGTTCGCGGTCGGCCCGACCCGGGCCTTCGTGCCGACGCCGGCCGAGTTGACCCACGTCGAGGCGGCCGCCCTGCCGCTGGCCGCGCTGACCGCCTGGCAGGCGCTGGTGGAGACCGCGTCCGTACGCCCGGGGACCCGGCTGGTGATCGTCGGGGCGGCCGGGGGAGTGGGCCACCTGGCGGTGCAGATCGCCAACGCCCGCGGCGCCCACACGATCGCCGTCGCCTCCGCCGACCAGGCCGATCGGCTGCGCGCGCTCGGCGCGGCCGAGGTCATCGACCGCCACGACGTCGACTACACCGCGGTGGTCGACGATGCCGACGTCGTGTTCGACACCGTCGGGGGCGACTCGGCCCGCCACGGTCTCGCCGCGCTGCGTCCCGGCGGGATCCTGGTGACGACACTGCCGCAGGCCGTGCCCGACGCGCGGCCCGCGGCCACCGCCGCCGGAGTGCGGCTGGCCGGCCTGTTCGTCGAATCGGACCGGATGGGCCTGACCGGCCTGATGGACCTGGTGCGGGCCGGCCGGTTGCGACCGACGATCGCCGCGACCTACCCCCTGGCCGAGGCGGCGACCGCGCACGGCACCCGACACACGCCCGGCAAGGTCGTGCTGACCGTCGGGTCCTGACCGGCCCCGATGGGCATCCAGACAGGCGAAGGATGACCACATGACCGGCTTCACCGTCCCGACCCGCCCGGCGCGCGTTCCCGCGACGCACCGGGTGGTCGTGCTCACCCAGGAGCACGCCTACCCGTTCGAGCTGGGCATCCCGGCCCGCATCTTCGAGGCGGCGGACGCCGGCTACCAGGTCCTGGTGTGCACCCCGACCGGCGGGCCGGTGCGCACCAACGCCGGTTTCGCGGTCACCCCCGGCCACGGCCCCGAGGTGATCGCCACCGCGGACACCATCGTCGTCCCCCCGATCGATCCGTGGTCGCTGCGGCGCGACCTGGCCCCTGATGTGCGCGCGGCGCTGGAACTCGTGCCGTCGCACGCGCGGATCGCGTCGATCTGCACCGGCGGGTTCACCCTGGCCGCGGCCGGTCTGCTCGACGGGCGGGTCGCGACGACGCACTGGGAATGTGCGCCGCTGTTCCGCTCCTGGTACCCGGACGTCCGGCTGGAGGAGAACGTGCTGTTCGTCCGGGACGGCCGGGTGCACACCTCGGCCGGGGCGGCCGCCGGGCTGGACCTGTGCCTGGATCTGGTGCGCGCCGACCATGGTGCGCGGGTCGCCAACGCCGCCGCCCGCCGGTGCGTCGTGCCGGCCTTCCGGGAGGGCGGCCAGGCGCAGTTCATCGACCGGCCGGTCCCGCCGAGCGCCGACGCGTCGACCGCAGCCACCCGGGAGTGGGCACTGGACCACCTGGCGACCAAGTTGACCGTCGCCGACCTGGCCCGCCATGCCCACATGAGCGAACGCACGCTGGTTCGCCGGTTCACCGAGGAGACCGGCCTGGCCCCGCGCCGCTGGCTGACCCGGCAGCGGCTGAACCGGGCCAGGGAGCTGCTGGAGGAGACCGATCTGCCCGTCGACGAGGTCGCCGCCGCCGTCGGGTACGCCACCGCGACGTCGCTGCGCCAGCACCTGACCAGCCAGCTGGGCACCGTGCCCAGCGCCTACCGGCGCACCTTCCACATTCCGATCACCCACCCGCCGGCCACGGCAGCCCCCATCCGCTCCGCGATCTGAAGGAGATCCCGCATGTCCACCGACACCGAGCTGGTCACCGGCTTCTACACCGAGGCGTTCAACGAGGGTCGCCCGGAGCAGGCCGCCGCGCGCGCCCTGGCTCCGTCCTACGTGCAGCACAACCCGGGTGCGGCCGACGGGGTCGAGGCCTTCGTCGGCTACGTGCACACGATGCGCGGCCGGTACCCGGCGCTGCGAGTGGAGATCAAACGCACCATCGCCCAGGGGGATCTGGTCGTGACCCACAGCCGTTTCGAGCTGGCGCCGGGGTCGCCCGGGTTGGCCGTTGCCGACATCTGGCGTGTCGCCGACGGCCGGATCGTCGAGCACTGGGACGTGATCCAGCCGGTTCCGGAAGAGTCGGCCAATGCCAACACCATGTTCTGAGCGGCTCCCCAGCCGGATCACGTCCGGGCCACGCCCGGCGTGACCCGGCCGTGACCGGGACTGCCGCTCATCGGTCCGGATCGACCGTTCGGCGCACCGGGCGGTGACCTGCCGACCGGCGGGTACCCCGTTGGCGCCCGGATCCCTAGGTTTCCGGCAGGACGCCATTTCCGGACAAGGAGGTCTCATGGCCGAACCACCCAGCACGGCCCAACAATCGCCGGCGGAAACGGTGAACTGGGAGCAGGTCCAGGATTCACCGGCCTTCACCCATCTACG
>JBDHZW010000486.1:0-2923 GCA_039812105.1 Nakamurella sp.
TCCGCGTCCGTCACCATCGCCCGGGACGCCGGGTTCGGCGTGGTGATGACCGGCACTCCGTGGGCCATGTACTCCATCACCTTGGTCGGCTGCGAATGCGCGTAGTTCGGTTGGTCGGCCAACAGGCAGAGGCCGGCCAACGCGCCCGGCAGCCGACCGAGCGCCTGACTGTTCGGCACGAACCCGCGGTAGTCCAGGTTCGGCAGTTCCGCCGACGCCGACCTCAGCTCGGCGTCGACGTCGGGGTGGGCGTTCCCGAGAACCTCCACCGTCACCCCCGGCAGCGCCCGGGCCAGCGCGATGACCTCCCTGGAGCCGCGGGCACGGGTCAGCGCCCCGAGATAGACGACCCGCGGGTGCTCCTCGGCCGGCGCCGGCGGCTTCGCTGGCACCCGGACACTATTCGGCACCACCGAATGGGAGCGGCGGAAGCGGTTCTGATAGGCGGTCTCGGCCAGCAGCAACCGGAACGCGCGTTCAGCTGCCAGCTCCACTCCACGCAACGCCAGGGCGACGGCCCGGCGCGCCGGCGCCGGCAGCGCAACCATCTGCAACTGACCGACCAGGTCCTCGTGCACGTCCCAGACCAGCACCGGCGGCCGCCGGCGCGCCCCGCCGGCCACCGCGAGGACGGCGAGGGCCGGCAACAGCTCCGGATCGTGCACCAGCACCAGGTCGTGCCGCGGAAGCTCACGCAACGCCAGCCGGGCCGCGGCCACCACCGGCTTGATGCGTCGGTGCGGCCCGCCCGCCGAACGGGGCACGTTCAGTTGGCGCAGCCCGGCGGCCGGCGTGGTGCGCGCACCGCCGAAGGCATCGAATGGCGCGGCGTAGGTGACGGTGTGCCCGGCCGCCAGCAGGGCGGCGATCTCCCGATGCCGGATGCGGGCGTCCTCAGGTGGGTGGGTCACCGTGAGCACCAGGATCCGGGGCATCACCTCACCTCCCGGGCGTAGATGCCCTGCAGGAGGTCGACGGCGGCCGTGGCCCCGTGGTTGGCCGTCAGCCAGCGCCGTCCGTCGGCCCGTGCAGCGGCCGCGTCCGGCTCGCTGAGGACGGCGTCGACCTCGTCGGCCAGCGCCGCGGCGAGCCGACGAACGTCGCCGGACGGTTCGTCCCCCGGCGCCCAGGCGGCGTCCTGACCGGGCAGTTCGTGCTGGCCGCCGATGGTCAGCCCGCCCCCGACGGGGGGCAGCGCCGGTCCCTCGGCCCGGCCGCCGTCCGGACCGGCCGACGACTCGTACCAGTCAGACCGGAGCGGGGCGACGACCGGGACGCCGATCCCGATCGCCTCCAGTTCGCTGGCGGCGACCATGCCGGTGGGCTGCCCGACCGCCACCGACGCCGCGGCCACCAGCCGCAGGAACTCGTCATGGGTCGACCGCGGCAGCAGGGTGACGCCGAGCTCGCGCGCCGCGGGAGCGCCTGTCCCCCAGTCGATTCCGGTCAACGCCAGGTCCGCCCCATGTCGTCGCCGCAGTTCGGCGGCGATCGCGAGCTGCACCGCCAGCCCCTTCACCGGCTCCCAGCGGGAGGTGAACAGGACGGTCGGCGCGCCGGTCGGGCACCATGCGGGCAGGAGGTCAACGTCGATCGGCACCGGGAATAGCGACGCATCGTCGCGGCGCCGGCGGGCGTGGTCGCGCAGATCGGGCGTGGAATAGAGGACGCGCGCGGCGCCGTCGAGCGCTCGGGCCACCAATCCCGCATAGCGTGGGTCGTACTGCGAGGTGCGGATGTCGGTGCCGTGCAGGTGCAGTACGTACGGCCGCCGCACCCAGGAGGTGTGGTAGACCACGGTCCCGCCGTGCACGTGCAGCAGGTCGGCGCGCAGCGCTCGCCGGCCGAGTTCGGCGGCCCAGCGGCCACCGCGCACGGCCCGTCGGGCCCGTCCGACCGGGCCCCGCCAGCCGGGTTCGGCCACCGCGATCGGCTGATAGGTCCAGGGCAGGCCGCGCCGGCGGGCCTCGGTCAGCAACACGGTCGTGGTGAACGCGCTGTCGTTCACGTGCAAGACCCGAAGGGCCGATTCCCGGTCAGAGGCGGACGACACCGGGCCCGTCCGCGGCGCCGCGGGTGTCGAAGAACACCTTGGCCGTGTCGGCCAGCAGCGCGAGGTCGTACGCGCGATGCGCTTGCAGCAGCACCACGGCGTCCGCGCGCACTGCGGCGGCGAGCAGGTCGTCACTCCCGTCGATCGTCTCCCCGTCCAGATCCAACGAGGGCACATACGGATCGTGGAACGCCAACCGCGCGTGCCGGGCCTTTAGGATCTTGGCCACCTCGATGGCGGGACTGCCGCGCAAATCGGCGATGTCGGGCTTGTAGGTCACGCCGAGCAGCAGGATTTCCGACCCGTTGAGCGCCCTGCCGCGATCGTTCAGCACCTCGGCCAGCCGCTCGACCACGTAACGCGGCATGGTGGTGTTGATCTCCTGGGCCAGCTCGACGAGCCGGAACGAATAGCCCAGGTGGGTCCGAACCCGATGGCTGAGGTAGTTGGGATCGACCGGGATGCAGTGCCCGCCGACCCCGGGTCCGGGCTGGAACGCATGGAATCCGAACGGCTTGGTCGCCGCGCCGCGAATGACCTCCCAGATGTCGATGTCCAGGTCATGGCAGAACCGGGCCATCTCGTTGACCAGTGCGATGTTCACGTGGCGGTACGTGTTTTCCAGCAGCTTGGCCGTCTCCGCCTCCTTCAACCCGGAGAGCACGACCACCCGATCGACGAACGCCTCGTAGAACTCGGTCGCCCGGGCCGCCGCGGCCGGCGTCAGCCCGGCGACCAGCTTCGGCGTATTGCGCATGCCGAACTCCGGGAATCCCGGGTTCACCCGCTCGGGCGAGAAGGCCAGGTAGAAGCCGTCGTCGTGGTGCAGGCCGGAGGCGGCGAGGATCGGCAGCACCACGTCCTCGGTGG
>JBDHZW010000487.1:0-2916 GCA_039812105.1 Nakamurella sp.
GTTCCCGGCCGCCTTGCCCGCCCCGGTCGACCGCGCCGACCGCGCCGTCGCGCCGGCCGCCGGGGCCTTCGCCGGCGTCTTCGAGGCTGCCTTGGTCCGGCTGCCCCGGGCCGGGGTGTTCGCGTTGACCAGGGGCAGCCCCTTGGCCAGCACCTCGGCGTACACCTCGTCCGCGTCCAGCCGCCGCAGTTCCTCGGCCAGGCATTCGCGCAGCGTCCGCCGGGGCAACGAGATGGAGCGTTCCGGCTGGTTGGCCATCGTCAGCTGGGCGGTGGTGCCCTCCGGCCGGACCAGGGTGATCGGACCGCCGCGCCGCTCCAACGTCACCGAATGAATCCCGACCCCCGACTTGCTCGGCGCCTTCGTCCGCTTGACCGGGCAGCGCAGCGCCAGACCGAGCCAGGCCGCGAGCAGGTCGGTCGACGGGGAATCGGCCGACCCGGACACCGTCACCTCCGTCACCCGCTCGTGCGGCGGCTGATCCAGCGCGGACGCGAGCAGCCCCCGCCAGCGGGTGATCCGGGTCCACGCGATGTCGGTGTCGCCGGGCCGGTACGTGTCCCGCCGCTTGGCCAGCTGCGCGATCGGCCGCCTGGCCGAGTTGGTGTCGGTGATCCGGCGGTCGCCGAGTTCCCCGATCGGGTCCTCGGCAGGGACATCGGGGGCCTCGCCCGGCCACCACACCACCACCGGCGAGTCGGCCAGCAGCAGCGGGGTCACCACGGACGCGCCGTGGTCGACCAGCGTTCCGTACAGCCGGAGCACGATCACCTCGCTCGCGCCGGCGTCGCCGCCGACCCGGATCTGGGCGTCCAGCCGGGGTGAGGCCCGTTTGGCGCCCCGCGCGACCACGATGACCCGGCAGGGATGCTCGAACGAGGCGGCGTTGGCCGCGGCGATCGGGTCCTCGGCCTGCCCGTCCTCGGTGACGATGATCAGCGTCAGCACCCGCGACAGGGCGACCGAGCCACCCTGCTCGCGCAGGTCCAGCATCGCCCGGTTGATCTTGGACGAGGTCGTGCTGGGCAGGTCGATGATCACCGGCGGCTCCCCGCATCGAGACCGGACAGGAAAGGTTGCACGCTCATGGGCGCCGCCACCGCCGCCCGTCCTTGGCCATCATCGCGTCCGCGCTGGGCGGCCCCCAGGATCCGGCCGCGTACTGCTCCAGCTTCGACGCGTTGCGGGCCCAGTGCTTCTCGATCGGATCGAGGATCTCCCAGGACAGTTCGACCTCGCGGTCCTGCGGGAACAGCGACGGCTCGCCGAGCAGCACGTCCAGGATCAGCCGCTCGTAGGCCTCCGGCGAGGCCTCGGTGAACGACTGGCCGTAGGAGAAGTCCATCGACACGTCGCGGACCTCCATCGCCGGTCCGGGCACCTTCGAGCCGAACCGGATGGTCACGCCCTCGTCCGGCTGCACCCGGATGACCAGCATGTTCGACCCGAGTTCCTCGGTGTCCGACCGGGAGAACGGCAGGTGCGGCGCGCACTTGAACACCACCGCGATCTCCGAGACCCGCTTACCCAGTCGCTTGCCGGTGCGCAGGTAGAACGGCACCCCGGCCCACCGCCGGTTGCCGATCAGCAGCTTGACCGCCGCGTACGTCTCGGTGGTGGAGTTCGGGTCGATCCCGTCCTCCTCCAGGTAGCCGAGCACCTTGCTGGCCCCCTGCCAGCCGCCGGCGTACTGGCCGCGGGCGGTGCCGGACGCCAGGTCCTTGGGCAGCTGGACGGCGGAGAGGATCTTCACCTTCTCCCGGCGCAGGTCGTTGGGCCGGAAGGTGACCGGCTCCTCCATCGCGGTGAGCGCCATCAGCTGCAGCAGGTGGTTCTGGATGACGTCGCGGGCGGCGCCGATGCCGTCGTAGTACCCGGCCCGGCCACCGACCCCGATGTCCTCGGCCTGGGTGATCTGCACGTGGTCGACGTAGTTGTTGTTCCAGATCGGCTCGTACAACTGGTTGGCGAACCGGAGCGCCAACAGGTTCTGGACGGTCTCCTTGCCCAGGTAGTGGTCGATCCGGAAGACGCTGGACTCGGGGAACACCTCGCCGACCAGGCTGTTCAGCTCGACCGCGGACTTCAGGTCGTGCCCGAACGGCTTCTCGATGACGACCCGGCGCCACTCCTCGCCGTGCGGCTCGCACAGCCCGGACCGCTTGAGCTGCTTGAGCACCACCGGGAAGGCGCCCGGCGGGATGGAGAAGTAGAACGCGTGGTTGCCGCCGGTGCCGCGCACCCGGTCCAGGTCCAGCAGGGTCGCCGCCAGCGTGTCGAACGCGTCGTCGTCATCGAACGCGCCCTGCACGAACCGGAAGCCCTGCGCCAGGTGCCGCCAGACGTCCTCGGAGAACGGGGTTCTCGCGTGTTCCCGGACGGCGTCATGCACCACCTTGGCGAAGTTCTCGTTGGTCCAGTCCCGCCGGGCGAAGCCGACCAGGGCGAAACCGGGCGGCAACAGGCCCCGGTTGGCCAGGTCGTAGATCGCCGGCATCAGCTTCTTGCGGGCGAGGTCGCCGGTGACCCCGAAGATGACGATGCCGGACGGCCCCGCGATGCGCGGCAGGCGCTTGTCGCGGGGGTCCCGCAGCGGGTTCGCCGCGGGGGCCAGCCGGCTGGACAGAGACACCATCGAGGGTGGTTCCTTCCTTCGGGTCGAACGAACACCGGCCGACACATCGAGCGGACCGGCCCGGGACGACCCGGACCGGCCCGCACGCGGGTGTCACTTCTTGTGTTTGGCCAGCTCCTCGGAGACCGAGTCGAGCAGTTCGGTCCAGGCGGTGATGAATTTGTCCACGCCCTCGGTCTCCAGCACGGTGAACACGTCGGTCAGGTCGACGCCGAGTGCTTCCAGGCTGCCGAACACCGATGACGCCTGCGCGTAGGTGCCGTCGATGGTGTTGCCGGTGA
>JBDHZW010000488.1:0-2909 GCA_039812105.1 Nakamurella sp.
GGTGAGGACCTCGGCGGCCGTCCGGGCGGCGGCTTGCGCCAGCCCGCGCCGCCAGCTGGTACCACAGGTAGTCCTGCAGTCCGCGCAGGCTGACGGCCGGCAGGCCGCGGCCCCAGGTCAGGCGGTGAAACCGTTCTCGGCCGGGTCGGCGGCGGTCGGGTCGTCGTCGGCCAGGTCGGCCAGCGCCTCATCGACGGCCGGGTCACCGGTGTCGAATCGGGTCACGGTCATCGGGCGTCCGCCCGGCCGCAGCACTGCTTGTACTTGCGGCCCGAGCCGCACCAACAGGGCTGGTTACGGGTCGGCGGCCACGCGATCGATCCGTGACGGCGGGCCAGGTCGGCGCTGTAGCGGGCCCGAGTGGGCGACGTGGCCGGGTCAAGGTCGTGGTCGGCGCACCAGGCGAGGAAGTCAGAGATGCGGATCGGGGAGATCGCCAGTCGGGTCAGGCCGGCGTCCGCGTATCCGCGGAGGATGCGTTCCAAGTCCAGGTTGTAGGCGGCATGGTCGACCGCGCCCTTCGCCGTGCCCTCAGCGGTCAACTCCGGCCAACGGCGCAGCGCCTCCGGGTACTCGTCGGCCGGGAACCAGGCCAGCGCGAGCGTCCGAACGGAACGGGCCTGCTCCGCCTCGCCGGGTGGATCGTCGATCCCGCGTAGTGCTGACCCGGCCGACGGGGTGGTGATGCGGGTCTGGCGGAACGGGGACACCGTGGGCGGTTCGGACGTCGCGTCGCCCCGACCTTCGAGGCGGTGTGGTGCGGGCAGGGGAGTGGTCGATCGGTGGCGGGCCGGCGCGGGGTGGTTCAGGAACTGGTGGGCTCGGGTCTGCAGCCGGTCGGCGGGCCGGCCGAGGCGAGACAGCGAGGCGCCGCGCAGGTCGAGTAGCTGGTCGACCAGGTGCTCCGGGTCGCCGGTGGCCAGGGCGAGTTCGAGGCCGTCGGTCAGCCAGGTCAGCGCGGTGGCGTCGTCGCCGGCGCCGGCGTACTCCAGACCGGCGTTGTTGTACAGCCAGACGTCGTCGGGAGTGTCCGTCCGCACCTGGTCCCACAGCGGGGCCGCCTCGTCGACGCGGCCGGCGCGCATCAGCAGCTCGGCGATCCGGCAGCGGCCGTCCGGCCGTCCCCGCCAGCCCGCGGCGATCGCCAACCGCATCGCCGCGATCGCGTCGTCGGTGCGGCCCAGCCGCTCGTAGACGTCGACGAGTTCGTCCAGCAGTTCCGGCTCGCGCCAGAGATCGGCGGCGGTCGGGTCCGATCGGCACGCGCGACCGCCCGTTCCAGGACCGCGGCCGCGGCCACCGGATCCACCGGCCGCTCGGCCAGGACCCGGTCCAGCTCCTCGGCCAGGACGTCCAGGCTCTCCCCGGTCACGCTTACCTCTCGATCCCCAAACCGGCCGCCGTCGGGTGGGCCCCGTCATACCCGGTGCAACTTCACGCATGCCGTCCCTCGAATGTAAGGGCAGACGGGCCGCCGCCGGCGATGGCGTCGCGAGTGGCAGCTGCGCACCGCCATCATTCGACGGATTTACCCACCGGCGACGCAGGTCGGGGCGATCGCTGACGACCGGGCGTGATGCGAGGGAGGTCCGTGCGTTCCCGTGGGATGGTGCTGATCCATGGCCTGGTTGTCGTGCTCGGCGAGGCCCTGCGGAAATGCGACCGTCCGGGGAGCTTGGTCGTCCGCGCCGCATTTTTGCCGCGCTCTTTCGCATCGGGCAGCGCGACCGTGCACGCTTGTTGCCGTCTGGGGCTAAATCCGGTTGTGCGGGAGGACGCGCAGGCCCAGGGTAGGGATCGACACGAGGGGAGGTCGCCGTGGAGACGACAGTCGACGAGATCGGCCCGGACATCTACCGGCTGTCGACCTACATTTCGGAAGCCGACTTCATGTTCAATCAGTTCTTGATCAACGCCGAGGAGCCGCTGCTGTTCCACACGGGGTTGCGGTCACTGTTTCCCCTGGTGTCGGCGGCGGTGGCCAGGGTCAGGCCGGTGGACCAGCTGCGGTGGATCACCTTCGGACATGTGGAAGCGGACGAGTGCGGTTCGATGAACATGTGGCTGGGTGCCTCACCGACCGCCCAGATCGCTCATGGGGTGCTGGGCTGTCAGGTGTCGGTCAATGACCTGGCCGATCGACCGCCGCGACCGCTGCCGGACGGTGAGGTCATCGACCTGGGCGGCAAGCGGGTGCGGCGCATCGAGACTCCGCACGTCCCGCATGGGTGGGACGCCGGGCTGTTGTACGAGGAGACGACGGGCACGTTGTTCTGCGGTGATCTGTTCACGGCCGGTGGCGCCGCTCCGGCGCTGACCGAGCACGACATCACCGGCCCCGCGTTGGCCGCCGAGGACGTGTTCGGCGCGACGTGTCTGACCCCGGCCACGGGGGCAACGATGCGATCGTTGGCGGCGTTGCATCCGACGACCCTGGGAGTGATGCACGGCCCCGCCTACGCCGGCGACTGTGCCCAGGCGCTTCGTGATCTGGCTGCCGCGTACGACGAACGCCTGGCCGTCGAGGGCGCCCGGATGGCGCTGCCGCACGCCCCGGGTCCCGTCGATCCGCACTAGCTCGTCCTGCCGGAACCGAACCACGCGCGGTTCACAAAGCCCCGCAGAGTGGGTGTGGTTTGAGACGGGCCGGAGGACCGTCCTGGACGCGGCAACAACCAGCTGAACCGCGCGGCATAGGAATGCCCGATGGGATACCGCTGATAACCGGGCGTTATACGAGTCAGCGGAACGCGCCGGCGGTGGGGCAGCGGCCGGTGACGAACGGAGCGGGTCAGCCGTCGGCGCGTGGTTCGCGCCGTGGCCGGCGTTGATGACGGTTTGCCAGGTAGGCGTCGACGGCGTGTTGGGTAGAGCGCCACAGGCCGTCGGATCCGATTTCGGCTTCGAGT
>JBDHZW010000489.1:0-2897 GCA_039812105.1 Nakamurella sp.
GATCAACTGCGGAGGGGGCTGCGGCCGAACTCGGCGAGCAGGCGGGCCTGCGGGTCGGCGTCGGCCGGGACGGGCGGCCGCTCCGCGACGGCGCCCGCCGCCCGATACCCGTCGGACCAGTCGGCGAACCAAGCGGCGCAGGCGTCCACCAGATCGGGATCGAGGCGGGTGTCCTGGCCGGTGGCGACGCTCAGATCCCAGCCGTGGATGAGCAGGTCGGCGAACAGCTGCATCGCGTAGCCGGCACCCGGGAAGTCGCCGAAGGACAGGTGCACGGTCCGGCCCATCGCCCCGTCCTCGTCCACCGCGGTGAGGGCGTCCCGGGCCGCCTCGTCCCAGCGTCCGGTCGGGTCGTCGCCGAGCAGATCCCCGTCGAACCGGTCGCCCACCTCGGCGATCGTCCGCCCGGCGAACAGCGGCACCGCCCAGCACACCTCGGACAGCACATGGTTGGCCAGGTCGCGGACGGTCCACTCGCCGCATGGGGTGGCGGCCGCCCACCGGTCGTCGCCGACCTCGTGCAGCCGCGCACCGAACGCGTCCTGGGCCCGCCGGTACAGGGCCAGCACGTCGGATTCGCCGGTCATCGCCGTAACCCTCCATCCGGACAATTCGCCCACGCTCAGTGTGGGACGGCATCGCCCGGACGTCCAGTCAGCGCTCGGTCCGGTCCTGCCGGAAGTTCAGGTAGGCCCGAGACGGCGTCGGACCCCGTTGACCCTGGTAGCGGGAACCCGCCTCGGCCGAGCCGTAGGGGTGCAGCGCCGGCGAGGTCAGCCGGAACAGGCACAGCTGGCCGATCTTCATCCCCGGCCACAGGGTGATCGGCAGGTTGGCCACGTTGGACAGCTCCAGCGTGATGTGGCCGGTGAAGCCCGGGTCGATGAACCCGGCCGTCGAGTGGGTCAGCAGCCCCAGGCGGCCGAGTGACGACTTGCCCTCCAGCCGCCCGGCCAACGAATCGGACAGGGTGACCAGTTCGAACGTCGAGCCGAGCACGAACTCGCCCGGGTGCAGGACGAAGGCGTCGTCGCCGTCCACCTCGACCAGGCTGGTCAGGTCGTCCTGCCGCACCTTCGGGTCGATGTGGGTGTACCGGGAGTTGTTGAACACCCGGAAGAACCGGTCGAGACGCACGTCGATGCTGGACGGCTGGATCAGCGACGCGTCGAACGGGTCGAGCGCCAGCGAGCCGGCCTCGATCTCGGTCAACAGGTCCCGGTCGGACAGCAGCATGGGCGAACTCTATTCGCCGGCCCTCCGGGCAGCGCTGCCGGCAGGTCAGGGCCGAGGATCGATGCGCAGCAGATGCCAGTCCCAGGCCCCCAGCCGGACGAACATGCCGTCGACCAGATCGTGCCCGTTCCGGTCGTAGGTGACGTCGTGGGTCGGGTCGACCAGCCGCCACATCCCGCCGTGCAGGCCGTCGATCGGTACCCGCACCTGCCCGGTCACCGTGCCCCTGCTCAGGTTGACCACCACCAGCCAGCGGGTCGGGCCCTCCCAGCACCAGGCCACGAGGTTCTCCGCCCCCGAGCCCGCCCAGCCGCTGCACTCGGCCAGCCGCCACCGGCCGTCGTGGAAGGTCGGGTCGGCCAGCACCCCGAGGAAGGACCGGTAGAACGCGGCCACCCCGGGATCGGTCGGCTCGTCCGGATACCGGCCGAGGAACACCGGCAGCCGGGTCCGCCACCCCAGCCGCTGACCGTCGTGGATCAGCCGGGCACCGGTCTGGGTGAGCGCGGTGACGGCGGCGACCGGCGCCCGCTCCGGGAACGCCGTGACGGCCCGCGGCTCGTCGTGGTTCTCCACGAACCGCACCAGCCGGTCCTGGTAGTCCAGGTCGCCGGTCAGGTGGGCCCGCACCGAGCCGGCCGGTCCGTGCTCCAGCCGGTCGTACAGCCGCTTGTCGTAGCAGTAGTCGAAACCCTGCTGTTGCAGCGCCCATTCGGTGTCCCAGTACGCCTCGGCCAGGAACAGGAACGCCGGGTGCCGCTGACGCACGGCGGAGACGACGACCGGCCAGTAGTCGGCGTCCGGGGTGGGCCCCACCCGCGCACCCCAGGTGCGGGCGAAGACGTCGTTGAGCATCAGCATGGCCATGTCGCAGCGGACGCCGTCGCACTGATCCGCGATCGCATCGAGGGTGTCGACGACCGCGGATCGCAGCGCCGGGCTGAACGCGTCGAGCTGGACGACGTCCGGCCAGGCCGGGAAGTAGGGGTCGCGCCCGTTGGCCAGCACGACGTCGCCGACCCGCAGGAACGACGCCGGGTCGTGCGCCAGATCGTCGTCGGTGCCGGACACGAACAGCTCCGGCCGCTCGCTCACCCAGGGATGGTCCGGGGCGACGTGGTTGGGCACGAAGTCCAGGAGCAGTCCGATACCCCGGTCGGCCAGCGCGGTCCGGGCGGCGGCCAGGCCCGCCGGCCCGCCCAGGTGGTCGTCGACGACGTACTCGCGGATGCAGTACGGCGAGCCGGCGACGTCGGCCGGCGTCCAGTCGGGCAGCGCGGCGGCGAAGGACGCGGTGAGGTCGGGGTTGGCCAGGGCGATGGCCACGCCGGCCGGGCTGCGCCGCCACACCCCCATCAACCAGACGGCGTCGATGCCCAGCGCCGCCAGCTCGTCCCAGGTCGACGGCGGCACCGACCCGAGATCGACCGGCCGGCCAGCCTCGCGTCCGAGCCGCTCCAGCCACGGCCAGGTGTTGATCTCGTACACGACGGGATGGGCCGCGGTGGACAGGCGAGTGGTCATCGGATCATCCTGGCGGCTCGCTGTAGGTTCGGCGGGATGACGAACCGGGACTGGGCCCGCCGGGCCGACCAGCTGTCCGCCCGCGCGTACGCGGACGGCGAGCCCACCGCCTGGTTCGACCGGCTCTATGCGGAGGG
>JBDHZW010000490.1:0-2876 GCA_039812105.1 Nakamurella sp.
AGAGATCGGAGTGCCATGCTCGTCGTCCTGCTCGCGCATGCGATCGCCGCCGCCGTGGCGCCGGTCCTTGTGATGCGGTGGGGTCGGCTGGCCTTCTATCCCCTGGCGCTGGTGCCCGCGGCGTCGCTGGTCTGGGTGGCCCTGAACTGGCCCGCGGACGGCCACGCCGCCGAAACGGTGCGGATCCCGTGGGTGCCGGAGCTGTCGATGGACATCGACCTGCGCTTCGACACCCTGGCCGCGATCATGAGCGTGCTCGTGCTCGGCATCGGCGCCCTGGTGCTGTTCTACTGCGCCGGGTACTTCGACCATCGCGACGGGCACACCGAGAACCGGCTGCCCAGCTTCGCCGCCGAACTGGTGGCGTTCTCCGGGGCGATGTTCGGCCTGGTGATCAGCGACAACATGCTGCTGCTCTACACGTTCTGGGAACTGACCACGGTGCTGTCATTCCTGCTCGTCGGCCACTACGCCGAGCGCGCGACCAGCCGCCGGGCCGCCATGCAGGCCCTGCTGGTCACCACCGCGGGCGGACTGGCGATGCTGGCCGGCATCGTCATCCTCGGGCACGCCGCGGGCACCTTCCTGCTGTCCGAACTGGTGGCCGCGCCGCCCCACGGCACCGCGGTCGCGGTCGCGATCGTCCTGGTGCTCGTGGGCGCACTGTCGAAGTCGGCGATCGTGCCGTTCCACTTCTGGCTGCCCGGCGCCATGGCCGCCCCGACCCCGGTGAGCGCCTACCTGCACGCCGCGGCGATGGTCAAGGCCGGCGTCTACCTGATCGCCCGGCTGGCGCCGGGCTTCGCCCACTCCCCCGGCTGGCACCCCACGGTGATCACCCTCGGCCTGGCCACCATGCTGCTGGCCGGCTGGCGCGCGGTGCGCGAATACGACCTCAAACTGATCCTGGCCTTCGGCACCGTCAGCCAACTCGGCTTCATCACCATCATGGTCGGCGGCGGCGGGCAGGACATGATGCTGGCCGGGCTGGCCATGCTGTGTGCGCACGCGCTGTTCAAGGCCACGCTGTTCATGGTGGTCGGCGTCATCGACCACGCCACCGGCACCCGCGACATCCGCAGGCTGGCCTGGCTGGGCAGCCGGCTGCCGGGACTGTTCGTCATCGCGGCCGCGGCGACCGCGAGCATGGCCGCGCTGCCGCCGTTCCTGGGCTTCATCGCCAAGGAGGCCGACTTCGAGGCGATCGCGCACAGCGCCTCGCTGGGCTTCTGGGCCCCGGTGGTGCTGGCCGGCGTGGTCACCGGGTCGGTGTTCACCACGATCTACAGCCTGCGATTCCTGTGGGGGGCGTTCGCGCGCAAGGGTTTTCCCAGTCCGACCATCCTGGTGACCAACCTGCACCGCCCGAAGGCCGCGTTCCTGCTCGCCCCGGCGATACTGGCCGCGGCGGGCCTGTTGTTCGGTCTGGCGCCGGGCCGCCTGGACGACAGCCTGGACGACTACGCCGAGACTCTGCCCGCCGCCGGTGCCGCCGACGGCCACTACACGTTGACGCTGTGGCACGGGTTCAATCTGCCGCTGCTGCTGTCGGTGCTGGTGCTCGCGCTCGGCGCCGGCTTGTTCTTCGGACGCAACCGGCTGCACCGGGTGCGGGACTCGACCTGGCTGCCGCTGGGCAACGCCGACCGCATCTACGACGCCGTTGTCCGGGGCGCCGACGTGGCCTCGGTGCGGCTGACCGCCGTCACCCAGCGCGGCTCGATACCGGCCACCCAGGCGGTGATCCTGTCGACGCTGGTGCTGTTGCCGGTGGTGGTGCTGACGCTCGGCGCCCGCGACCATCCCGACTTCCGGCTGTGGGACTCGCTGGTCCAACCGGTGGTGGGCCTGCTGATGCTGGGCGCGGCGGTCGCGGCGACGGTGATGCGCAACCGGTTGGCGGCGGTGCTGCTCGTCGGCATCACCGGCTACGGCTGCGGTGTCGTCTTCGCCTTCCACGGCGCGCCCGATCTGGCGCTGACGCAGTTCCTGGTGGAGACGCTGACCCTGGTGATCTTCGTCCTGGTGCTGCGGACCCTGCCCGCCGAGGCCGAGGATCCCGGCGCCAGGCGGCACCGGCTGCCCAAGGTGCTGCTGTCGCTGGCGGTCGGCGCCACCGTCACCACCCTGGCGGTGTTCGCCAAGGCCGCCCGCAGCACCACCCCGATCGCCGAACTGCTGCCCGATGCCGCCTACTACCGCGGCCACGGCGCCAACACCGTCAACGTGCTGCTGGTCGACATCCGCGCCTGGGACACCCTGGGCGAGATCTCGGTGCTGGTGGTCGCCGCCACCGGGGTGGCCTCGCTGGTGTTCCGCAACCGCCGGTTCGGTTCGGCGCCAAGGGTTTCCGACGCCGGTACCGGCCAGCCGGACATCGGCACGCTGTCCCCGGTCCGCTACAGCCCGTCGGCCAGCGACACGACCTGGCTGCGCGGCAGCGAACTGCGCGACCCGCGCTACCGCTCGCTGGTGCTCGAGGTCGCGACCAGGATGATCTTCCCGCTCATCATGGTGCTCTCGGTGTACTTCTTCTTCACCGGGCACAACACCCCCGGCGGCGGCTTCGCCGGCGGGCTGACCGCCGGGCTGGCGCTGGTGCTGCGCTACCTGGCCGGCGGCCGTTACGAACTCGGCGAGACGCTGCCGCTGGACGCGGGCAAGATCCTGGGCGCCGGGCTGGCGCTGTCGGCGGGCACCGCGGTGGGTTCCATGCTGCTCGGTGCGCCCGCGCTGTCGTCGGCGGTGATCTCGCTGCAGTTGCCGCTGCTCGGTACCGTCAAGATCGTCACCGCGCTGTTCTTCGACCTCGGGGTGTACCTGATCGTGGTCGGCCTGGTGCTCGACGTGCTGCGCAGCCTCGGCGCGCGGATCGA
>JBDHZW010000491.1:0-2872 GCA_039812105.1 Nakamurella sp.
TCGTCCCCGGCCGGGGGCCTGCCGGCGCGGAACCAACCGGAGCGCATCGAGTCGACGCCGACGCTGTTCTGACGGGCCGGCCGGCAACGGTCAGAACAGCACCCTTGCGGCGGTGAGGGCGGCGGCACCGGCCGGGCTTCCGTCGACGAGTTGCACCGGGTCGTCCGCCGGGCGCCCGGCCAGCAGCCGGCAGAGTTCGACGGCGTCGACCCGGACCGCGGCGATCGGCGGCCCGGAGCCGATCAGGAACCACCCGTCGCTCGCGCCGGACAGCCGCACGGTGATGGCCGGTCCGGTCCAGCCGATCCCGAGATCGCGGACGACCTGCTCGATGATGGGGCCGTCGTGCCGCCCGCCGACCCGAGGTCGGCCGGTCGCCGCGGCGAGATCGACCCCGTGCGTCCAGGTGTCGCGGGCGGCGAGCACGTTGACCAGGTAGCCCAGGCGAACGGATCCCACCCCGGGCAGCCCGGACGGGACGGGGACGCGGGCGAGCATCCGCGGGAATCGACGGACCCGGGTGACGGCGGGCCCGCTCAACGCCCGCAGACGGGTGCGCAGCTCGTCCAGATCACCGGGGAACAGATCGGTGTGCAGTTCGTTGCGGGCGTCCAGCATGGCCAGGTCGGGGTACCGACGGTAGCCCCGGAGCATCCGCACACCGGTCGACCACGGTCGGCCGCACTCCTCGGTGGAGGCCGCCACGTGCGCGATCATTCCCCGCACGTCCCAACGGGTGCAGTCGGTCGGTCGGCCGGCGTCGACGTCGTTGCCCTGCGCCAGTTGCCGGTCCAGCGCCTCGAGCGTGGCGGCCAACAGCGCCGCCGCATCGGCCCGTCGGGTCATCGGGATGTCCCGGGCCGGTGTCGGTGCGGTCAGGTGGGTGGTCATGGAACCTCACCGGGTGTCGGGGTGAACCGCGCGGTCCACAGGTCGAAGGCGGTGCCGGCATGCCGGCTGAACAGGCCGTCGGCGACGGGCGTCGATGGATCGTTGGCCAGCTGTTGGGTGATCAATCCGGAGCCGACGATGCTGAGCAGGGCCAGTCCCTCGGCCGACCCGGCGGCCGGGGCGAGAGCACCGCTGTCGACCGCGCGCAGGACGGCGTCGCGGACGATCTGCATGTTGGCCAGGCTGGCGGCGAAGGCCCGATCGGACGGCCGGAAGCCCGGCACCGGCCGCCAGAACATCAGCTCGGCCAGCGTGGGGTGGGTCAGCGACCAGTCGATGAACGTGCCGAAGCCGACGCGCAACGCGCCGAGCGGCGTCAGGCCGGGAACATCGACGCCGGCCCGGATGGCCTCGTTCAGCTGCCGGTAGCCGGACTCGAACAACGAGTCGTACAGGGCCATCTTGCTCGGGAAGTACTCGTACAGCGAGGGCGGGCGGATCCCGACCCGCCGCGCGACGTCGGACAGCGACAGCCCGGCCACGCCGTCCTGCACCATCGCCGCCAGTGCGGCCGCCCGGATCTCGTCGAGGGTGTCCTGGCGGCGACGCCGGCGACGCCCGTCGGCGATCGGCGCGTTAGCCACAGGTCAAATGGTATTCCTAATACCGTTAGGTATCCAGTGCGTCGGGAGAACCGTCAGCGATGATGGATCAGCCCGCCGCGCCCGGCTCGGGCTTGGGTGGCGACGCCGGCTCGCCGGCGGGCAGGGCGGCGATCCGCCGGTCGATCCAGCCGCCCAGCACCGGCCCCAGCACGAACAGCGACGCCCACGACCACTGCGCGGCGGTCGGACCGACCAGGTAGTCCACCGGGATCGACAGCAGGAACACGGCCGGCAGGATCGCCGCACCGACCCAGTGCCACCGGCGCTGCGCCGGCGAACGACGCTGATGCCGCAGGTCGGCCAGGTCGGCCTGGTCCTCCATCACGTGGTGCATGATCGACGTGCCGGCGATCACCACCGCGTAGACGGCGATCGGCAGCGGCAGGTCGCCGACCTTGCCCATCGCCTCGGTGGCGAACGGGATGAGCACGACGCCGAACATCGCCATGCAGCTGAGCACGATGATCCGGCCGTTCATCGCGATCAGCCCGGCGACGGACTGGTGGCTGCCCCGCCAGAACGAGACGACCACCACGAAGCTGATCGCGAAGGCCATCAGCGACTTGCCGTTCGCCTCCCACAGCGCGGGCAGGCTCGCCCACGCCTCCGGGCTGAAGTCGTCGACGGTGGTGATGAGCAGCGTCACCGCGAACGCGTAGATGGCGTCGTAGAAGGTGACCGCCCGGGCGAACTCGACGCCTTCCCGTTCGAATCGGCGGGCGACCGGCATGCCTGCCCCCTTCCCGCTGTGCTCCACGGCGACCGACGCCGGCGCCGACCGGCGGCGTGGTGCCGGGAGCATCGCACGGGTGACCGGCGGATGCCCGCCGGCGCCGGGTGGGCCGGGACGGAGAGCGGGTCAGCGACCGCCGCGGTAGCCGCGCGAAGGGCGGTGATCGTGCCCGTGCTCGCCGGCCGGGCCGGCCTTGCGGGGGCCGTGCGAGTCGCGCTGGCCGGCCCAGGGGCGACGCCCCGGCTGGTCGTCGCGGTCGGGCTCGATGCGCAGGTTGCGGCCGCTGACCCGGGCGTTGGCGATCCGGGCGAGAGCGGCGGGGGACAGCTCCGCGGCGATCTCGACGGTGGAGAACGAGTCGTAGATGTCGATGCGTCCCAGGTCCTTGCCGTTGACGCCGCCCTCACCGGTGATCGCGCCGACGATGCCGGCCGGACGCACCCCGTCCCGGTGCCCGACGGCGACCCGGTAGCGACGGCCGAACGGTGCCCGCCCGCGGCCGCCGCGATCGGCGGCCGACCGGGGCCGGTCGCCGGCGGCGGAGCGGACCTTGGTCTTGCGGTCCCGGTCGAACGAGGCCGGT
>JBDHZW010000492.1:0-2860 GCA_039812105.1 Nakamurella sp.
ACGTGATCTCGGTGGAGGACGGCGCACCGGCATCGTGGGCCCCCGGGCTCCGCGACCGTGGGCACCGGGTACAGCAGAAGGCCGGCTCCGTCGGTCACGCGCACGCGATCGTCCGGCGGCCGGACGGCGGGTGGGCCGGCGCCGCCGACCCTCGGGCCGGGATCTCGCTCGCCGCCGGCCACTGACCGCGGACGGTGAATTGTGACAACACCCCGGCCGCCTACCGGGAGGGTTGACGGGCGGCGGACCTGGCACTGCGGTCGAACTGGGCCGGTCGAACCGGGCCGGCCACCCGGCCGGCTCAGCCGCCGGCGGCCGGAGTGGTCGCGGCCGCGTCCGGAGCGGCGTCCGGAGCGGCGGCGTCGGGGGTGGCGGTGGTCGTCGCGGCCGGCGGCGGCGAGCAGATGACGTTCTGCTGGCCGTTGTAGACGGTGGTGAAGTCCTCCCGCCGGATCTCGTTGCCGGCCAGGTCCCGGATGATCCGGGTGTTGACGATGCTGAACCCGGAGCTGCCGCCGGACGGCGAGCACGACGTGCCGTACGGCTTCACGATCACCGGCGCGGAGGTGTAGTTGAACCGATCGGACGACACCGACTCGACCTCGACGTGCTTGGTCCCCCACAGCCGCACGGTGATGTCGGAGTCGGTCCAGATGGTCTCGATCAGCACGCCGGTGTCGTAGTCGTTGGAGAACGCCAGCTCGATCTCACCGTCGAAGACGGTGGCCTCCCGGCCGGCCGGATAACGGGAGATGTAGAACGAATGGGGGGTGTGCGTGACGTCGCCCATCCCGGCGAAGTACGCCGCGTTGTAGGTCGTCGTCGCGAACTGGCTGATCCCGCCGCCGACGGCGGTGGACAGCGCACCCTCCTGGATGATGGCCGCCGGCACGTACCCCTGCTCGGTGCCGCGGGGGCCGGTGAACTCGTTCAGCGCGAAGGTCGCGTGCGGCTGCACGATCGCCCCGTTCACCTTCTCCGCCACCACCCGGATGTTCTCCCCGGACGCGGCGGCGAACCCACCGGTGGTGAACTCGCCGATCACCTCCTTGATGCCCAGTGCGTTGGCCTGCTCGGTGGTGAACGACGGGTCGCTGAGCCGGTAGCTCAGCTCGACGGCCCGATTCGGCGTCACCACGGCGTCGGCCACCGCGCCCTCCACGACCGGCCAGTCGATCGCCCGGCCCGGTGCGCTGGGCTCCACCACGGGCGCACCGCCGGAGATCACCACCCGGGCATCGAGCGGATCGCTCTGCGTGGCGTCGATCGCGGGCGTGACCGGCTTGAGCACGACCGCCGGGTCGACCGTCACGACGAAGCCGTCGGCCGAGTCGGGAGTGATCGTGGTGGCCGCGGCGATGTCGGCGACCGGCACGTCCACCGTCGTCCCGGCACCGGTCAGGGTCAGCGGCGCGGACAGGATGGTCGTCGCTTCGGCGGCCGCCTGGTCGGTCTTCTCGGCCGACGCCCGGACCGGCCGGGACGAGACCGGCAGCACCAGGCCATCGATACCGCCGGGTCCGGCGTCCGTCCAGGCCAGCCCGATCGCGTCGACCGATCCCGCCACGTCCAGGCTCCGGCCGATCACGGGCGCCACAACGACCACCTCGGTGCCCTCGATGCTCACCGCGCCCTCGACCGGGGCCACGTCGGTGGCCGTGGCCATCCCCTGGACCACCGCGGTCAGCGCCGTCCGGTCGACCTGGTCGACCAGCGGTCGGTCCGTGGAGGTGAAGAACGAGCTCAGCCGGACGAAGGGGTTGGCCGACCGGGTGCCCACCGCCTCGACCGTCGCCGCCACGTCGGCGGTCAGGCCGGCCCGGGTCGGGTCGATCTCGGTCGGCACGCCGTGCACGTCCACGGTCATCGGCGTCGAGTACTGGGGCATCGCCTGGTCGGTCAGCGCCTGCGCGGCCTGCTCGGGGGCCAGCCCGCCGATGTCGACGCCGGCGACGGTCGTGTTGCGTTCGACCTTCCCGGCGGTGGTCAGCAGGTCGACCAGGTAGACCGCGGTGAGCAGCGCGAACACCCCGCCCACGACGGCGGCGATCAGCTTGCCGCGGTTCGCCCGCGGCGCGGGGCTGGGGGACGCACCGGCGTCCGCGGCATCCTCGGCCTCGACCGGTGCGATCACGGTGTCGTCCGCTGACCCCGCTGCGCCCGGCGCACCGATCGCCGAGCGATCGATGATCTCGGTCGTCTCGGCTCCGGTGGCCGGGTGGGCGTCGTTCCGGATCACCTCGGTGGACTCGCTGTCGGAGTTGCTGCCGTGCGCGCGGGTGTCCCTCATGCCGCCGCTCCCGACGGGTCGCTCGCAGGCTCCGCGACCCTTCCGGGCACGACGCCGCTGTGTTCGCGATTCGCTCGGCAAGCCTCACTCATGCCGCCGCTCCCGACGGGTCGCTCGCAGGCTCCGCGACCCTTCCGGGCACGACGCCGCTGTGTTCGCGATTCGCTCGGCAAGCCTCGCTCATGAGCTGCTGAAGATCCTTCCTGGCGGCAACCGAAAAAGGCCGGCGCGGGTCAACCCGCACCGGTCACGGTCTCATGGACGCGCGAGGACCGGTGTCGGATCGGCCAGGATCACACAGTCACCCGAAAGGTTCAGCGCAAACGGCCGCGAATCAGAACCCGTTGGCGACGGGAGTCGGCTGGTGACGGCTGCCCCGACCGCTGGTCAGCAGCAGTCGCCGGCACTCGTCGGGGCGGACGTTCATCAACGCGGCCAGCGCGGCGATCGCGCCGTCGTCCAGGGTCATGGTGGTCGACGAGTTGGCCCGCAACTCGAACCACCGCTTGACCACGGCGAGCCGGGGGTCCGGGCTGGCCATGACCTCGTGCACGTCCACGGTGATCGAGC
>JBDHZW010000493.1:0-2822 GCA_039812105.1 Nakamurella sp.
ATCCGACCGCGCCGAGCGCCTCCGGGAGGTCGACGATGACGGCCGTCGAACCGGCTCGGAACTTCACCCCGCGATCGTCCGGCGCCCGGCCCGGCGGGGCGAGCGAATTTCGGCCGACGCACGCGAAGGCCCCGCCCGGATCGGGCGGGGCCTGTCGGTCGGCGGCTCGGCTCAGCGGGCGTCGACCAGGTCGGCGGTCGGTGCGGTCGCGACCGGGTCCTTGTCCGAGCGGCGGGCACCCAGCGCCCGGCCCCGCACCCAGATGATCTGCGCCTGGAACGCCACCATCAGCGCGATCATCAGCAGGACCTCGCCGAACCCGCCGCCGTCGCTCAGGCCGAGGAAGTAGGCGGCGGTGCCCATCGCGAACTTGGCCAGCACCAGCAGCAGGAACAGCGAGATGGTGAGCGCGGTGCCCTGGCTGTAGACCCGACCGTCCTGCGCCCACACCCGGGTGTACTTGCCGCGGATCAGGCCGACGCCGATGCTCAGCAGGAGGCCGACCGCCAGGAAGCCGATCTCGAACGGCTGGTCCGGCAGGTTCAGTCCGCCCATGACCAGGCCGATGATCCCGTAGATGACGGCCAACTTGAACCGGGTGTCGCCGACCACCTCGTGCCGCTTGGTCTGCATGTAGATCGCGTACGCCATCATCGCGATCAGGATGGCGATCTGGGTGATGCTCATCGTCGGCTCCTTGGTTCCGGGGGGTGTTCGCTCTGTTGTCGATAAAGCTACGAGCGGGCGCGGCCGGAGACATCCGCCATCATGCGGATATGTGGGAGCGCTTCCATCGGCCGGCGAAGGGAGGGTGATCGGGGCGCGCGCGGGCCGCCGTGAAACTACGCTGGTGAGGGTCCGGGGATCGTCGTCAACGAACGCCCGAAAGGGGTCCGGCCATGTCCGCACTGGTCGTCGGGGTGCCGGCAGAGATCAAGGACAACGAGAACCGGGTGGCGATGCAGCCCGACGGCGTGTACGAGCTGGTGCATCACGGCCACCCGGTGCTGGTGCAGGCCGGGGCGGGGGCCGGCTCCCGGTTCACCGACGCCGCGTTCGCCGACGCCGGGGCGACCATCGTGCCCACCGCGGACGATGTGTTCGCCGCCGCCGATCTGATCGTCAAGGTCAAGGAGCCCATTCCGGCCGAGTACCACCGGTTCCGCGAGGGCCAGCAGCTGTTCACCTACCTGCACCTGGCCGCCGACCGCCGGCTGACCGAGTTCCTGCTGGACCGGCGTATCGACTCGATCGCCTACGAGACCGTGCAGACCGCGGACCGGCGACTGCCGCTGCTGGCGCCGATGAGCGAGGTCGCCGGCCGGCTGGCCGTGCAGGCCGCCGCGCACCACCTGGAGAGTCCGGCCGGCGGCGCCGGCATCCTGATCGGCGGGGTGCCGGGCACCCCGGCCGCGCGGGTCACCATCATCGGCGGCGGGGTGGCCGGCACCGAGGCGACCAAGATCGCGGTGGGCATGCGCGGGATCGTCCGGGTCTTCGACACCAACCCGAGCCGGCTGGCCTACCTGTCCGACATCTTCGGCGGGCGGGTCGACCTGGTGACGCCCAACCGGGCCCGGATGGCCGCCTACATCGCCGAATCCGACGTGCTGATCGGGGCCGTCCTGGTGCCCGGGGCCAAGGCGCCCAAGCTGGTGTCCCGGCAGATGATCGCCAGCATGCGGCCGGGCAGCGTGGCCGTGGACATCGCGATCGACCAGGGCGGCTGCTTCGAGACCAGCCGGCCGACCACACACTCCGATCCGACCTACGTCGAGGAGGGGGTCGTGCACTACTGCGTCGCCAACATCCCCGGCGCGGTCGCCCGGACCTCGACGCTGGCGCTGACCTCGGCGACGCTGCCCTACCTGGTCACGGTGGCCGGCCTCGGGGTTCGCGGCGCGGCGGCGGCCGATCCCGCGCTGGCCCAAGGGCTGAGCACCCTGGGCGGGGCGCTGACCAACGAGCCGGTGGCCCAGGCGCACGGCCTGCCCTTCACCGATCCCGCCCGGCTGGTGCCGTCCACCGATCGGGGCTGATCCGGGGGCGATCAGGGCCCGATCGGGGCCCGTCGAGGGTTGACAACCTCGCGGACGGTGACCAGAGTCAGCGTCGTGTCGGGTGACCTGCGTGCGCTGAGCGGACCCCGCCGGGTCCTGGTCCGGCGTCGCGCGGTCGACCACATGCGGGTCTGCACCGCCATCTGTCGCTGAGCCCTCGGCACGGCACCTCGATCCGCGACCGTGGCTGCCCCGCGGTCGTCACCCATCCCCCGCAGAAGGGCCCACCCATGTCCGTGACGGACGACCTGCTCGACAACGCCCGGCGCTACACCGACACCTTCGACAAGGGCGACCTGCCGCTGCCGCCCGGCCGCGGCGTGGCCGTCGTGGCCTGCATGGACGCCCGGCTGAACGTGTACGGGCTGCTCGGGCTGACCGAGGGCGACGCGCACGTGATCCGCAACGCCGGTGGCGTGGTCACCCAGGACGAGCTGCGGTCGCTGGCCATCAGCCAACGCCTGCTGGGCACCCGGGAGATCATCCTGATCCACCACACCGACTGCGGCATGCTGACTTTCACCGACGACGAATTCCGCCGCGGGATCGAGGCGGAAGTGGGCATCAAGCCGCCGTGGGCGGCCGAGGCGTTCACCGACCCGGACGCCGACGTCCGGCAGAGCGTCGCCCGGATCAAGGCCGACCCGTTCATCCCGATCAAGGACTCCGTCCGCGGCTTCGTCTACGACGTCAAGGACGGCTCCCTCCGCGAGATCCCCTGACCCCGCGCGGATCAACTACGCCGGCGCGGCCGAACTCGGC
>JBDHZW010000494.1:0-2817 GCA_039812105.1 Nakamurella sp.
CCGGCCGGCTCGCCGGACGAGCTGCCCGGCTCGGCCGCCGATGCCCGGCTGGCCCTGCGACTGACCGCGGCCGGCACCGCCCAGGATCCCGGTCCGCGGGCGGTGCACGCCGATCGGGCCGGCGGCCTGCTCGTGCTGGCCGCCGCGATCGGGCCCGAGACGCCCAGGAACGCCGACGTTCTCGCGCTGGAACGGGCGGCCGGCGGGACGCCCTGGCTGCTGGAGACGCTGACCGCGGTGGCGGATGCACCCAGCCTGCGAGCCGCGGCCGGCGCCCTGCACGTGCACCATTCGACGCTGCAGGAACGGCTGGCCCACGCCGAGCGGATGCTCGGCTGGACGTTCGCGGATCCGGCCGGCCGGCTGCGCCTGCAACTGGCGCTGGTGCTGCGCCGGCTGCATCTCGCGCCGATCTACCGGTAGCCGGGCTCCGGTGGGTTCAGGGTGCGGGCCAGGTGAAGCGCCGCGCCCATGGTGGCGATGCCGGCGGCGACGACCAGCAGTCCGAGGAAAGGCACGGTTCCGACGGCGGCCGCCCCGGCGACCATGATCAGCATGCCGGCGAGGAGCAGGGTCACGCTTTCCGCGAGCACCCGGCGGCGGCGCCGGCGTGCGGCGGTCCAGTCCAGCCGGGACGACAGGGCGGGGTCGGTCGAGAAGAGGTGCGCCGCGATCTCGTCCAGGCGGGCCTGCTCGTCGTGCGTCAGCGACATCCGATTCTCCCTCTCGCCGCCCGCCGTTGCGGCCGGGCGCTCATCCCATCGTGCGACCGGTGGGCGGGCGCGGGGCGGGATCGGTGGGAATCGGCGGTGCGACGTTCACCACGTCATTCGGTCAACTCCGCCGGCACGGCGTCCAGCGCGGCCTGGATGGCCGCCATCAGCTCGCGGGCGGACGCGGCGGTCAGTTCCAGCGCCACCCGGGCGGCGGGCCCGGCGGACGGGTCGGCCAGGTCGATGTTCAGGGTGTGCTCGGCCGTCGCGTGCACCGGATGGTCGAAGTAGGCGGTCGCCCGCGTCACCGAGAACCATTGACCGCCCGGACCTTTCGCGCTGCCGGTGATACCGGTGACGGCGGTGGCGTAGGTGCACACGGCTCAGGCCCCCAGGGTTCGGCCGTAGAAGTCGGCGATGCGCAGCCAGCCGTCGTTGGCGGCGGCCACCCGGTAGCTCGGCCGGTCGACGGCGAAGAAGGCGTGGGCGGCGTCGTCGTAGCGATGGAACTCGAACTGCTTGCCGTGTTCGGTGAGCAGCCGTTCGAGTTCGTCGACGTGCGCCGGCGAGGGAAACGTGTCCTCGTTGCCGAACAGACCCAGCAGCGGGCACCCCAGCTCGGCCAGCACCGGCACCAGGTTGGTGATCCGCACGGGGAATCCGTCCGGCGGGGTGCCGGTGACGAACGCGCCGTAGCAGTCGACGGCGGCGTCCAGATCCACCCGGCAGGCGGCCAGCACCGCCTGCCGGCCGCCCGAGCAGTAGCCGATCACGCCGACCTTCCCGTTCGAGGTCGGCAGCGCCCGCAGGAAGTCGGCAGCGCCGGCGACGTCGCCGACCAGCCGCTCGTCCGGCACCCCGCCGAGGGCGCGGGCGGTGGCGGCCGCGTCGTCGGGAGCGGCGCCGGGCGCCTCCCGGTGGTAGAGGTTGGGGCAGATCGCGTCGTAGCCGAGTTCGGCGATCCGGCGCACGATCTCCTTGGTGGCCCGGTCGAAGCCGGGCATGTGATGGATCACCACGACGCCGCCGCGGGCGTCCGGATGACTGGGTCGGGCGAGGTAGGCCTCGATGGGGACGCCCTCGGCGCCGACGATCTCGACGGTTTCGGTGACCATTGATTCGCTCACCGTCGCATCGAAGCACGTTTTCGAGGGGATCATCGGCCAGCATACTTAGGCATGCAAACCTTATCGACCCGACCGGCGGTCGCGGCCGGGCGTCCCGCCTACCGGCCCTTCCGGGCGCGGGTGACGCGCGTGCGCCGGCTGACACCGTCGTTCCATCAGGTGACGTTCGGTGGGCCGGAGTTGGCCGACTTCGGCGACGACGGGCTCGACCAGCGGATCAAGTTGCTGCTGCCCTCCGGCGGCGCGCTCGATGCGTTCGAGGCCGGCGAGTCCTGGTACGAGCGGTGGCGGACGTTGCCCGACGAGGTCCGCCCGGCGATGCGCACCTACACGGTCCGGCGTCCGCGGCCCGCTGACGCCGAGGTCGACGTCGTGCTGGTCAACCACGAGACCCCCGACGGCGCCGCGGGTCCGGCCGTCCGCTGGCTGCGGGCCGCGGTGCCTGGCGACGAGATCGTGCTCATCGGTCCGGACGCTCGCAGCCCCGACCGGCACCAGGGCATCGACTGGCGGCCGGGTGCCGCCTCCCGGCTGCTGCTGGCCGGTGACGAGACCGCCGCGCCGGCCATCGTCGCCATCGTGGAGTCGTTGGCCACCCGCTCCGACGTCACCGCCCGGGCGTTTGTCGAGGTTCCCGACGAGCGGGACCGGCTGCCCGCAGCACTGCCGGCCAACGCCCGGGTGCACTGGCTGGCCCGCGGTCGCCTGCCGCACGGGTCACTGCTGGCATCCGCGGTGACCTCCTGGCTGGACGGCCACGCCCGGTTGCTGGACGAGGTCCGGGCGGCGGGGCAGCAGGTGCTGGACGATGTCGATGTGGACCGGGAGTTGCTGTGGGATACGCCCGACCCGGCAAGCGAAGCCTTCTACGCCTGGATCGCCGGCGAGGCGGCCGCGGTCAAGGCGCTGCGCCGGGCGATCGTCGCCGACCGCGGCGTGGACCGGCGGCAGGTCGCCTTCATGGGGTATTGGCGGTG
>JBDHZW010000495.1:0-2817 GCA_039812105.1 Nakamurella sp.
GACGGGGCGGTGGCGATGCTGATCGGACTCCGAAACACCCGGTAGGCGGCCGGTTCAGCGGCGCCGGCCGGACCCGCCGTTCCGGGACGCCTCCAGCAGCCGGGCCGCCGCGGCCCGCTCGAAGGGCGTATCCCCGTGCGCGGTGTCGGTGATGTGCGCGGACAACTCGGCCACCGACGCGGAGGTGAAGTGCGAGGCCAGCTGCGCCAGGTCGGGATCGGAGACACCCAGGATCTGCCGGAACCGCAGCTCGGCCAATGGGCCGAGCAGGTCGTAGATCTCGACGAAACACCGCCGGGCCCGGGTGCGCGGCCAGTCCCCCGGGAGCAGCGCGGCCGGCAACTCCGGGTCGATCTCGGGGAAATCCCGCCAGGCCACCCGCAGGTCGGTGCGCAGGATCAGTGCCTCGGCGGGACCGATCGTGCCTGCGTGCACCCGCTCGACCAGCGGTTCGTAGGTGTCGGCGAAGGACCGGTAGGCGTCGGCCACCCCGCGCAGATCGAACGCGTTGATCAACGCGTTCTGGTTCGGCCCGGGCGGCGCCTCGGTGGCCAGCAGCACGGTCGCCGTGGTCAGCTCCAGTTCCCGCAGCAGGGCCACCGCCTCGTCGACCTTGTCCCCCGGGCTGACCCAGAACCCGTCGTAGAGGACACCGAAGTGCAGCACCCGCAGCCGGGCGCGCAGCGCCGACCGCACCTCCCGGGCCCCCTCGGGGATGGAGAACGCGACCGTGGTCCAGCGCCCGTCCCAGTCGGGTGACGACGATCCGAACGACAGCATGCGGTGGGTGCGGGTGACGATGACGGCGGCGGTCCGCTCCGGAATGCCGTAGGCGGTGCTCCGGCCCTCCCGGGCCAGCACCAGCAGGCCGCGGGCGTGCAGCCGGCGCATCGCCGCCCGGGCGCCGTCGTTGCTGATGCCGAACTCGCCCAGCAGGCGGACCAGCGTCGATGACGGGATCGGCTCGTCGCGCCAGTACCAGTAGTCGCCGAGCAGGGTGGTCAGCAGGCGTTGGGGTTCGGCCGCGGCCTGCGCCCGAGGTAGCTCGATTGTCGTCATGATCCCCTCCGACCGGCACGACTCCTGCCGCTCGATTCTAGACGTCGCCGGATCGCAATCCACGGCGAAGGGTTGCAATTGGTGACAGTATCTGCGACGCTCGTCTTCAGCCGCGACACTCATTCGCTCCCCGAACGACAGACACGGCAGACGATCCGCGGCCACTGGCCGCGGGACGACTCAAGGAAGAGGAACGATCCGCCATGCGCCTGACCCGAATGCGCTCATCCCTGCTCGCCGGCCTCGCGGTGGCCGTCACCGTGTCGCTCGCCGCCTGCTCGTCGACTTCGCCGGACGCGAGCACCAGCCAGCCTGCGGCGGGCGGCGCCAGCCCCGCCGCGGTGGCCGCCGACCCGGCGCTGAATGCTCAATTGCCGCAGGCGATCCGGGACGCCGGGGTGATCCGCTTCGCCGGCGATTCGCACCCGCCGTACCGGACCGTCGGCAGCGACGGCAGCATCACCGGCATCGACAAGGACTTCCAGGACGCGCTGGGCGCGGTGTTGGGGGTGTCCACCTCGGTGGAGATCGTGAACAGCCTGCCCACCGCGTTGCAGGGCATGCAGTCCGGCCGTTACGACGCGTTCAACGGCCCGGTCAAGGCGACCGCCGAACGCGAGGCCGACTTCGACTCGATCACCTGGATGACGACCAAGACCTCGTACGTCATCCCGACCTCGTCCGATGCCGGCATCGACTCCACCGACGACCTGTGCGGCAAGAAGGTGGCGGTGGTGACGGCCAGCGTGGTCGAGGATCAGCTGCACAAGCTGTCCGCCTACTGCGAGGGGAAGGGCGCCGGGGCGGTCGAGGTCGTCGGCCTGGCCGACACCAATGCCACCCTGCTGGCCGCCAGCTCCGGCCGGGCCGACGCCGCCGGCATGACCCAGGCCGCCGCGATCGACGTGACCACCGCGCAGCAGGGTCAGTACACCTACGTCACGCAGACCGAGGCGCAGGGCGCCACCACCGACAACCTGGCCCTGCTCACCCCCAAGAGCGGCGACCTCGGCCCGGTCATGTTCGCCGCCTGGCAGGAACTGTTCGCCAACGGTGAGTACCAGCGCATCATGACCAAATGGGGTCTGCAGGACGTCATGGTCGACGCGCCGGTGCTGAACGTCGCCACCTCCGGCGGATCGGCCGCGCCGTCGTCGGCCGGCAGCTGACCATCGCCCCCGCGACCGTCGAGGAAGGGAACACCGTGTCCGCCCCCGTCACCACACCCGTTGCTCACGAGGATGTCTCGACCGCCGGTCGACGCTTCCGGCCCAGTCACTGGATCGTCACCGCGATCCTGCTGCTGCTGACCGCCCAGCTGGCCTGGTTCCTGATCACCAACCCCCGGTTCGAGTGGCCGGTGGTCGGCGAGTACCTGTTCGACCCGTCGGTGCTCAAGGGTCTGGCCACCACGATCGTGCTGGCGCTGGCCGCGATGGTGCTGGGCTCGCTGATGGGCGGGGCGCTGGCCGCCGCCCGGCTGTCCCGGCTGCCGGCCGCACGCTGGGCCGCCACCGCCTTCGTCGGCGTGTTCCGGGGCATCCCGCCGCTGGTGCAATTGATCTTCTGGTTCAACCTGGCCTACCTGCTGCCGAAGCTGTCCATCGGGATCCCGTTCGGGCCGTCGTTCGGCAGTTGGAGCACCAACACGGTGATCACCCCGCTCACCGCGGCGATCATCGGACTGACCCTGGTCGAGGCCGCCTACATGGCCGAGATCATCCGGGCCGGCATCCTGTCGGTCGACCTGGGTCAGCG
>JBDHZW010000496.1:0-2813 GCA_039812105.1 Nakamurella sp.
GGTGAGGTGGACAAGCTGTCCGACCAGCTGGCGGCGGTCGCCCGGGGCGAGGCCTTCCTGCTGCAGGGCGGCGACTGCGCCGAGACCTACGTCGACAACACCGAACCGCACATCCGCGGCAACATCCGCACCCTGCTGCAGATGGCCGTCGTGCTCACCTACGGCGCCTCGCTGCCGGTGGTCAAGGTGGCCCGGATCGCCGGCCAGTACGCCAAGCCCCGGTCGTCGTCGATCGACGCGCTTGGTCTGCCGTCCTACCGCGGCGACATCATCAACTCGCTGGCCACCACCCCCGAGGCGCGGGTCCCCGACCCGTCCCGGATGGTTCGCGCCTACGCGAACTCGTCCGCGGCGATGAACCTGGTCCGGGCGGTCACCGCCACCGGCATGGGCGACCTGGCCCGGGTGCACGAGTGGAACCAGGAGTTCGTGCTGACCTCGCGCGCCGGCGAACGGTACGAGCGGGTGGCCAAGGAGATCGACCGGGCCATGCGGTTCATGACCGCCTGCGGGGTGAGTTCGCACTCCTTGCACCAGGTGGACATCTACTCCTCGCACGAGGCGCTGCTGCTGGACTACGAGCGGGCCATGCTCCGGCTGGACCAGACCCACGACGAGGCCCGGCTGTACGACCTGTCCGGCCATTTCCTGTGGGTGGGGGAGCGGACCCGGCAGCTGGACGGGGCGCACATCGCGTTCGCGCAGCTGCTGTCGAATCCGATCGGGCTCAAGATCGGCCCGAGCACGTCACCGGAAACGGCGGTCGAGTACGTGGAGCGGCTGGATCCGCGGAACCAGCCGGGCCGGTTGACCCTGATCTCCCGGATGAGCAACACCAAGATCCGGGACGTGCTGCCGCCGATCATCGAGAAGGTGCAGGCGTCCGGGCACCAGGTGATCTGGCAGTGCGACCCGATGCACGGCAACACCCACGAGTCGCCGACCGGATACAAGACCCGGCACTTCGACCGGATCGTGGACGAGGTGCAGGGCTTCTTCGAGGTGCACAACGAGTTGGGCACCCATCCCGGCGGCATCCACGTGGAGCTGACCGGCGAGGACGTCACCGAATGCCTCGGCGGCGCCCAGGAGATCTCCGACGACGACCTGGCCGGCCGGTACGAGACCGCCTGCGACCCCCGGCTGAACACCCAGCAATCGCTGGAGCTGGCCTTCCTGGTCGCGGAGATGCTGCGCGGCTGAGCCGGTTTCCCGGGCGCCCGGCTCAGGGCGGCCCTGGGTAGGTCCAGCCGTCCGGCCCGACCGGCGGCTCCTCGGTCGCGTGCGGCCGGGTCACCGCGGCGTTGAGCCGGGCCAGCACGTCCAGCGGATGCTCGGCGTCCGGCTGCCACACGCAGAACTGCCGGCTCAGCGGGTACTCCACCGTGCCGTACCAGGGATCCTCCTGCCGGCCCAGGTCGACCATGCCGATGCGGCGGCAGATCCCAGCGGAACCCCGGTTGTGTGGCCACATCCCGGCCCACACCCGGGGTGTGCCGGTCCCGACGGCGAACGCCAGCATGGCCGCGGCCGCCTCGGTCGCCCAGCCGTGGCCCTGGGCGTCCGGATGCAGGTACCAACCGAGCTGCGGGTCGCCGTGCGAGAGCCGGTCGACCATGACGGTGCCCACCGGGGCCGGGGCGTCGACCGGCACGATCGCCAGACTGACCGGGATGCCGTCGTCGTGGCCGTGGCGGGCGATGATCTCGTCGACGTGCTCCCGGGAGGCCGGCTGCGTGTTGCCCAACCAGCCGGTGACCTCGCGTCGGCGCAGGATGTCGTGCAGCCGATCGGCGTCCTGCGGCCGCCAGGGCCGGAGCGTGCAGCGGGCGGTCCGGAACTCCATGCCGGTCAGCGAAGCACGTAGACGCTGACCGTGTCACCGGGTTTGACCCGGCTGCCGGCGCCGGGCGACTGGTTCCACACGTCGCCGTCGTCGCCGCTGCCGAAGAAGGATGTGACGTCGATCTGCAGGCCCAGGTCGTCCAGCTTCTTGCCGGCGTCCTTGACCGACAGACCGGTCAGGTCGGGCACCCGCACCGCGTTGGACGGCACCAGGAACACCTTGGCGCCGGTCCGGTCGACCCGGGTGCCCGGGCCCGGGTCGGTGCGCAGGATGTTCCCGGCGTCGACGTTCGCGTCGAACGCCGGGTCGCCGACCGTCACCGAGAAGCCGGCGTCCCGCATGGCCTGGGCGGCGTCCTTGGTCGACTTGCCGCGGACGTCGGGCACGGTGATCGAGTCGGCGACGGTCAGGGTGACCGCAGTGCCGCGGCTGGCCGTCGCGCCGACGGTCGGCGACGTGCGCAGCACCGTACCCGGGTCGGCCTTCGCGTCGAACGCCTTGGTGACCGCACCGATGGTGAAACCGGCGTCGGTCAATGCCTTCTCGGCGTCCGCCTGGGACTGGCCGGCGACCTGCGGCACGACGATCGGGCGGGGCCCGGCGGACAGGATCAACGTCACGTCGGCGTTCACCGCCAGTTCGGTGCCGGCGGCCGGGTCGGTGCGCAGCACCGCGCCGACCGGGACGGCGTCGTCGAACTCCTGGTCGGTGCCGGTGACGGCGGTCAGATCGGCGGCCTTGATCGCCGCGGTGGCGGTGCCGGTGTCGGTGCCGGGCTTGATGTCGGGCACCGTGGGGCGCCCGGCGGAGACCACGAGTTCCACCTCGGATCCGCGGAGCTGCTCGACCCCGGCGTCCGGATCGGTGCCGACCACCTGACCGGCCGGCACGCTGTCCGAGTGACCGGTGGTCGGTCTGGGGACCAGCCCGGCCTCGCGGATCGCCGCCTCGGCCTGGGACTGGCTCA
>JBDHZW010000497.1:0-2809 GCA_039812105.1 Nakamurella sp.
GCGCCGCGCCGCCGCCCGCCCACGAGGCGACCGGCGCCTCCCCCGGGTCCCGGCGCCCGTCGCCTCCTCCGGACCCGCACCACCGACACCAGGAACGAGCCAAGCCGGCGCCACGCGAACCCGGCGAGCAGGAGTGCGCCCACTGCGGCTGGTGGCCGGCCGGGCCGATCCGTCTGCGCTGGATCACCGGTCTGGTGCTCGCCTGGTCGTCGACGCCCGTCCAGGCCACCCTGTGCCGACTGTGCGCCGACTCCACCTACGCGGACGTCCAGGCACGGTGTGGCTTTGGCCGGTACGCGGCGGGGTGCTGGTGCTGGTCGATGGCGGTCTTAGGTCGTCCCGATGACGAGGGTGCTGGCGGCAGCTTCGACGACGTCGTTGGTGATGGTCTGCAGCTCGTTGATCTTCAGGACGCGTTCGATCTGGGGGAAGAGTCGCTCGAGGAGGCGGAAGTTGCCGCGGGTGATGCGGCTGATCGCGGCGATGGTCTGGGCGTCGGTGAAGTCGTCGGGGTTGAGGGTTTTGCCGAGGGTGCGCCAGTGGCGTTGGAGGACGAAGAGCAGCTCGTCGTTGCTCAGGGGCCGGTACTGATGGGCGAACCCGACGCGGCTGTAGAACTGGGGGTAGTGGGTGAACTGCTTCTCCAGTCCGGGCATGCCGATGAGGATCAGGGCGATCTGGTCGCGGTCGTAGCGGTCTCGTAGGAGATCGAGGGCGGTGGGGCTGAGGCGTTCGGACTCGTCGACGATGACGAGCTGGACGTAGTTGGTGGTGCGCCGGGTGCCCCACCGGTCCAGGGGGATGCGGCCGGGGACTTCGACGTGCTGCTGGATGCAGATGCTGGTGCGCGTGATGATCCGGTCCAGGTCCTCGCGCAGCAGCCGCGGGGTGGTCAGGACCCCGGGGGTGTATAGGGCGGTGCGGTTCTTGGCCAGCGCGGCGTAGATCTTGGCGTCGTCGTCGCAGCGCGGGCCCCAGTCGGTGAGCAGGTCGTGGGCTTGGTCCCAGTGGGCGTAGCGGCGTGCGGAGACGGTCTTGCCGACCCCGGCCGGTCCGAAGCACAGCCCGATGGTGCGACCGCGCCGGACGGAGTCGGCGAACTCGGTGAAGCGGCGGTGCTCCTTGGTCACGATGAAGCGTTCGCTCACGTCAGGTCCTCCTTGTAGACCTTGAGCCGCGCCACGGTCGGCACCCGCGGCGGCAGTGACCTGGCCGCCGCGTCGGGGGTGTGGGCGGCGACGACGGCGATCCGCTCGTTGATGCCTCGGCGCAGGGCGCGGCGCCGGGCGTTGCGGGCGGCCTGGACGTCCTTGAGGCTGATTTGCTGCGCGTGGTGGTCCTGGTCGACGGCGGTGCACAGGTACTGGTCGTGGTCGAAGACGCGGATCTCGGTGATGTCTCTGGGGTCGTAGCGGATGACCACGGGGCGGCCGACGAAGCCGGCGAGGGTCGGTGCGACGTAGCGCATGCCCTGGAAGTGGATGCCGTCGCGGCGCACGGTCCTGGATCGGGCGACGGTCAGCAGCAGCGCGTCCAGCGCCTGGAGGGTGTCGGGAAGGCGTGGCAGCCAGCCGTCGGCGATCCACGCCGCCCGCGGGGAGACGCCCAGCTCGCCGTGGGTCCGGTCGTTGTAGTCCAGGACGAACGCCCCGACGGCGGTGTCGAGGTCGGCTAGGGACAGGGCTGGTGCGGGCCAACGCTCCGCGCCACTGCGGAGGTGTCCAGGCAGGGTCGTGAGCAGCTCCGTGTTGACCGTGCCGAAGAAGCGCTCGACCTTGCCTCGCCCTTGGGGTCGCGCGACGGCGGAGTGGATCAGGCGGACGTGCAGGTCGACCGCGGTACGGGTCAGGTGGTCGCTGGTGAAGTCCGACCCGTGGTCGACGTACAGCAGGTCGGGGATGCCGCACATCGGCCACCGCGGGTCGGTCTTGGGCCAGATCGCCTGCCGTAGCGCGAGGGCGGTGTGCATCGTCGACGGTGCACCGAAGAAGACCGTGTAGCCGCAGATCGCGCGGGAGCAGTCGTCCATCACGACGGTCAGCCACGGCCGGGCCAGCTTGCCGTCGGTACCGGCAAGCACGATGTCCAGCAGGGTGTGGTCGGCCTGCCACATCGCGTTGGGGCTCTCGGCCGTGCGTCTCAACGCGAGCTCGTACTTGTCCCGGTAGGAGGCTGGTCCCTCGAGGGCGAGGGTGACCATGCCGGGGTCCAGTGCGGTGATGATCGACCGGACGACGCCGTAGGACGGGACCGGCCACCCGGTGCCGGCGCAGACCTTCACCACCGTCCGGTGGATCGCGGCGATCGGTGGGCGGGGCCGGGTCAGCCCGAGTCCTTCGATCAGCGCGATGAGGTCCGCCGGCAGGCGATGCCCGCCCGCGTCCGCTCGCGGCAGTCGGCCCAGGGCTTGCAGGCCGCCGGCGCGGTAGCGGGCATGCCAGCGTTCCAGCGTGCGCACGCCCAGGCCGTGGTGACGGGCCAGCGCGGCGAGCGGGACCTGGTCCTCGACATGCGACCGCAGGATCTGCCACCGCCCGTCCGCGTCCACGGCCGGCCTACACGGCGCTCGTGGCTCGTCGTGACGGCACCACACCGGCGGGTGGGCGGTTCAAGGCCCGGTAGATCGTGGTGCGGGAGACGCCGAGCACCTGACCGATCTGGGCGACGGTCATGTCCTTCTGCTCATACATCCGCCGGGCAGCCCGGACCTGGTCCGCGGACAACGCCGACGGCCGCCCACCGGTGCGGCCCCGAGCACGAGCGGCCGCCAGGCCGGCGTTGGTCCGCTCTCGGATCAGGTCACGCTCAA
>JBDHZW010000498.1:0-2784 GCA_039812105.1 Nakamurella sp.
TCATTCGCGTCGACGACCCCCTTGACGAAGCGCAGGTACTCGGGGACCAGGGCCTCGCAGTCGTCCATGATGAAGACGCGCTTGACGTAGAGCTGCACGCCCCGCTTGGCGTCCCGCCAGTACAGGTCCATCGGCGCGTGCCCGGGGATGAACAGCAGGGCCTGGTATTCGAACGTGCCTTCGGCGGAGAGCCGGATCGTCTGCAGCGGCTCCTGCCAGTCGTGGCTGACGTGCCGGTAGAACTCGGTGTACTCCTCCTGCGACACCTCGCTCTGCGGCCGGGCCCACAGCGCCTTGCGGGAGTTGACCGTTTCGGGTTCGGGCGCCGCGTCGACGGTGTCCGCGTCGGCGGCGCTGCCCTGGGCGTCCTGGTCGGCGGCCGGGGCCGGGGGCGGCGCCAGCGGGGCCATCCGGATCGGCCAGGTGATGAAGTCCGAGTAGCGCTTGATGATCGACCGGACGGTCATCGGGCTCGAGTAGTCGTGCAGCTCGTCCTCGGTGTCCTCGGGCTTGAGGTGCAGGGTGACCGACGTGCCCTGCGGCGCGTCCGGCTCGTCGGAGATCGTGTAGCTGCCCTCCCCGGTGGACTCCCACCGCACGCCCTGGTGCGTGCCGGCCTTGCGGGTGACCAGGGTGACCTTGTCGGCGACCATGAAGCTGGAGTAGAAGCCCACGCCGAACTGGCCGATCAGCTCGGCCGAGGCCTGCTCCGACTGGCCGGATTCGCGGGCCTCGCGCAGCTTGGCCAGCACCTCGCTGGTGCCGGACTTGGCGATCGTGCCGATCAGGTCGACGACCTCGTCCCGGGTCATCCCGATGCCGTTGTCGGCGACGGTCAGCGTGCGGGCCGCCGGATCCGTCGCCACCGTGATGTGCAGATCGTCGGTGTCGACCTCCAGCTCCTTGTCCCGGAACGCGGCCAAGCGCAGCTTGTCCAGCGCGTCGGAGGAATTTGAGATGAGCTCCCGGAGGAAGACGTCCTTGGACGAGTAGATGGCGTGAATCATCAGCTGCAGCAGCTGGCGGGCCTCGGCCTGGAATTCGATCGTCTCGGTCGACATCGCTGGGTCCTTTCGTGCGATTGCGACGACCACCCTAGTGGCAGTGCCGGCGCGGCATCGCGCACCGCTCCCCCGGCCGGGCCGGGCAAGGCCCCGAACCGGTCGAAGGCCTGGCCCGCCGGCCGATCCGGCGACGGCGGACCGCACGATCAGGACGTCACGAGGTCGAACTTCTCCCAGGGACCGACGGCCGCGCGGTTGGCGATCAGCGGCGCGCCGCCACCGTTCTCGGCGACAACGTACCGCCCGTTGGCCGCCGATCGGAGGCTGACCGTCGCATCCGGGTTCCTGACGAGGGTGAACGTCTCCCACTGGCCGACGGCCCGGCGATTGGCGATCAGGCTCGACGCGCCTGCGTTCTCGGCACACACCCACTCGTTGTCGGCCCGGGACCGCAGGGCGACCCTGTCGTTGCCGAGCCGGACCAGGTCGAACTGTTCCCACGGCCCGACCGCCGTGCGGTTGGCGATCAGCGGTGCCGCCCCGGCTGCCTCGGCGGCCACGTAGCGGCCGTTGGCCCGTGCCTTCAGACCGGTCGACACCGGCTCCGCGGTGATCGCGAAGAAGCTCCACCAGCCGCCGCCGAGACTGGTGATCCTGCGCCCGGCCAGGGCGCCGGTCGTGTCGGCGACGGTCGGGGGTTCGACTCCGTCGGTCACCGAGCCGGTGCCCATCTCGCCACCGATGTTGCGGCCCCAGCACACCGGCGCCCCGGCGGCCAGGACGCAGACGGTGCCGAATCCGACGACCAGGTCGGTGACGTCCTTGCCGGCCAACGCACCCGAGGTCACGACGGCCAGCGGCGCGAACTCGTACTGGTCGGTGGTGCCCGCACCCACCCCGCCGCTGCCGTTGGCGCCCCAGCAGTACGGCTTCGCGTCGGCGATGACGCAGGCCAACGGGCCGTCCAGGTCGATCCGGGTGATCGTCTTTCCCTGCAGCGGCCCGGACATGTCGATCTCGATCGGGATCGGACTGTCCTCCCAGCCGGTGTCGGTGCCCAGGACGACGTTGTCGCCCCAGCAGAACACCCGCCCCTGCGCCCGGGCGCAGCTCCCGTGCGAACCGGTCGCGATCTCGTCGATGGTCATGCCTTTCGGGACACCGCCGGTGTCGACCTCGACCGGGAGCGGCGAATCGGTCCGGGTGCCGTTGCCGAGTTGGCCGTTGGCATTCCAGCCCCAGCAGAACACCCGCCCGTCCGCCAGCGCGCAGGTGTGCCAGCCGCCGGTGGAGATCTCCCGGACGGTCCGCCCCGCCAGCACCCCGCCGTCCCACACCGGCGTGGGTCGCTCGAACGTCGTTCGCAGTTCGGCGTTGCCGAGTTCCCCGTGGTTGTTGTACCCCCAGCAGTAGGCCCTGCCGGCCGCGACCGCACAGATCGATTCGTCGGTGATGTCGACGTCGGTCACGCCGCCCCTGGGCAGCACCCCCGCGGGGTCGGCCAGGGCGGGCAGCCCGCGGAACCGCCAACAGACGACGTCTCCGTCGACCAACGCGCAGCTGCTGGCCGAGCTCGACACGACCTTGCCGATCGACCGGCCGAGCAACGCCGGGGTGAGCGCCACCGGCGTGGGATCCGGCACGTCCGTCGCGTAGGGCACCGTCGTTCCCGTGCCGACCGCGCCTGCACCGTCGTCCCCCCAGCCGATCAGGCCCCGGCCCGCGGACAGGGCCGCCGGCGCGAGGATCGCCCGCGCGGGGATCGCCGGCGCGGGGATCG
>JBDHZW010000499.1:0-2782 GCA_039812105.1 Nakamurella sp.
GGCACCGTCGACCACCTGCGGTCCGTCGACCGCCGCCGACCGATCCCCGGATGCGCCGCCCGCCGACCCACCACCGGGCGTCGGGCCTGCCGACCGATCCCCTGATGGGCCGCCCGCCGACCCACCACCACCGGGCGTCGGGCCTGCCGACCGATCGCCCGGCCGCCCGCCCGCCGACCCACCACCACCGGGCGTCGGGCCTGCGGACCGATCGCCCGGCCGCCCGCCCGCGGACCCACCACCGGGCGACCGACCGGCCGAGCGACCCGCATCGGCGTCCTTACGCGATTGCATCATGTATCGGAGAAGTGTAACGTGTCCTCGTGGCCGTCACCGAGTCCGCTCCCGCGTCGCCGATCCCCGAGCGCACGCCCCCGCCCACCGAGGTGCCGGGCCGTCCCGGGGTGCGACTCGGCGGCATGGTCCCCGCCGACGACCTGCTGCCCGACGTGCTGCCCACCGACCGCCTCACCGGCACCGGCATGGCCAAGCCGCCGCTGCGCGAGCAGCTGCGGCGCATCCCCAACGGCCGCAACGTGGTGAACGTCGCCTCGGTGTGGCTGCAGTCGGTGGGACTCATGGCGCTGGTCTCGTGGACCACGCCCCACCTGCCGCTGTGGGCCGCACTGCCGATCTGGGCGGTCACCTTCCTCCTCATGGGCCGGGCCTTCGCGCTGTTCGCCATCCTGGCCCACGAGGCGTCGCACCGGATGCTGTTCTCCCGCAAGGCGGTGAACGACGTCGTCGGCAAGTGGCTGCTCGCCTACCCGGCCTTCGTCCCGTTCGAGCTCTACCGGCGCAGCCACTTCGCCCACCACCGTGAGGAGTTCGGGGCCAGCGAGCCCGACCTCGCCTTCTACAGCGGCTATCCGATGTCCCGTGCGTCGATGCGGCGCAAGCTCGTGCGCGACGCCGTCGGCATCTCCGGGTGGAAGAACTTCAAGGCCCTGGTGCTGGCCTGGCGCTCGTCGTTCAGCCGTCCCATCGCCGCCAAGATCACCGCCGCCCAGCTCGGCGTGTGGGCCGTGCTCTGGCTGGCCACCGGCCACTGGTGGGCCTACCCCCTGTTCTGGTGGGCGCCGTGGATGACGGTGTGGCGGGTGCTGAACCGGCTCCGCTCGGTCGCCGAGCACGGGGGCATGGCGGCGTCGAAGGACCGCCGCAAGACCACCCACGTGGTGAAGCAGTCCCTGCTGCCACGCTTCTGGATCGTGCCGTTCAACACCGGCTGGCACCTCGCACACCACGTCGACATGGGCGTCCCGTTCCAGCACCTCCCGGCCTTGCACGACGAGCTGGTCGCCGCCGGCTGGGTCACCCCCGAGCTCGAGCACCACAGCTACACCGCGCTCTGGCGGGCCTGCGTCACCGACTGACCGACCCCGCCTGTCGTCCCGATCGCGACCAGCGCGACCATCCGCCGGGCATGGCGCGAGGATCCAGCGGCGCGCCCGCGAGGTGGTCGGCCGACCGTTCACCCGTCCCGGGCAACAGCGGCTGTGCTAGAACGCCGGCTCGGTCCCGCGGGGACCGGGCCGCCGTGCCGGCGGCCGCCTACCAACCAGCGATCGTCGGCGGACGTGCGGTGATCGCTGGTGCCACGTCGGGAGGGACCGACCATGATCAGCCTGCTCGCCCAGGTGACGGTGGAGACCAGCAGCAGCGGCTTCGGCAGCGCGTGGCTCTTCATCGTCAACATCGTCTGCCTCGGCGTCGGCATCTGGGTCGCCGTCGACGCCTGGAAGTACTCCGACACGGTCTGGCAGTCCACCGGCCAGAACAAGATGATCTGGGTGGTCGTGCCGGTGCTCGTCGGGTTCTGCTGCGGGGTGCTCGTGGTGATCCCGGTCCTGTACTACTTCATGAGCATCAAGAAGAAGCTCGACGCCGCCACCGGCGGCTTCGGCGTCTGAGCCACCGACGGGCGGGGTTCGTCGGCACCCGGCCGACCGCTACGACGCCCATCTCCACGACGCGGACGACCGCACCGTCGGCGAGCCACATGCGCCGGGCACCCGGCGCTCCCACCGCGCGCGATCTTCCCGTCGGCGCCATCGGGCGCTGTGGTAGACCCGCGTCGGTCCCACCGGGACCCAGCCGGATGCGGGCCGGCACGAACAACCTGCGGACGGCGGCGGACCTGGTCCCCGGCGGCCGCTGGTGCTCCCCTCAACCGTGATCAGGAGGCCCGTTCCCATGTCCAGCCTGCTCGCCCAGGTGACCTACGAGACCACCAGCACCGGCGCCAGCGTCGGTGTGCTCATCGTCTACGCCGTCATCTCCCTCGCCTACCTGGCGTTCTACATCTGGGTGCTGCTCCAGATGCTCAAGCCGAGCGACGCCGCCTGGCAGGCGTCGGGCCAGAACAAGGGCCTGTGGATCGGCCTCTGGGTCTTCGGCCTGGTGTGCTGCGGTGGGCTGATCATCGCCCTCATCTACCTGTTCGCCATCAAGCCCAAGGTGGAGGCCGCCGAGCCCGGCGCCTACGGCGGCGGTGGCTACGCGCCGCAGTAGCCACGACGTCCACGCACGAGCGACGGGCCCACCCCGAGGGGTGGGCCCGTCCGCGTCACGGCGAGGTGAGGTGAGGTGAGGTGCGCATCCCAGCACGCCCCGCCCAACGTCATTAGCCTTTCCCCATGCTCGCTCAACTCGCCCAGGTCACCTACGAGTCCTCGGTCGACGGTGGTGCCGCAGTCGGCATCCTCATCGTCTACGCCGTCATCTCCATCGCCTTCCTGGCGTTCTACATCTGGACGCTGCTGCAGATCCTCAAGCCGAG
>JBDHZW010000500.1:0-2769 GCA_039812105.1 Nakamurella sp.
AAGACGAACATCACCGTCCCCGGCAGGCGGTCCCGGACCGCGGCCAGCACGTGCGCCGCGGCCAGCACGACGGCGGTGTGCGCGTCGTGGCCGCAGGCGTGCGCCACCGGGAACGGACCGCCCGGGTACCGCTCGTCGACGACGGTCGAGGCGAAGGTCTCGCCCGAGGCCTCCGCCACCGGCAGCGCATCCAGGTCGGCGCGCAGCGCCATCACCCGGTCGCCGGGGAGGCCGCCCCGCAGGATCCCGACGACGCCGTGTCCGGCGAGGCCGGTCCGAACCTCGTCCAGTCCGGCCTCCCGCAGCCGGTCGGCGACGAACGCCGCCGTCCGCTCCTCCCGGTTGGACAACTCCGGGTGTTGGTGAATATGCCGGCGCCACTGGATCAGCCGGTCCTCGAGGGCGGCCGCGGCGCGGTCGAGGGCGCCCTCCAGATCGTCGAGTTCGGGCACCGCATCCACCTTCCGCCATCCGGTCGCGGCATCGTACCGAGCGGCGACCGGGGCTCACCGGCCGATGGTCAGCCGTGGTTCGCCGGGTGCAGCCGCTCGTCCAGCCAGCCGAAGGCGCGGGTGTCGAACAGGGTCCGGGCCGCGGCCTCGCAGTGGTCGCCGGCGCCCTCGGCGGCGGTGAAGAGGATGAGCTGCTTGTCCGGCACGGTCAGCGCGTCGAACGTCTGCGGGGCGCTGGCGCCGATGGAGTCACCCTCGGCGTGCGTGATCAGCGTCGGGCAGGTGATGGTCTGCGCGTAGCCGTCCAGCCGGAAGTCCTTGAGCAGGTCGAAGTAGGCGATCGGGCTGTCCACGCCGTGCACGACCATGCCGCGCCGCAGGCTCCAGCCGCCGGTCGGCTTCTTGGCCACCTCGTCGAGCACCTTGGCGATGGCCGCGCGGGCCATCTTGTTGCCGCTCTCGTACCCCTTGACCAGCGGTTTGGGCATCCGTTCCAGCCCGCCGGCGTACATGTCGAACGAGCCCGAGTCGGCGATCAACGCGGCCAGCCGGTGTTCCTTGGCCGCCGCCCGCGGCCCGAGAAACCCGCCCAGCGACAGGCCGGCCAGGGCGACCCGGTCGGGGTCGACGTCGTCGCGGGCCAGGACGAAGTCGACCACCGGAGTGATCACCGCGTCCCAGTCCGGCCGCATCGGCAGGCCCTGCTGCAGCAGCGCGGCCCCCTGCCCGGGGCCGTCGAAGATCAGCACGTTGTAGCCGCGGGCCAGCGCGGGCGCGGCGAAGTAGAAGTAGACCTCCTCGGCGGTGCCGTCGTACCCGCCCAGCCCGATGACGGTGGCCCGTCGGACCCCGGTCTCGGCCGTGGCCTTGAAGAAGTAGCCGGGCAGCGTGGTGTTCTCGTAGGGGATCTGCACGATCTCGACCGGCGTGTCCATCAGCGCCGTGGCCCCCCGGAACGCGGCGGTCTGCCGGGTGTTGCTCTGCACCATCCGCGGGTCGACCGGCGAGCTGTAGAGCATGGAGCCGCCGGTGCGCAGGTAGGTGCAGGCCCGCAGGAACGCTTTGCGGGCGCCGACCCGATCACCGGCCTCCTGCTGTTCCTCGGCGAGGGCGAAAACCCGCTCGCCCAGGGCGTTCCAGGCCTCGTACCAGGAGTCGAGGCTCTTCTCGTCCAGCCCCTTCATCGCCTGCACGACCTCGCCGATGTCGGCGCCCTGATGGCTGGTGGCGCCGATCGCGCGGATCAGCTGGGCGTCGAGGAGGTCGTCGTCGAGCAGCAACCTGGTCATCGAAAGGGTCCCTTCGTCTGGTCCGGCCGGCTCGCCGGGCTGTCGGTGACGACCCTGCCAGCGCCGACTGTCACCGGACTCTCACGATCCGGATCGCCCGGAACAGTGCGGTGAGAGTGCCGATCGCCAGGATCGTGGGCATGACCCTCGATGACGAATGCGCGGCCCGGTCGGCCGGGGAGCGGGCGATGGCGGCCGCCGATCTGGCCATCGAGAACGACGACGGCTCGACCGCCCGAGACATGTTCCTGGCCGCGGCTGCCCATTTCCGGCGGGCGGCCGAGCTCGCGGCCGCGGCCGGGGACGACGGCGCCCGGCGGGCCGACGAGACCGCGGCTCGCGACGCGATGAAGGCGGCCGGGCCGATCGCGGCGGAATGAGCGCCCGCCGGGCCGTCAGATCCATTCGGGCGTGAACCGCGCCGGGTCGCCCAGCCCGAGACGTTCGCCGGCCGCCCAGTTCTGCGCGAATTCGTCCGGGGGGACGCGGTCCCGCAGGTCGGCCAGCACGGCGGGGGTGAAATCGTGCCAGGGCCAGTCGCGGCCCATCCGCCGGTTGATCGCCGCGGACGCACCGAGGCACCGGACGGCCCCCGCCGCGTCGCCGGCGGTGGCCCGGACGGACGCGCGGGTCTCGATGGTGTCGCCGACGGCCAGCGTGCCCATCCGGCGGTGGATGCGCAGCAGCTCGTCGGAGGTGCGCAGGGCCGACGCCGCGTCGCCGCCGACGAGGGCGGTGACCGTGAGCGTGACGAGCGCGAACAGGGCGGCGAGATCGTTGCCCAGCTCCTGATTGTCGCGGAGGATCTGGTTCGCCTCGCGGATTCCCGCGGCCCGGTCGCCGGCGAACGACCAGTTCGCGGCCCGGATCGCGCGCAGCACGATCCGCAGGTGCTCTCCCCCGTCCGCGAGGGACAATCCGGCGTCGGCGTACTCGGCGGCGACATCCCAGGCGTCGCCGGTCCAGGCGGCGGCCGCGGCCAGCATGAGCGCACCCGCGGCATCCTCCGTTCGCTCCGGTGGCGGCGA
>JBDHZW010000501.1:0-2758 GCA_039812105.1 Nakamurella sp.
TGGACGGTGAGCCCGGCCGCCCGGCCGGCCCCGGCGGTCGAGACCGTCCGGCCGATCCCGGCCCAGCGAACGATCCGCAGCGAGCCGGTCGCGGCGGCCCGGGACCGGGCCGGCCACCGGGCGGCCTGACCGGACACCGTCGCGACCGAGGTGCTGTCGTACCCGGCTGCCACTATGGACCGCGTGGCAGTCACGGTCGATCTCCCGTTCGTCGGCCGCGCCGAGCAGCTCGAGACGTTCCGCGCGGCGCTGGCCCGCGCCCGCGACGGCGAACCCAGCGCCATCCTGCTGTCGGGTGATGCCGGGGTGGGCAAGACGCGGCTGCTGACCCGGCTGGCCGAGGTCGCGCAGGCGGCGGACGCCCGGGTGGTGGTCAGCCATTGCGTCGATCTCGGCGACGTCGGGCTGCCGTACCTGCCGTTCACCGAGGCCCTGTCCCAGTTGCGGGGCGACGAGGCGGTGGACGCGGCGGTCGCCACCCGGCCGGCGCTCGGCCGGCTGCTGGACTCCGGGCTGGTCGAGCCGGCCGGTCCCGCGGAGCAGACGGCCCGCGGCCAGTTGTTCGACGGCATCGCCTCGGCGATCGGCGCGGCCGGCCGCCCGGACCGGCCGCTGGTGCTGATCATCGAGGACCTGCACTGGGCGGATCCCTCCAGCCGCGACGTGCTGCGGTTCCTGATCGCCCGGCTGCGGTCCGAGCGCCTGCTCCTCGTCGCCTCCTACCGGACCGACGACCTGCACCGCCGCCATCCGCTGCGGCCCGTGCTGTCCGAGCTCCTGCGTCATCCGCGGGTGGACCACGTCGAGCTGGCCCCGTTCACCCCGGCCGAACTGGCCCAGTTCGGCGCCGTCATCACCGGCCGGTCGGTGCCCGACGAGGTGTTGCAGCAGGTCCTGCGCCGCTCGGAGGGCAACGCCTACTTCGCCCAGGAACTGCTGGAGAGCGAGACGGACGCGGCCGTGCTGCCGGTCAGCCTGGCCGACGTGCTGCACGCCCGGCTGGAGCGGCTGGACCCGGCGGTGCAGACCCTGGCCGGCATCGCCTCGGTGGCCGGCCGGCGGGTGTCCGGCGAGTTGCTGGCCGCGGTCGCCCTGGGTGAACCCGACTTCCCGGACGGCGCCGCGGTCGATCGCGTGCTGCGAGAGGCCATCGCCCACCACGTGCTGGTCACCGAGGACGCGCGGTGGATCGTCTTCCGGCACGCGCTGCTGGCCGAGGCGGTCTACGCCGACCTGCTGCCGGGCGAGGTGACCCGGCTGCACCGCGCCTACCAGCGGCGGATCGCCGAGGACGGCTCGCTCGGCTCGTCGGCCGAGTTGGCGCACCACGCGTTGCGCGCCCACGAACTGCCGGTGGCCCTGTCGGCGTCCTACGCCGCGGCCCGGGACGCGATGGACGTCCTGGCGCCCACGGAGGCGCTGCGTCACCTGGAGACGGTGATCTCGCTGTGGGACGCCGTGCCGGACGCCGCCGACCGCATCGGCCACGACCTGATCGACGTGCAGATGAGCGCAGCCCGAGCGGCCAGCCGGGCCGGCCAACCCGGGCGGGCCGCGGGCCTGGCGGTCGGTGCACTGGACGGCACCGACGACGCCCGGGCGGCCCGGCTGACCCCCGACGCCGCGTACTACCTCATCGACGACGTGCGCGAGCAGGAGGCGGTGCAGCGGTCGGAGCAGGCGCTGGCGGTGCTCGAATCGCAAGGTCCGTCGGCGGACCGGGCCCGGCTGCTGGCCGCCTACGCCCGGTCCCTGCTGAACTGCGATCGCGACGACGACTCCCGCGTCATCGCCGAACGAGCGGTGGCCGAGGCCCGCGAGTTCGGCGTGCCCGAGGCCGAGGCCGACGCGTTGACCAGCCTGGCCGTCATCGCGGTGAACGAGGCCGACGTCGCCGGTGACCTGTTCGCCCGATCCCTGGAGCTGGCCCGGGCGGCCGGCGACCTGACCGCCGAACTGCGCGCCACCCACAACCTGACCGCGAACCGGTACTACGCCGGCGATCTCGACCGGGCCTGGACGATCTGCCAGGCCGGTATCGAACGGGCCAGATCCACCGGCGTGCTCTGGATGGGCTACGGCGTCGGGCTGCTGCTGTACCGGGAGCTGATCCGCTACGTGCGCGGTGACCTGCATCCCCCGACCAGCGGGGACTGGGTGCCCGAGGCCGCCCGCACCACGCTGTCCACGATCGAGTTCTACGCCGCCGTCGCCCGGGGCGATGCGGACGTGCCGGCGCGCGGCCGGGCGATGGTCGTCGACTGGAAACGCGACCCGATGATGGCCATGACCTCGGGCGGCTGCACCATCGACGCGCTGACCTGGGCGGGTGACCACCAGGCCGCGGTCGACCTGACCTTTCGGCTCACCGAGTTCATGAGCGAGGCCTGGAACGACTACTTCCTCGGTGGGATCTGGCTGTCCGCCCTGGGTCTGGCCGCGTTGGCCGACCGAGCCGACCGGACGAGGCTGACCGGCGGCGACACCTCGGCCGACGAGGCCACCGGGGCGATCTTCCTGGAACGGATGGAGCAGACGGCCCGGCGGGGACGGCCGCGCGGCGGACGGCTGGGCCCGGAAGGCCGGGGCTGGGTCGCCCGGGCCCGCGCCGAGCACGCTCGACTGACCGGCCGGAACCACCCCGAGTTGTGGCGGGCCGCGGTGGCCGAGTTCGACTACGGCTACCGCTACGAGGTCGCCCGCTCCCGCTGGCGGCTGGCCGAGGCGCTGGCCGCGTCCGGCGACCGCCCCGGCGCCG
>JBDHZW010000502.1:0-2732 GCA_039812105.1 Nakamurella sp.
TGGACCTGTCCGGGCTCGACCCGCAGGCGCAGGAACAGCTGCGCACCGTCGTCACCCGCGCGGTCCACCGGTACTGCACCGTCGGCCGCACCGTGGAGCACGGCGCACCGGTTCCGCTGACCGTCCGGGGGGCGCGATGACCGACGACGCCGACATCGTCGCCGAGTCCGAACCCTGGACCAGCGCCTGCCGGCGGGCCCGGCTGCACGTCGTCACCGGCAAGGGCGGCACCGGCAAGACCACCGTCTCCGCCGCGCTGGCCCTGGCCATGGCCGCCGGCGGCCGGCGGGTGCTGCTGGTCGAGGTCGAGGAGCGGCAGGGCATCGCCCGGCTGTTCGACGTGCCGCCGCTGCCGTATCAGGAGAAGAAGGTGGCGATCGCCACCGGCGGGGGCGAGGTCCGGGCGCTGGCCGTCGACGTCGAGGCCGCCCTGCTGGAGTACTTCGAGATGTTCTACAACCTCGGATTCGCCGGTCGCAGCCTGAAGAAGATGGGCGCGGTGGAGTTCGCCACCACGCTGGCCCCGGGACTGCGGGACGTGCTGCTCACCGGCAAGGTGAAGGAGACCGTCACCCGCAAGGGGTCGGACAACCGGCCGGTGTACGACGAGGTGGTGCTGGACGCGCCGCCGACCGGCCGGGTGGTGACGTTCCTGGGCGTCACCGAGGCGATGTCCGGGCTGGCCAAGCGCGGGCCCATCCACAGCCAGGCCGAGGGCGTGGTCCGGCTGCTGCACTCCCCCGACACGATCGTGCACCTGGTCACGCTGCTGGAGGACATGCCGGTCACCGAGACCCTGGAGGCGATCGACCAGCTGCGCGACAAGAGCCTGCCGGTGGGCGCGATCATCGTGAACGCGGCGACCCAGCCGCAGCTGCCGGCCGAATCGCTGGTGCCGGCCGCCGAGCGGCGGCTGGACACCGGGCAGTTGGCCGACGGGCTGCGGGGCGCGGGCATCGATCCGGCCGAGCGGCTGCTGGGCGGGTTGACCGAGCAGGCCGCCGAACACGCCATCCGGGTGCTCGACGAGCAGTCGTGCCGGGAGGAGCTGGCCGCTGCCGGGCTGCCCATGCTGGAGCTGCCCCGGCTGGTCGAGGGCGGCGACCTCGGCGGGGTGTACGAGCTGGCCGACCGGCTGGCCGAGCAGGGGGTGCAGTGATGCCCGACCGCCCCGGCGCCTCGACCAACCCGCTGCTCGACCTGGGTCCGGTGCTCGCCGACCCCCGCACGAAGATCGTGGTGACCTGCGGGTCCGGCGGCGTCGGCAAGACGACGACCGCGGCGGCGATGGCGCTGTGGGCGGCCGACGCCGGCCGCAACGTCGCCGTGCTCACCATCGACCCGGCCAAGCGGCTGGCCCAGTCCCTGGGCCTGCGCGAGTTGGACAACGACCCGCGACGGGTCGACGTGCCGCTGGCCCACCCGGACGGGCAGCTGTGGGCGATGATGCTGGACACCCGGCGCACCTTCGACGAGATGGTGTCCCACCACTCCACCCCGGAACGGGCGAGGGCGATCCTGGCCAACCCCTTCTACCAGGTCATCTCCACGTCGTTCTCGGGCACGCAGGAATACATGGCGATGGAGAAGCTGGCCAACCTGGCCGCCACGAACCAGTTCGACCTGATCGTCGTCGACACCCCGCCGAGCCGGTCGGCGCTGGACTTCCTGGACGCCCCGCAGCGGCTGTCCTCGTTCATGGACGGCCGGATGATCAAGCTGCTGGCCACCCCCAGCCGCGGGGTGATGAAGCTGGTCGGCGCCGGCTTCGCGCTCTTCTCCAAGGCGGTCACCACGATCCTCGGCGGCCAGATGCTGGCCGACGCGGCCCAGTTCGTGCAGTTGTTCGAGGACATGTTCGGCGGTTTCCGGGAGCGGGCCCAGGCGACGTACGAGCTGCTGCGGGCGCCGGGCACCCGGTTCGTGGTGGTGTCCATCCCCGAAGGGGATGCACTGCGCGAGGCGTCCTACTTCACCGACCGGCTGCGCGCCGAACGCATGCCGCTGGCCGGGTTGGTCCTGAACCGGACCCACCCGCCGCTGGCCGACCTGCCCGCCGGCACCGCGCAGGTCGCGGCCGGCCGGTTGCGGGAGTCCGCCCCGCTGACGGCGGCGCTGCTGGACATCCACCGGCAGCGGCTGGAGGTCCGGTCGGCCGAGCTGCACATGCGGGCCCGGTTCGACCGGGTGCACACCGACCTGCCGGTGGTGGAGGTCCCGGCGCTGCCGTCGGACGCGCACGACCTGCCGGCGCTGCGCGAGATCGGATCCCGGCTGACGGCGCATTGAACCGGCCCGCTGGTCGGCACCGGTCGGCAAACCGTCAGGCAGTCGTCAGGTTCGATGCCGCCGTTCGGGGTGAGGATCGGATGACACGACCGATCCGGGTCGGGCCGCGGCCCCACCCGCCCGAACCGCGGAGGCCGCCATGCTGGATCTGAGCAACACCGCCGCCGGCCGTTCAGCGCCCGGCCCGCCACCGGACGGCCCCGGGGACGACCTGGCGGGCCTGGTCGGCGACGCCTTCCGGTTCGGGGCCACCCCCCGCAACGAGTTGCTCACCGCCGCGATCGCCGCGCACGCCCCGGTCGACGTGCTCCAGCTGCTGCTGGCCCTGCCGGATCGGCGTTACCTGGACCTCGAAGATGTACGTGGGCAGCTCGACACGGTGACCGGGTGATCGGTCCGCGCACCGCTCGATGTGGACGGCGCCCGGGAGGGGTGGGTGTCGA
>JBDHZW010000503.1:0-2695 GCA_039812105.1 Nakamurella sp.
ACGCACGACCCGAAGGAGGACACCGCGAACAGCGCCCCAGCCATCACCACCGCCGCCTGACCAAAGAAGAATCACCGGCGGCCGACCTCGTCACGTACACCACTCAGCTGGGCTTGACCCGTCCGGGGAGGCACTTGCGGGCCGGGTGACGACGGCGACTGTGGCGCGGTGCCAGACGCTTCGAACGCTTCGAATACTGCGGAGCGTGGGACCGGCCGAGACCGGGCGGCGCGCGAGGCGGCAAGGTGGTCGACCTCAGGCGGCCCACGTGGGTGTCATCAGGACGCCGATCTCCTGGAGTTCGGCGGTGGCTGTCCGGTGGGGTTCGGCTGTGGCCAGGTGGGCGCAGGCCGCTGCGCCGGGACCACGGATCGCCATCACCATGCCGACAACGCGGCAGTTCGGCCTCGATCGTCGGTCGTCGAGCTGACCCGACGATCGACTGCCGCGGGACGTTGCCGACCACGGATCTCGGTCCCCGTGCGGTTCCTTCACGAGAGCCGGTCGCGACGTCACCGGTCCCAGATGCAGGGACGACCCGCGTGCCCGACGAGCGGGCAGCCTGGCCGCAACGGGCTCGAGGTACCGTTCCGTCGGGCCGGGGCGCCCCGCCGCCGGCCGGCGCACCGCCGCCGATCGGGACCAAAAGCCCTGGTGGCGGTGAGTCCACTGAACGGACAATTCGGGCATGTCATCGACCGTCCTCGTCCGTGAACGCGCGTCGTCCTGGGCCGCAACCCGGACCACAACGCTGGCCGTCACCCAGTTGCCGGATTGGCTGGGTTCGACCTACCAACGCATCGCCGGGTACCTCGGCACCGTGGGCCGCCGTCCGTCCGGCCCGCCGTTCGCCCGCTACCGTCGACACGACGACGGTCGCTTCCGCGTCACGGCCGGCTTCCCGGTCGACGGGATCTTCACCGGCGACGGTGATGTGGTCGCCGAATGGATCCCCGGCGGCCGGGTCGCCGTGGTGCAGCATCGCGGCAGCTATGACGCGATGGCTCCGGCCTACCGTACGTTGGCGCAGTGGCTGACCGACCACCACGCCGTCGCAACGAGTGATCCGAGCGAGGTGTACCGCACGGGGCCCGACGCCTCGATCCCGGCCGCCCAGCTGACCGACGTCGTCCAGCCCTTCCGGCTCGCCGCCGGGTCGGCGGCTCCGGACCGCCGCTGATCCGCCCGCCGAGGCGGATCCGGCTGCGGTCACGACAACGCGGCCCCGACAACGCGGGAACGACGACGCGGTCGCGCCCCGGGTCCGGCCCACACCACCGTCGCGGAAGCACGGCCGGTGCGGCCTGGGTTTCCTGGTTGAGACGAGGTGGTGGCACGCGCCGTCTGGCTCACCGACCCGCACCCGGCCGGGGGATCCCGCCCGGCGCACGTCCATGCGGCCCGCACACCACGTGATCGGGCCGCGCCGTGTCGGGGAGATCCCTGCCCCGAACCGCGTGACACGGGTGAGGACCTCAGACCGTCCGACCGATGCGGCCATCGTTGTCGCTCCGACCGCGGAGATCGTCCCGGCGGCGGTGACCTCACCCCGCGGGAACGGTCGTCCTGGCGGGATTCCGTCCGAGCACCGTCCCGTCGATGACCTGCTCCGAGCCCCTGTCCGTGCAGCGTGGCCCGCGGGCGGCAACGGGCGACACCCGGGCCGACGGTGCGGCGTTCCGGCCGCTCGCGGGGTATAGCTGGGCGTCACGCCGACGGTGACCTCACCAGCCAACCGGCCACCTACCCCACCTACCCCACCCGCCGTTGTCGCCACCCGTCGCCAGCGATTCCTGCGCCGGCTCCCGGAGTCGCTCCCGGACGAGCCGGCCGACCATCTCCGGCAGATCTTCGGCGCAGATGCTGTTCCGGAGTTCATGCAGGGCGCGGATCGCCGGCCGCGTGAGCTCCCGGTCCGAACGGTGCCCACCGAGGTCGGACACCAACGCTTCGATCGTGGTGCTCAGGTAGAACGCTGCGTGGCGGTCGGCCAGCTCGAGCCGATCGACGGGTTCGCCGATGCCGGCGCCGAGCCTCGGCGGGCGGCCGCGACCGGTCGGGTCGGCCGGAGCCCGGCCCCGAGCGCAATCGTCCGTGCGTCCTCTGCCATCCATCGCGGCAGCGGCGTCGCCCCGGCCGGCGAGCAGGTCGTATCGGGCCAGTTGTCCGGCGATCGTCCGCCGGACGTGGGTGTCGAAGCCTGCGACGTCGCGCCCGCTCCAGCCGAGAACGGCCCGGGCCAGCCCGGCCTCCGCGGCGTGGTGCACGTGCACTCGGTCCGTGCGATAAGCAGGGTGGGCGGCGGCGACATCGTCGGCCACGGGAAGGTAGTACCGGAACAGCGCGTCCTCCGCTCGAGCGACCGCATCCGGCTCCCGGGTCGACCGCGCGTCACGCAATGCCCCCAGCAACCGTTCCTCCTCCTGGTTCGGTCGACGCTGCCCCGTCGGTCCGGAAGGACAAAGCATGACTCCGTCCCGTCCGCCTTCATCCCCGACCACGTTCACCCAATCCAGCCCCGGGGACCGGCCTTGACCGGGTCCGGTGATCCCGCGGTACCCCGTGGGCCGTCCTTCAGGATCGTGACGGGTCGCGAACCACGACGACGGGCGCGGCGCTGTGGACGACCAGCGCTTGGCTGGTCGAGCCGATCAGCATCCCGGTGAAACCGCCGCGACCGTGGCTGCCCACCACC
>JBDHZW010000504.1:0-2695 GCA_039812105.1 Nakamurella sp.
CGGCTGCGGGCGATCGGAACGCGGACCGTCGTCATCGGCGTGTCCGGCGGGCTGGACTCGACGCACGCGCTGATCGTCGCCGCCCGGGCGATGGACCTGCTCGGCTACCCGCGCACCAACATCCGCGGCTTCACCATGCCCGGCTTCGCGACCGGCACGACGACGAAGAACAACGCCTGGGCGCTGATGCGGGCACTGGGCATCACCGCGAACGAGCTGGACATCCGGCCGGCCGCCCGGCAAATGCTGGCCGACCTGGACCATCCGTTCGGCCGCGGCGAGGAGGTGTACGACATCACCTTCGAGAACGTGCAGGCCGGGCTGCGCACCGACTACCTGTTCCGGCTGGCCAACCACCACCACGGCATCGTGCTGGGCACCGGCGACCTGTCCGAACTGGCCCTGGGCTGGTCCACCTACGGGGTGGGCGACCAGATGTCGCACTACAACGTGAACGCCGGGGTGCCGAAAACCCTCATCCAGCACCTGATCCGGTGGGTGGCCGGGTTGAGCGACTTCTCCGACGACGTCGACGAGATCCTGCTGTCGATCCTGGGCACCGAGATCTCCCCGGAGCTGATCCCGGTCAAGGAGGACGAGGTTCCGCAGAGCACCGAGAAATCGATCGGGCCTTACGAACTGCAGGACTTCAACCTGTTCTACACGCTGCGGTACGGGTTCACGCCGTCCAAGATCGCGTTCCTGGCCTGGCACGCCTGGCACGACGTCGACGGCGGGCTGTGGCCCGAGGGCTTCCCGACCGAGCGGCGCCGCGCCTACGATCTGGCGCCGATCCGGCAGTGGCTGACGGTGTTCGTCAAGCGCTACTTCGGGTTCAGCCAGTTCAAGCGGTCGGCGATGCCGAACGGGCCGAAGGTGTCGGCCGGCGGGTCGCTCTCGCCCCGCGGCGACTGGCGGGCCCCGTCCGACGGGAACGCCGCGGTGTGGCTGGCCGAGCTCGAGGCGAACGTGCCGGCCGAGTAGGTCCGGAGGAGCCCCCCAGAACCGGGGGATACCCGGCGACGTCGGCGCGGCGGGGCTAGCGTTTCGCGGAGCGAAGCCGATCGACCCCGGGGAGCGACCATGCTGCAGTGGTTCGTGGACAGCCCGTTGCTGACGATCTTCTTCTGTGTCGGGGTGGGCAGCGCGCTGGGCGCGATCCGGTTCGGGCCGGTGTCGTTCGGCCCGGCCGGCGCGCTGTTCGTCGCGTTGGCCCTGTCGGCGATCGAGCCGAAGGTGGCGTTGCCGCCGATCGTCACCAGCCTGTCGTTGTGCGTGTTCTGCTACATGGTCGGGATCGCCGCCGGTCCGTCGTTCATCAACGCCCTGCGGTCGGGTTGGCAGCCGGTGGTGGTGTCGATCCTGGCGATCCTGGCGATGGCGGCCGCCGCGCTGGGCGTGGGCAGCTGGTTCGGCCTGGACATCGGCACGGTGGCCGGCGCGTTCTCCGGGGCGGGCACCGCCACCGCCGCGCTGGGGGCGGTGCAGCAGCAACTGGCCGCCGGCGGCCCCATCCCGCCGGAGCCGGCGATCGGCTACGCGGTGGCCTACCCGATCACCGTGCTGCTGACCATCCTGTGCTGCTCGTACCTGATCAGCGCGGGGAAGCGGAAACCCACCGCCGAGGACCAGGTGACCGTCGCACCGATCGTGGTGCGCACGCTGGAACTGGTCGGCGATCCGGGACTGACCGTGCACGGCCTGGCCGACCGGTACCAGGCGGTGGTGTCCCGGCTCACCCGCGACGGGGCGACCATCGTCGCGCACGACGAGGCGGCACTGGCGTCCGGGGACCTGCTGACGATCACCGCCCGCGAGGACGAGGTGCAGCGGCTCGTCACCGATCTGGGCAAGCCCGCCGTCGACGAGCCATGGATGGACCGCTCCGACATCGACTTCCGCCGCATCACCCTGTCCAACCGCAACTACGTCGGTCGGGAACTCGTCGCGCTGCGCCTGGACGAGAAGTACGACGCGGTGGTCAGCCGGGTGCGGCGCGGCGACATCGACATCATCGCCAGCCCGGACCTGGTGCTGGCCAGCGGGGACCGGCTGCGGGTGACCGCGCCGCGGCAGAAGTTGGCCGAGATCGCCAAGGAGCTGGGCGATTCCGAACGGACCGCGGGCGACATCAACCCGATCGGGCTCGGCCTGGGTCTGACCCTGGGCCTGCTGCTGGCGTTCGTGCAGATCCCGCTGCCCGGCGGCGGCACCCTGGTGCTGGGCACCGCGACCGCCCCGCTGATCCTCGGCGTCGTGCTCGGTGCGCTCGGCCGCACCGGCCCGATCATCTGGGCGCTTCCGGGGAACGTGGCAAACACGCTGAACCAGTACTCGCTGCTGGTGTTCCTGGTCGCGGTCGGCACCGGCGCCGGGTCCGGGCTGATCACCGCACTCGCCGACGACTGGTTCCCGCTGGTGATGCTGGGCCTGGCCATCTCCGCCGCGCACGCCCTGGTCTGCGTCGTCGGGCTGCGCAACGTGCTCAAGTACGGCACCGCCCGATCGCTGGGCGGGCTGACCGGCTCGCAGCTGAACCCGGCACCGTACGCCTACGCGTTCGGCAAGGTGCCGGACCAGCGGGTCGCCGTCGGCTACGCGGTGCTGTTCCCGGTCAGCATGATCATCAAGGTGCTGCTGGCGCAGCTGATGGTTGTCTACTTCTGACGGATCAGCCGGCCAAGCCGCAGCGGTG
>JBDHZW010000505.1:0-2682 GCA_039812105.1 Nakamurella sp.
CCGCCCGAACCGCCGGCTCCACCGGACTGCCCGGCCCCACCGTCTCCGGCGGTCCCCGCGGTGACCGTCACCCCGGACAGGTCGACCGAGGAGTTGTGGACGTACACGCCGAACGAACCGCCACCGGCCGAGCCTCCCGCGGTCGCCGCGGCACCGGAGACGCCGCCGCCACCGCCGGCTCCACCGCCGCCACCGCCGCCGGAGGCGGACTTGCCGCCGCCACCGCCGCCACCCGCACCGGGCGCGCCCGCCGTTCCGGCCGATCCGGCCTGACCGCTGAACGTCACGCCGGCCGCGAGGGTGCTCGAGCCTCCCTCGCCCCCGGAACCGGCCGACCCCGCCCAACCAGCGGAACCGCCGCTTGCATCGGTACCACAGCCGAACAGGCTGCCGCAGCCACCGGAGCCACCACTGGCGCCCCCACCGCTCGGGGCCCCGGACTCACCCGAGCTGCTGTAGCCACCGCCGTTGCCGCCGGCACCGGAGTTGGCCGGAGCCGACCCGGCGCAGGCGGCTCCGCCCGGGCCCCGGTTGGACCCGCTGCCGTTGCCACCGGCACCGCCGGCGCAGCCGGGAGCCGGAGCGGACGGGGCGACGGGAGCCGCCGCCCCTGCGGCCCCCGCGCCCGACTCGATGGAACCGCCGTCGATGTCGAGGACGGCGCCGTTGATCGCCCGGACGCCGTAGGCGCTCTGGCCGGCTCCGGTCGCGTCGCCGCTACGGATCACCGGCGCGGTCAGCGCGACCGTGGCACCGTCGACCAGCAGCGCGGTGGCCGAGGAACCGCTGACACCGCCGGTCAGGGTCACGCCGTCCAGGCTGAGTCCGGCGCCGGAGCCGTCGACGTAGGCCGCCAGCGAGGTGCGACCGGAGGTCGACTCGTCACCCCCGACGGCGGTCAGACCGGCGACGGTGGTCGGCGCGGTGACGTCGTGGGCGATGATCGCCGCCGACACCCCCGACGCCGGGTCGTAGGAACCGGACACCACCGTGGCCGCACCGGAACCCGTGAAGTCGGCCGAGTACCCGCCCCGCACGTCGACTCCGGATCGCACGGTGAACGCCGGGTAGCCGCCCTGGGCCGCCCAGACCTCGTCGCGGCCGGTCGCCACGGCCCGTTCCAGGCCGTGGCCGATCGTCGCGCACGGCTCGGCCGCGGATCCGCACGAGGCCGAGTCCGCCCCGGCGGTGCTGACCAGGACGATTCCGCTGAGGTCGCGCACGACCTCGATCACCATCGTCTCGGTGTCGGTCGCGCCGGTGTTGCCGGTGACGATCAGGCGGGCGGTGTAGGTGCCCGGGTTTGCGTACACGTGGGTCGGTTCGGCAGCGTTCGAGCTGCCCCCGTCACCGAAGTTCTAGCTGTGGCCGGTGATGGTCCCGCCCGGCTGGGTGCTGCTCAGTCCGGAGAACGACACGGCGAGCGGCGCCGGTCCCGAGGTCGGATCAGCCACGATCACCGCCGTGGGCGACGTGTTCACCGTGGTGGTCGAACCCGGTCCCGACGGTGGGGCACACGCCCCGGCCAGCAGCACGACGGTGCCGACGATGACGACGACCGCGGTCGCTCGGATGCGCGTTGGTTGCCCCGTTTCGCCCATGGAGCGGTCCGGGGGTGCCACCCCGCCGATCCGCCCGCCCCTGCCACGTCCATCACCCCGGACGTGGGGCGACGTTGTAGCGGATGTCACATCCGGGGGGCAAGTCAGACCTGACGCATCGTCAGATCACGGCCGGGATGGTCGACCCCGAACCGCGGGACCGCCGACACCGCCCGCGTCGCCTGGGGCAACCTGTCCGGCATGGACTCCCCAGGCCCTCGGATTCCCCACGACCGCCGACCGCTGCTGGACCGTCGCCGGGTGCTCACTCTGGGCGGCGGGCTCATCGGCTCCTCGGTCGCGATCGCCGCGTGCTCCGACGGCGGCTCCTCGGCGACATCGGCGTCCACGGCCTCGACAGCATCCACGACCTCGACGACCGTGGCCGGGGCGTCGTCCACCACCACCGCTGGGGCTCCGAGTGCCGCGGGAACCCCACCGACCACCGTGTTCACCGCGGCCGACTTCGAACCGCTCGATGTGTGCCGGGTGCTGCCGGAGCTGATGGCCGGGCCGTTCCCCACCAAGGTGCAGATGGAACGGCGCGACATCACCGAGGGACGCTCCGGTGAGCCCCTCCGCGTCGGGATCCGCGTGGTCGACCGGTCGTGCATCCCGATCCCGGGCGCCGCGGTGGAGATCTGGCACTGCGACGTCGACGGCGACTACTCCTCGTACCTCGACGGGGTCACCCCCGACGACGATGGCGAGACGACCACGTTCCTGCGCGGCACCCAGACCACCAACGCCGACGGGATCGTCGAGTTCGTGACGATCTGGCCCGGCTGGTATCCGGGACGCGCCATCCACATCCACTCCCGGGTCCACGTCGAGGACCGCACGGTGCTCACCACCCAGTACCTCTTCGACGACGACCTCAACACCGAGGTGACGGCCACCGGCCCCTACGCTCAGCACGGCCCGCCCGACACCCCCAACGCGGATGACAGCGTCGCGGATGACCCCGCCGCCCAGGGCCTGTTGTTCAGCGTGGCCGACGACCCGGCGCTGAAGGGGCGGCGGGCGCTGATCGTCGTCGGGGTCGACCCGGCAGCAGAGTCCGCCTGAGCAGCTGGCAGGA
>JBDHZW010000506.1:0-2662 GCA_039812105.1 Nakamurella sp.
GGCACGGGCCGGCGTCGGCACCTGTCGTTGGTGCCCGCGTCATGAGCAGCTGCTGTCACGCCCACACCGGGCCGCACCTGCACGGCTGCACCCTGCCCGCCACACCCGACGGCCGGGATCACCCCGGCCCCTGCATCCTCACCCCACCGACCCCACCGAAGGAGACCAACCCATGACCGTCACCATGCTGCACCCCCGCGTCAAACGAGCCTTGACAGAGGTCTGCCCGGCCACGCACCACGAACCCAACCCGTCCCGACCCGCGACATGCCCGCCATGGTGCGACCGACAGCACCCCGCCCGGCTGTGGCTCGACTGCTGCGCCCTCGTCGTCCACAGCTGCTCTCTCGGGCAGACCGATGACCGTGGGCTCATCGTCCGTCTCACCGCCGCCGAGGACGTCGCAGGCCTCGACTCGCCGCGAGTTATGACCTTCGCGGACTCGGATCTGCTCGACCTCACGCCGGATCAGACCGACCACTACGCCGACGCCCTGCACCGTGCCGCCACGCGCGCCCGGCAACTCGTCCGGTCCGGGGAACTCTCGTGAACCGGTTCGGCCGCGTCGGCCAACTCGCCTCGGGCCGCTGGCAGGCGTCCTACAGGCGTGCCGGTGACACGTTCGCCGCGCCGACCATCTTCGACACCGAGGCCGACGCCCGCGCCTGGCTGAGCGCCGAGCGTGCCCGGCTCTACAACGACGCCCACCGCTGGGAGGCCGCCATAGCAGACTGCACCGACATTCTCGGCCGGTCCCGCCTCGCCGCCAGCACCTGCGACCGGGTCGCGCGTCACCTGCGCATGTTCGCCGCCGATATTGACACCAGCCCCTACGCGGTGACCGCCGAGCAGCTGCACGCCTGGCTCGACGGGCTCACCTGCTCAACTCGTGCCGTCTACGCCTACCGGACCAGCCTCCGCACGTTCTACCGCTGGGCACACCGCGCCGGCCGCGTCGTAGTCGATCCGTCCGAACGGCCCGGCCCGCACCCGCTGGCCCGGCCTGTCGCGGACAGCTGGTACACCGTCACGGCCACCTATCGGGCCTGGCTGCGTGCCGCAAAGCTCACCGCCGCCACCTGTGACCTGTACGTGAGCATCCTGCACCGCCTCGGCCGCGAGACCGGCGCACCAACACCCTGGGACCTCACCGCCGACGACCTGGCCGGCTGGCTGGCCGGTCACCGCTGGTCACGCAACACCGCCCGCTCGGCACGGTCCGCGCTGGCCGGGTTCTACCGCTGGGCATACGAACTCGGCCACACCGATGAGAACCCGGCCGAGGCACTTCCGCGCGTCCACCGCCTGCCGCCCGTCCCTAGGCCGGCCAGCGAGGACGCCTACCGGGCCGCGCTGGCCGGCGCCGGCCCTGATGACGCGCTAATGCTGCGGCTCGCCGCCGAGGCCGGCCTACGCCGCGCCGAGGTCGCCGCCGTGCACTCCCGCGACCTACACCCCGACAACGCCGGCCGCTGGTGGCTGACCGTGCGCGGCAAAGGCGAACGGACCCGCCGCCTCCCACTCGGCCGCGACCTCGCCACCCTGCTACGCGACAGGCCCGACGGGTTCGCGTTCCCCGGCAAGGCCGGGCACCTGTCCGCCGACTACGTCGGCGTCCGAATCTCGGCTCTGTTGCCGGCCGGCGTCACCATGCACGCCTTGCGCCACCGGTTCGCGACCCGCACCTATGCCGCCACCCGCGACCTGTTCGCGGTCCAACGACTGCTCGGCCACGCCTCCCCGACGACCACCCAGATCTACGTGCAAACCACCGACGACACGTTGGTAGCGGTCCTGGACGCGGCCGGGCTGGCACCATGACGGCCGACCGCCGACGCCCGCGAGACCGGGCATACGACTGCCTCGACTACCCCAACCCGGCCATCGCGTTCCAACACCACCTCGACGGCGTCGGCGCCGGACCCGCTATGCAGCTGGTCACCCTCGTCTGTCCGGCCGGCCACACTCTCGGCCTGGTCATCACCGACGACACCGGCGCCGTCCGGCTGGTCAATGACCGCCGCGACCCGGCCGGCCCGCGCCTCACCCGAACCGGTGACCAGCTGGCCTACCGGTGCCACGCCTGCCGCCGCGCCGGCCCCGGCCCGGCCGTCGTCGGCAGTGTCGCGCTGCGGCCCGTCCTCGAACTCGCCGCCGCGCTCGCCTGGACCTGGCGCCACGATCCCCGCGACGCCCGCCGCCAACGCCGGCCATTGCGGCAGGAGGCCACCGCCGAACCCACCCGCCGCGCACTCCGGCGCGCCCTCGCCGCCCAGCTCGCCGCCGGCGCCGACGACCGTGACCGTCGCCGCGCATTCCGTGACCGCCTGATCGAGCGCGCCGGCGTGTCGCCTGATGTCGCTTGGTGACCGTAGACGGGAGAATAGGGACCGACAACTGAACCGCCCAACAGGACCGGCCGACACTGCTCGGCCGGGTGAGGGCAACCCCACTCGTGACGGGGTCCAAGGGTCATGAATCCCAGCAAGCTGGACTCACCCCCGGCCGGCCAACCGGCCCCGGCGTGATCCACGACGACAACGCCGGGCACCGCGAGACGACCAACCGTCTCGGGCAGGTGCTGCGGGGGAGAGGCGTCGGGGCAGCGGCATAGTCCGCGACCCCGAAGGGGAACAACTCATGTCCCGCACCGACCCCGACC
>JBDHZW010000507.1:0-2656 GCA_039812105.1 Nakamurella sp.
CGGGTTGCCGGCACGACGGGAACTGGCAGGTGTCGGTGAGGACGGCGATCTGGTCGCGCACGGCCTGTCGGGGTCGGTAGGTCAGTTCGCCGCAGTCGACGACCGTGCCGGTGGCCGGGTCGGTGACGGCGGCGGTGATGGTGCCGGCGCTCCGGGCGATGGTGCGGGCCAGGTCGGAGGGGATCGAGCCGAATCCGGCCAGGACGGCGGGCAGATCGTTCAGGCCGGCCAGCGTGTCCAGGCTCATGGTGACGGTCAGGTGCGGGCGGCGACCCTGCCGAGTCAGGACCTTCTCGGGTCGGCGGTCCGCGGTCTGGGTGGTGGCCGGTTCGGAGGTGGACGACCCTCGCCGGCCGGGGAGGTCGTCCGGCCGGCAGACCGGGTCTGCCGGTTCGGTGGCGTCGTCGCGGTGGGTGGCGTTGTTCGGTGCGGTGTCGTGGGATGACTCGGGTTCCGATGTGACGGCGGCGTCGTCCGCGAGGTCGGCCGCAGGGGTCGCGCCGAACTCGCGATAGCTGCCCTCGGGATCGTGGACGTGGGTGCCGGCACGATCAGGATTCGCCGAGCTCCGATGGGGGTCGGCGGCGCCGGTCGGCAATTCGACCGACGTGGTCGCGTCCGCGTCCTCGCCGGTCGACACCGCGCCGTGTCCGACCCTGGCGCGGTCGGTGCCGGTCGGATGCGGGCGGACGCGAGGGGTGCGACAGCCGTGGTCGGGCAAGGGGCCCAGGAAGCCGGTGATGTCGACGTGGCCGTTGGTCAGGAGCTGGTCGGCGATGTCGATCAGGGCGTCAACGCGACGGGCGCCGATGCCACGGCGGTCGGCGGGGATGCCGGCGGAGCCGGTCGCGAGGAGATCGCTGACCTGGAAGATCTTCACCGCGCCGTCGGCGGGAAGGAACGCCTTGAGGGTGGCCATCGCATCCGTGCCCGGGATGACGCTCACGTCGCGGCGGGCGGCCGCCTGCCGGTGCCGGTCGGCGGCGCCCTCGGGGTCGGCAGCGATGACGGCCTGATCGGTGATCTCCCGGATCTCGCTGGTGGAACGATCGACGGTCTCCGGAAGCAGCTTCTCGAGGACGGGACCGACGTGCTCGGAGGGCATAACCTGCACCCGGTCGACGATGGCGCGCAGCTTGCCTCGGTCGATCAGGCCCTGTTCCAGGGCCTGGCGGGCGGGGGTGAACTCCTGGGTCAGGCGCTGCGCCTCGCGGATCCGGATGCCGGCGGTGACGGGGGCGATCCGCAGGGCGGCGGCGACCTCGCTGGCGGCCAGGGACTGGGCGGCCTCCTCGACCATGGCCTGCACGTTGCAGTCATAGTCGTCGCCGCCGGTCAGGCCGGAGCGGCGGGCGAGCGTGGCGGCCAAACGCATGGGGTCGCCGGCCACGAACGGAGTGGCGAGCCGGGCCATCAGCTGCGCCTGGATGCCCAGCAGCAAGGAAGCGGCCTTCTCGGCGCAGACGATCGCGTCGACGGCGTCGGTCCCGCCCAGGGTGGTTGGATCGACCGCGGTCAACGCAGACAGGGAGGCGACGGTGGCCGGCCCGGCGGCCAGCTCTGCCCAACTGATCGAGCCGTCGGATACCGCGGTGTCCAATCTTCCCACCTCCTCCGGGTTTTGTACGTGTGTTTGTATTCTATGCGCTGAGAAGGTATGATGCAAGGATGCCAAGAACGCGATATCGACCCGCTGATGGCGTCACCGAGATTCCTGGATCAGGGAACCACGAGGGTCTGACACACGGTCCTCGACCGCGGGGCCGCGAGCCATGCCGGCACCGGTCGTTGACGTCGCCGGCCGATCGACGGGGAATCTGGGGGAGAGGATGCCGAGGGGCGCCCGAGCCGACGGGGGTGCCCAGCCGGGCACGCCGACGAAGGGAGTGAGTCCGGACGGAGCCGCCGAGGGCCGAGTCGCCGGCGCAGCTGAGGGGGCGCACCGAGTGGGGCGCCCTGTCGCGACGGTATCGAGGGCCGACGTCATCGGTCGGCGGCCGACGGGGCATCGGTCGACGGCCGACGGCATCCGGGCCGACGACTACTGGGTGAGCTCCCGGCGCATCACCACCCGGCGCTCCGACGGCTGGCTCACGGGAGTGAACCCGGCGTCGGCGAACATGCTCTCGGTGCCGACGAAGCGTTCGGCGCTGGTTCCCGCGCCGTCGACCAGCGGGTACCCCTCGATCGCCCGGGCACCGCGGTCGCGCGCGTGGTCGACCGCCGCGCAGGCCAGCGCCCGGCCGACACCACGCCGCCGAAAGCCGGCTCGAACCACGAAACAGGTGACCGCCCACACCGTCCCGTCCGAACGGTCCTCGTCCCGACCGGCCCAGGGGATCCGGGCCGTGCGCATCCGGGGATACGCGGTCCGCGGTTCCACGGCGCACCAGCCGACGGGGCGGTCGTCCACAAACGCGATCAATCCGCTCGTCCGGCCGCCATGCGGATGCCCACACTGCGCCTGCTCGCGCAGCCGGTCGGCCAGCTCCGACGCCGACGCGGCGTGCCACTCCGCCGAGCTGATCTTGAACCATTGGCACCGGCATCGAGCCGGGTCACCCCTCTCGAACACGGCGTCCAGTTCGGCGGTGGTGGCCTGATTGGCGGGCACGATGCGCAGGTCGTCCGGCATGCCAGGCATTGTGCCGCCGGC
>JBDHZW010000508.1:0-2641 GCA_039812105.1 Nakamurella sp.
GAGGTGTCGCGGCTGGACGGCGTCAGCGCCGTCGACGTCGACCTGAACGCCGGGGGGGACTCCCGGGTGACGGTGACCAGCAGCGCCCCGCTGCCCCTGGCCGCCGTGCGCGAGGCCGTCGACGAGGCCGGGTACTCCCTGGCTTCCTGACCGTTCGATCGGCGACACGACGATCCACGCAAGCGCATTCGGCACGAAGGAGGTTGGGGCATGACGGAACAAGCGGTCGATCTGCAGATCGGTGGCATGACGTGCGCGTCGTGCGCGGCGCGGATCGAGAAGAAGCTCAACCGGATGCCCGGGGTGCAGGCCTCGGTGAACTACGCCACCGAGAAGGCGCACGTGGTGTTGCCGGAGGGCACCGAGGTGGCGGCGGCGATCGCGACCGTGGAGGCCACCGGATACACCGCCAACCTGCCCGAACCGCCGCGCCCACCGGACACCGGCTCGGCGGCGCGGGGGTCGGCCGAGGCCGACGAGGACCCGGAGGTGGCCTCGCTGCGCCGCCGGCTGATCATCTCCACGGCGCTCACCGTCCCGGTGCTGCTGCTGGCGATGGTCGCCCCGTTGCAGTTCGACAACTGGCAGTGGCTCAGCCTGACGCTCGCCGCGCCGGTCGTCGTGTGGGGCGCGTGGCCGTTTCACCGGGCGGCGTGGACGAACCTGCGGCACGGCGCCGCGACGATGGACACGCTGATCAGCGTCGGCGTGCTGGCCGCGTTCGGGTGGTCGCTGTACGCGCTGTTTTTCGGCGGCGCCGGCATGCCGGGCATGCGGATGACGTTCCGGCTGCTGCCCGAGCCCGGGGCCGGCGCGGACGAGATCTACCTCGAGGTGGCGGCCGCGGTCACCGTGTTCATCCTGGCCGGCCGGTACTTCGAGGCCCGCGCGAAGAAGCGGTCCGGTGCCGCTCTGCGGGCGCTGCTGGACATGGGCGCGAAAGACGTGGCCGTGCTGCGGGACGGCCGCGAGCAACGGGTGCCCGTCGATCAACTCGTGGTCGGCGACCGGTTCGTGGTCCGGCCGGGGGAGAAGATCGCCACCGACGGTGAGGTGGTCGACGGGTCGTCCGCGGTGGACGCCAGCCTGCTGACCGGTGAACCGGTCCCGGTCGAGGTCGGCCCCGGCGATGCCGTCACCGGCGCCACAGTGAACGCCGGCGGGCGACTGGTGGTGCGAGCCACCCGGATCGGGGCCGACACCCAGCTGGCGCAGATGGCCCGCCTGGTGGAGGCGGCGCAGTCCGGCAAGGCCCCGGTGCAGCGCCTGGCCGATCGGGTGTCCGCGGTGTTCGTACCCGTCGTGATCGCCCTGGCCGTGGCCACGCTGGGGTTCTGGTTGGGCGCCGGCGCGGGCGCCGAGGCGGCGTTCACCGCCGCCGTCGCCGTGCTGATCATCGCCTGCCCCTGTGCCCTCGGGTTGGCCACGCCGACCGCGTTGCTGGTGGGCACCGGCCGCGGCGCGCAGCTGGGCATCCTGATCAAGGGTCCGCAGATCCTGGAATCCACCCGCCGGGTCGACACCATCGTGCTGGACAAGACCGGCACCGTCACCACCGGCCGGATGAAGTTGGTCGACGTCATCCCGGCCGCCGGAACAGTGGACACTGAACTGCTGCGGCTGGCCGGCGCGCTGGAGGACGCCTCCGAACATCCGGTCGCCGCGGCCGTCGCGGCCGGTGCCCGGGAACGCGTCGGGGAGCTCCCGCCGGTGGAGTCGTTCGTCTCCACGCAGGGTCTGGGTGTGCACGGGATGGTGGACGGCCGCGCCGTCGCCGCCGGCCGGGTGTCCTGGCTCGCCCAGGAATGGGCCCAGCCGTTGGATTCGGGGCTGGAACAGGCGCGCACGGACGCGGAATCGGCCGGCCGGACGGTGATTGCCGTCGGGTGGGACGGCGCCGCCCGCGGTTTGCTGGTCGTCGCCGACACGGTGAAGCCGACCAGTGCGCAGGCGATTGCCGAACTGCGCGGGCTGGGCCTGCGGCCGGTGCTGCTGACCGGGGACAACGCGGCCGCAGCAGCGGCGATCGCCGCCGAGGTCGGCATCGACCCGGCGGACGTCGTCGCGGAGGTGCTGCCGGCCGACAAGGTCGCCAAGGTCGTCGACCTGCAGGCCCGGGGCGCTGTGGTCGCGATGGTCGGCGACGGGGTCAACGACGCCGCCGCGCTGGCGCAGGCCGACCTCGGAATCGCGATGGGCACCGGCACCGACGTGGCGATCGAGGCCTCCGACCTGACGCTGGTCCGCGGCGACCTGCGGGCGGCGGTGGACGCGATCCGGCTGTCCCGCCGCACCCTGGGCACCATCAAGGGCAACCTGTTCTGGGCGTTCGCCTACAACGTGGCCGCCCTGCCGCTGGCCATGGCGGGCCTGCTGAACCCGCTGATCGCCGGCGCCGCGATGGCGTTCTCCTCGGTGTTCGTGGTGTCCAACAGCTTGCGGCTGCGCCGCTTCCGGGCCGTCTCCGTCCAGGCCGCGAGCACGGCGACCACGCCCCACCGGTCAACCGCGGCGGCGTCCCTCGACGCTGCCGTCTGACTCCACCCACCTCGCCTCCGGCCGATTCGGGCCATGCACTGATTGAAGGGGAATGACCATGAGCAGCACCGGTACCACCGCGGTGATCGAGGTGTCCGGCGTG
>JBDHZW010000509.1:0-2637 GCA_039812105.1 Nakamurella sp.
GGCCGCGGAGAAGTCGGACAGCGTGCGGACGAACTCCAGGCCGTGGTAGGCGTCGCCGAGGTGGATGAACAGGTTGTCGATCTGGTTGCCGTCCGCGTGCACCACCGCGATCCAGCCGTCGTGGCCGAGTTCCTGCCCGGCGACACTGAGATCCGGCACGACCTGGTCGATGTCGGCGCCGGGCAGGTCGTCCCTGAGCCGGCCGCGGGCCTGGCTGGAGAGTTTCCAGCCCGTTGCCACCGGGGCGCTCACCGCCAGTTCGCGGAACTTGCGGCCCCGCTCGTCGCGCTCGTCCAGCGGATCTCGCACGAGCTCGGTGGCCGGCCCGGTGCCGACGGCACAGGTCCGCAGCACCGGCAGCAGCGGGTGCCGATTGCGGATGGGCCGCTTGAGACTGCGCCATGATGCGTGGAGCTGATGGGCGATCCTGAGCGTCGGTGCCGCGTCGGTGAAGTCGTCGGCATCGATCCGCGGGCCCACGGTGCCCCACAGCTTCAGGCCGGGGGCCTCGGTCAGCGCTCGCCGGGTGACCTGGCCGACCGCCGCACGGCCGACCTGCTCGTCCGGGACGAGCAAGATCGCCTTGCCCGAGGCGCGGACCACCGGGCTGACCACGGACGGGTCCGACGTCTCATCGATCACCGTGGCGATCGCATCGTCCACCCAGTCGGTGCAGCTGCGCCGGACCAGCTCGCTCGCACCGACGTTCACCCGCTGCTTATTGGTGGCGAAGATGAAGGCCTGGTTCGCCCCGGTCTCCAGGATCACCCAGTTCCGGTTGCGCCCCAAGTGTGCGCACGCCTCGAGCCTGGTCACGGCATCTTCCGGACGGAAGCGAATTCGATCATCCTCAATCGATCCCCACGCATAGAGGTGCTGCTGAGTGCTGCGAAACTCTGTCCCCCCCCGATAACCATCGCGGAGCGTACCCGGGCGGTCGGCCGTCGGCGACAGCTGCGTGGGCACTGTCCAGGAACTGTCATGTGGTGACTCGACGGCGGCCGCGGACCGCCGGGCCGGTGAGTCCCGGCCCGGCGATCGCGGTCAGCCGGCGGTGACCAGCGTGACCTGCACGACCCGGTTGGCCGCCGCGATCTTCTGCGGGTCGGTCTCGCCGGCCGGGCTGATCGGCTCGTCGAAGCCGGCTCCCCGGACCTCGACGATCCGGTCGGACGGCACGCCGAGCGTCACCAGCAGATCCCGCACTGCCTGTGCCCGGGCGGTCGACAGATCGGCGGCCCGGCCCCGGTCGTCGTTGTCGGTGACTTTCCAGACGTGCCCGACCAGGTGCACCTCGGCGTTCGCCGCGACGATCCGCTGGACAATCGGGGCGAGGGCATCCGCTGCCTGCGGGAGCAGGTTTGCCGAGTTCGGCTCGAACAGCAACTCGCTCGGCAGCGCCTGCTCGGCCGGTGCGTCGCCGACCGGCGCCGGGTCGATCACCAGGGTCGCCGGGTCGGGGACCGGGACGACCGGCACCGGGGTTGTCGCGGTCGGCGGTGTGGCCGCGATCGGCGTCGGATCGGCGGTGCAGGAGACCGCGCCGGCTCGTCGGCAGATCGTCAGCCACAGGTCGGTCAGCTCACCGCGGGCGGAGGTGCTCAGCGCGGCCTGTGGCCCGGCGACGTCGCCGATCCCGACGAAGACGACGGTCTTGTCCGCCAGCGAGGGCAGCAGGTTCCGGGCCGCCAGATCGTCGACCACGGCCGCGGGGTCGAAGTCGAAGCCCAAGACGCCGAGGTTGATCGGATCGCTGGTCTGGACCGCCGACGAGATCACCACGACCGTCGCCGGGCCGGAGTGCCGCCCGACCCCGTCGAGCAGGGTGAGCGCGTCCAGGGTGCCCTGCTCGGGATCGATCGCCTGCACCTGACCCCGCAGCGCCTGCAGCAGGGCCGTGCTCTTGATTTCCCTGAGGCTCGAATCGGTTTCGATCTCCTGGGTACCGTCGCGCAGCAACCGCAGGTCGACCGGACCACCCACGGACACCGGTTGCCCGTTGACCACGGTCAGCAGCTCGGCCGTTCCCTCATCGGAGTCCACCGCCTGCTGCACGGCGGTCTCGGCGCCGGCCGGCAGCGCCGGAGCGGGCTCGTTGGCGGTCGCGGTGACGGCGATCAGCACGGTCTGCGGCGCCGGCTGCTCGCCGCCGGCGGTCAGCAGGGTGGTGCCGGTCAGCAGGACGGCCGCGAGAAGCCCGACGCGGCGACGGGTAGTGGAGATTGGCACGGTGCGCTCCTTCCCGGCCGGGGCGGCCGGTGAGTGGTGTGTGTTCGGTACTCGGACCGCTCCCGGATGCCGACGCGACAGGGGCGACCAAGGAACTCGGCCGAGTAGCTGAGGTGTACGGATGGTGTATGGCGCGTATTCGGACCAAACATCGAATTGGACGAGCAGTCCCTGCGCACGGTGATGGACCGGTACGGCCTGCAGACCAAGACCGAGGCGGTCGACTTGGCCCTGCGTCAACTGGCCGGACAGCCGATGACAAAGGACGGGGCGCTGGCCATGCGCGGCGGGCGGGCGATCGACCAGATCGTCGATGACGTCCGCCCGTGAGCAGCCGGTGATTCTGGCCGACGCCTCTGCCCGGGTCGAGTTCGACCGGGCCACCGGCGTCCGGCCGGTCTGCGCATC
>JBDHZW010000510.1:0-2614 GCA_039812105.1 Nakamurella sp.
CGGGGTGGTCATCGTCACCGCCGGGGTGGATCTGCGCTGTGTCCCCGGGGTGCCGACGCCGGTGCCGAACGGCTCTACCGTCCGCTTCGGGGACCGCAGCCTGGTCGTGCGTCAATCCTGATCCCGGTCGCCGGTCCGCATCGGGTCGTGTCCGGCCAGCATCCTGCGAACCCCCGGTGCACCCCGGTGCCAGCCGCGCGGGGCGTATCTCCGCGCAGCTGGCTGACGAGCGAGAGTTGTTCAAGCACAGGTCCTGTCGACCAACGGCCGGGCCGGTCCAAGTTGACGCTGCGCAACGGATCAGGTGCACCGAGTGGGCATCGGGTTCGGCCAGCCGGGTCGGTCTGATGCCGGTATTGTCAGGTTCAGCGGGATCGGGGGAGCGGCCATCGCGGAACGGCGGTTGCGGTTACCCGGCGAACGACCCGGGGGGCGGTGTGGGGAGTGGCCGACGAATCCGCGCGTGCGCGGTCGCGGACCTGGCCCATGGTCGTCGTCGTGGGTGCCATCCTGGTGCTCGGAGTGGTCAGCTTTGCCGGCACCCGCTGGTGGTTGTCCCGCGACGGCGAGACCGACCTGGTCGCGGCTCCCACGGCGGCCAGCACCGAACGGTCGACGGCGACCGAGTCCCGGCCGGGCAAGCAGGTGCCGCCGGTAGCCGCTGCGTCCCCGGTGCCGGCCACCACGGCGCCCCCGGTCGTGATCACCGCCACCGTCACCACGACAGCGGCCCCACCGGGGCCGGTTACACCCGTCCCTACCGCATCACCGGCGGCGACGCCGCGTCCGGAGTCCATCGGCGGGGTGCTGCGCCAGGACGTCGGGTGCGACGGCAGCTATGTCGTGGTGCTGGCGTCCGCATTGGATCGGGCCGGCTTCGAGAGGGCCGCCACCGGGATCGGCGCGTCCTACCCGGGAGCTAAATACCTGATCTCCGGCTCGTCGTGCCTGAATTTCCGATCGACTTCGGCTTACGTGCTGTACGAGGGGACCTATCCGACCGTCGGCGACGCGTGCGCGGCGCGGTTCGCCGGCACCCGGGACGCCTACGTCAAGATCGCCGACCCGGCGGTGACCGACCGGGTCGTGAGCTGCCTGTGCCCCTCGCGCTATCAATTGCCCGACTTGGGCAGCGGATCCGACGGTGCGTACGTCACCGAGGCGCAGTATGCGTTGCAGCGCCTGGGCTACTACGCGGGGGACGGGACCGGTGTGTTCGACCCCGATACCGAGCAGGCGGTGCTGGCCCTGCAGGCCGGTTCGTCGCTGCCCGCGGACGGCCGGCTGACCGCGACGACCTGGTCGGTCCTGATCGCCGCGGACTGTGCGGGCTGAGGGGGCGGGATGTCGACGTGTGACCACTGCGGTGCGGCGGATCAGCTGGGCCGGTTCTGCGCGTCCTGCGGCACTCCGCTGATCGGGCCGTCGATCGACCTGCGCAAGGCTGCTGTGCCGGGTCCGGCCGAGCCGACCGTGGTCACCGGACCGGCTGCCGACGCCCGATGGGCGGCGACGGCGTCCTACCCGCTGCCGGCGCCCACCGCGCCCCAGGTGCTGCCGCCGGCCTCGCCGCCACGCCGGGGCCCGGGGGTTGCGGTCCTTGTCGTGCTGGTAGTCGCCGCCCTGCTGGTGGCCGGCGTCGGTGCCTGGTTCGTCATCCGGCCGACCGGCGGTCAGCAGGCCATCGCCGTCCTGCCCGCGACGACCTCTGCGGCCACCTCCGTGGCCAGCTCACCCGCCGGTGGGCCGGCCAAGCCGGCGCCCATCGGACCCCCGGGCAGCAAGGCGGATCCGGCCTCGTCCGCCGCGCCGCCGATCCCCACCGTGACGAGCACCGCCGTGGTGACCGCGACCGTCGCTCTCGATCCCATGGGTGGCCCCCGCGTCGACATCGCCTGCGGCTCCGGCTACATCGTGCAGGTCGCCTCGGAACTCGACCAGGCCGCCTTCGCCGCCCGGGTCGCTGCGCTGCGCTCGGCCGGGACGTTGCCGGCCGATGCGAAATGGACCGAGACGTCCACGTCCTGCGCCATTTTCACCACCCAGGCCAACGTGCTGGTGCTGTACGCCGGGCCCTACCCGTCCGTTCAGGCGGCGTGCCCGGCCCGGTTGGCCAGCCCGGCCGATGCTTTCGTCAAGTCGACCGATCCGGCTACCGTCGGCACCTTCCGGTCGTGCCTGTGCCCGGCCGCCGCCGGCGACCTGCCGGCCATCAGCACCGTCGGCCAGCAGGGCGTCTGGATCGGTGAGCTGCAGCGCGTGCTGGGCGGCGGGCTGGACTACACCGTCGGCGCCATCAACGCCGATCCCGCCGTCGGCGATCCCGGGCGGTGGGGCACCTACACGGCCGAGACCGCGGCCGCCGTCCGCCGCTTCCAGGCCGACCACGGGCTGGCCGCGACCGGGCAGGTCGATGCCGCGACGTGGTCGGCCCTGCAGGTTGCCTGGTGCGGGCAGGAGTGACCCGGCCGCGCCGGACCGCCGGGCCTCGATCTCAGAGCACGACCACCGACCGCAGCACGTCCCCGCCGTGCATCTTGTCGAAAGCCGCTTCGATGTCACCGATTCCGATGGTCTCGGTAACGAACTTGTCCAGCGGCAACCGGCCCTGCAG
>JBDHZW010000511.1:0-2600 GCA_039812105.1 Nakamurella sp.
TGGTGATCGTCATGGGCTCCTCGAAGGAGTCGACGGTCGTGGCTCCCCTGCCGTCGGCACCGGAACCGACGGCCACCACGTCGCGGCCCACCCCGACCACCACGACGCGCATTCCCACCAGAACGACGACTGCGATGCCGTCGCCCACCACCACCGCACCGACCACTCCCCTGGTGCCGGGCGAGACGCCGAACCCGACCGGGACCGACACTGTCGTCTACAACGTCTCCGGCGACGGCCGCGCCATCAACATCACCTACGTGGACACCGGCGGAGTGATGCAGACCGAGTTCAACGTGATGCTGCCGTGGAGCAAAGAGGTCACGCTGAGCGCGCCGGCGAGGAGCTCGGCCAGCGTGGCGATCGTCAACGTCGGACGCGACGTGACCTGCAGCGTGTCGGTGAACGGGGTACAGGTCCGCCAGCGCACCGGGCGCGGGCTGACGATCTGCACCGGCACGGACTAGGCCCGGCCGGGAACCCGGACGGCGAGCATCCCGGCAAGCCCGGCCGCCAGCACCACGCAGATCCCTATCAGGCCCGCGCGGTCGGCGTGGAAGAGGTCGACGAACAGGAAGAACAGCCAGGGCGCGAGAAACGCCACAGCGCGCCCGGTCATCGTGTACAGCCCGAACGCGACGCCCTCCTTGCCGTGGCCGGCCATCTGCAGCAGCAAGGTGCGGGCCGCCGACTGGGTGGGCCCCACGAACAGGCACAGCAGCAGCCCGCACACCCAGAACGCGACCGGACCCGACAGCGACAGCAGCGCGATGCCGACGACGATCATCGAGGCCAGCGACCCGACGATCACCGGCTTGCCGCCCACCCGGTCGTCGAGATGCCCGCCGACGACGGCACCGACGGCGGCCACCGTCGACGCGACGACACCGAAGATCAGCACATCGGACTGCGAGATGCCGTAGACGCTGACCCCCAGCACCGCACCGAACGCGAACACGCCGGCCAGCCCGTCCCGGAACACCGCGCTGACCAGGAGGTAGTAGACCAGGTTGCGGTCGCGCCGCCATTCCGTGCGCAGTTCCGTCCATAGCCGCCGGTAGCCCCCGAGCAGCGTGACCGGTGGTCCGTCGGGCTCGGCGGCGGGCGCGAAGGTGTGCGCCGTGAGCAGCAGCGGCAGCGCGAACACGGCGGACCAGGCGGCCGTCAGCAACATCGCCGCGCGCACGTTGTGACCATCCGCCACCTCGACGCCGAACAGGCCGCGCGTCGGTCCACTGCCGCCGATGAACCCGATGTAAACCAGCATCAGCAGCACGACGCTGCCGACGTAACCCGCCGCCCAGCCGAGCCCGGAGATCCGTCCGGAGGTCTCCGGGGTGGACAGCTGGCGCAGCATCGCGTTGTACGGAACGCTCGCCAGGTCGCTACAGGCCGCCGTGAATGCGAGCAGCGCCAGCCCGGCCACCAGGTACCCGGGGTCGGCCCGGATCAGGCTGGTCGCGGCGGTGGACAGGACGGCAAGGCCGGTCAGCGCGGTCAATGCGACCCGCCGCCGATGCGGCGCCTGCACCAGCACACCGGTGAGCGGGGCGAGCACGGCGACGGTCACGCCCGCAATCGCCAGCGCCCGCCCCAGTTGGCTGGCCGGTGACGCACCGCCCGACAGGCCCTGGCCGACGGTACCGGTGAGGTAGACCGAGAAGACGAAGGTGACGACGATGGCGTTCAATCCGGTGGAACCGCAGTCCCACAACGCCCACGCCACAACCTTGGACCGCCCGGCGGGTGGCGAACCCGGCCGGGGGCTGCTCATGTCGGCCACAGTATCGACCCCCCTACGATTGCCGCATGCCAGTTCCCGCCCCATCCCCGGACAGCCGGGCCGTCGTCACCGGTGCCTCCCAGGGCATCGGTGAAGCGTTGGCCACCGAACTCGCCGCCCGCGGCCACCACCTGATCGTCACGGCGCGGCGCACCGAGGTTCTCGAGGAGCTGGCGACCAGGCTGGCCGGACGCTACGGCGTGACCGTGGAAGTGCGTGGCGTCGACCTCGCCGATCCGGCCGAACGGGCCGAGCTGGCCGACGAACTGGCCGGCCGGGAGATCTCGGTCCTGTGCGCCAACGCGGGCACCGCGACGTTCGGCCCGGTGGCCAAGCTCGACCCGGCGGCCGAGAAGGCCCAGGTTCAGCTCAACGTGCTCGGCGTCCACGATCTGGTGCTCGCGGTGTTGCCGGGGATGGTCGCCCGCCGGGCCGGCGGGATCCTGATCTCGGGCTCGGCGGCGGGCAACTCCCCGATCCCCAACAACGCGACCTACGCGGCGACCAAGGCGTTCGCCAACACCTTCAGCGAGTCCCTGCGCGGTGAGCTGAAGGATTCCGGTGTTTACGTCACGCTGCTGGCGCCGGGACCGGTCCGCACCGAGCTGCCCGACCCGGCCGAGCAGTCGCTTGTCGAGCGGTTGATCCCGGACTTCCTGTGGATCGACACCGAGTACACGGCGCGCATCTCGCTGGATGGCATGGAGCGCAACAAGATGCGGGTGGTGCCGGGGGTGACGTCGAAGGCGATGTCGGTGGCCAGCGGGTACGCGCCACGCGCGATCGTCACACCGATCGTCGGCGCGGTGTACAAGAA
>JBDHZW010000512.1:0-2592 GCA_039812105.1 Nakamurella sp.
GCTGTGCGCCGCGGCCACCGCGGCGTCTTCGATGTTCGACACAAACACCGGATGATCGCCCGGTGGCCGCCTTGACCAGCGCAAACACGCCCAAGATCACGAAGTCCGGTTGCAGTACTAAATGCACTTCGGGTGAAACGGTTCACCCGAACAGCGCAGTACTCGGGGGGTTGGTCTACGAATCGCACCCGACCGGCGTGGTCGCGGTTCGCGGCCTGATGATCGTCGACGACGACGGCGGGCCGCTCCACGAGGAGCGACCCGCCGGTCCGGTGGCAGGTGAGGGATTCGAACCCCCGTAGGCAATGCCGGCTGATTTACAGTCAGCTCCCTTTGGCCGCTCGGGCAACCTGCCGGGCGCCCGGCGAGCCGGGCCCGGGACAGCGTACCGGGAGACGGCGTGTGGACCGAATCGAGATCGTGGCGGGCGGGCTCGCGACCGGCGCGCCCGCTTCGGGTGTTGGATGGAGGGCCGGGTCCCGCCGGTGGGCGGGCCGGACAGTCAGTCAGTTAGGAGTCACGTCGTGGCAGACGCCTCGTTCGACATCGTCAGCAAGGTCGACCATCAGGAGGCGGACAACGCCCTCAACCAGGCCGCCAAGGAGTTGTCCCAGCGGTTCGACTTCCGCGGCACCGACACCAGCATCGCCTGGGCGGGCGAGGAGGGCGTGACGATCACCTCCAGCACCGAGGAGCGTTGCCAGGCGGCCGTCGACGTGTTCAAGGACAAGCTGATCAAGCGGGGGATCTCGCTGCGCGCCTTCGACGTGGGCGAGCCCGCCGCGTCCGGCAAGACCTTCAAGGTCACCGGCAAGATCGTGCAGGGCATCGCGTCGGACAAGGCGAAGGCGATCGCCAAGCGGATCAAGGACGAGGGACCCAAGGGCGTCCAGGCGCAGATCCAGGGGGATCAGCTGCGGGTGTCCGGCAAGAAGCGGGACGACCTGCAGGCCGTCATCGCGCTGCTGAAGAACGCCGACCTGGACATCGCCCTGCAGTTCACCAACTACCGCTAGGTCTCGGCTCCGGGGTCCGGACCGTCGCGGACGCCCGGATCGGCCTCTGCCCCACCGAACCGCGCACTCGACCGGAGGAGCCGGTCGCCCGTCGCAGGGCGGCGTTCCGGAGATCCGGTCCTCGACCGTCGACTCGCGCCGGCCCCCGCCAGCGCACGGAACATCCGGTCGCCCACTGCAGCCCGATGTTCCGCAGACCCGGGTCCCGGCCCCGGCCCGACGCCCGCCCCAGCCGCCCCGCGGAACATCCGGCCGCCCACCCCAGCCCGATGTTCCGCACACCCGGCTTCCCGGCCCCGCCCACGCCGTCCCAGCCGCCCCGCGGAACATCCGGCCGCCCACCGCAGCCCGATGTTCCGCACACCCGGCTTCCCGGCCCCGCCCCACGCCCGCCCAGCCGCCCCGCGGAACATCCGGTCGCCCACGACCACCGGGAGTTCCGCACGCTCGGGTTCAGGCCTCCGGACCGGCCGCGGCGGCGAGCAGGTCGGCCGAATCCGCCGGCGACAACGCCAGTTCGGTGAGCAGCCGGTGGTCGCGGGCGTACCGGTCGACCTCGACCTCCCCGTCCACGAAGGAGATCCGGGTCTTGTTCTCCAGGTAGACCACGTCCGGGGCGCCGGTCGCCGCCGACTCCAGGATGGAGAAGGAGCCGGCGCTGACCGGCGGGATCCCCGCCGCGAACGGCAGCACCCGGATCTCGACGGAGGGCCGGCGGGCGGCGGCGAGCAGGTGCCGCAGCTGGGCCTGCCGGACGAGCGTCGGGTCCACCCTCTCGTCGTCGGCGCCGTCCGGACCCCCGGCCGCGGTCGCCGATCGGTGCAGCACCGCCTCGTCCAGCACGACCGACAACTCCAACGGGGCCACCCCACCGGGCCCGGCGACCCGGTCGAGCACCGACTGGCGGCGCCGGCAGACCTGGATCCGGCGCTGCACCTCGGCGGCCGACGGCCGTTGCCAGGTGGCCAGCACCACCTGGCGGATGAAGTCCGGAGTCATCAGCAACGGGTGCGGGATCAGCGCGCAGTAGGCGCGCAGCGCGATCGACCCGGACTCCAGCCGCAACAACGTGGCGTAGCCGGTGGACAGCGAGTCGGCGTAGGCCTCCCACCACCCGTGCGCCCGGCCGTCCGGCGCGAGCCGGCGCAACTGGGCCGCCGCGTCCGGCGGGACGTCGTACAGCTCAAGCAGCCGGTCCAGGTCGTCCCGGCCGATGCCGATCCGGCCGTTCTCGATGCGGGAGATTTTCGACGTGGACCAGCCGGTCGCGCCCGCCACCTCGCGCCCGTTGAGTTGCGCCGCCTGCCGCGCCCGACGCAGCTCGGCGGCCAACCGCCGCTCCCGGACGGACGGTGGGTCGGCGGCCATCCTTTACCTCCACTTGGAAGATGCGTGCAATATTGCAAGCCTACTTCCGTCACCCGGCGTTGTCTGCGACCGTCGGTCCATGGCCCGCCGGACCGGAAATCCCGGTCGGCACGGACGATTTCGGGAGGTCGCGATGCTGCTGCTCGGGTTGGTCGGCGGACTGGTCTTCGCCGGCATGCTGGTGGTGTTCGTCATGCGGTCCGCCCGC
>JBDHZW010000513.1:0-2583 GCA_039812105.1 Nakamurella sp.
GGTCGTCACGGTCGATGCGGGCGAATGCACCGTGATGCACCAACCGCCGTTGATGCTGCCCGTGTCGCCGGTGGCGTCGTCGACGACGTACAGGCTCCACTGCCCGTTGACCGACCCGGTCAGCAACGACGCCAGGTCGGTCGCCGCGGTCGGTGTCGGGGCCGGCGCCGGCCAGCTGTCGGTCGCATCGCTGGACAGATTGGTCGGTTTGTAGGTGCCGCTGGTCAGCGGGCTGGTGACGAAGTTGGCAGCGCTGTCGGCGAAGGTCAGATTCACTCCGGACGCCGGGTTCTGCCCACCGGCGTCGCTGAGCAGCACGATGTTGCGGGCCGGATCGGGGGCGGCGAGCAGGATGTCGTAGTCGATGGGCGCCGAATGCGAGACGCCCTTGAGGTCGACGCTGACCGCCGACGCCGTGCCGGCGATCCCGGACACGGTGATGTGCGACGGATACGCCGCTGCCGTTCCCTTGTTGGGCGTGGTGATCACGCCGGTGTTGCAGAATGTGCTGCCGGTGACGGTCGTCACGTTGTCGACCCGCTGGGTGACCGCGCCGTTGCTGGTGAAGAACCCGCTCGCGCCGTTGTAGGTGGCGGTGATCGAGTGGGTGCCCTCGGCCAGCGCGCTGGTGGTCACCGAGGCCGTGCCCGATCCGTTCAACGCGACCGGCGCCCCGATCGCGGGGCCGGCCGCGCCGTCCCGGAACTGCACAGTGCCGGAGGTCACCGGGGTGGCGCCGGCCCGGACGGTGGCGGTGAAGGTGACGGGCGATCCGGTCGTCGATGGCGACCCGGAGGAGGCGACGGTCATGGTGGTGGAGACTGACGCCACCACCGTGGTGATCGCCAGGCTCCAACCGCCGGCCATCGACCCGACGTCACCGGAGGTGTCGTCGACGACGTACAGCTTCCAGTCGCCATTGGGGTTGATGCCGGCAAACGCTCCGGCGAAGGTCGTTTGCGACGACGGTGTGGGCGCCGGGGCGGGGAAGCTGTCGGTACCGTTCGGACCGGTCGGCCGGTAGGTGCCGCTCGGGACGTTGACCGTCGTGACATCCAGGATCGAGCTCGACGCGGTGTCGTCGAACGTATACGTCGCGTTGTTCGCGATGCGGAGGGTGTTCGTCGGGCCGGCGTCGGACATCACAGTCAGGTTGGCCCCGGTTGGAGCGACCAGCAGGGCGTCGATGTCCTGCAGGATGCCGTGCGTGACCCCGGTGAACGTCACCGTCACCGCGCTGACCAGCCCGTTCATCCCGGACACGTTAATGGTTGACGGGTAGGGCGAGGCCGGGCCCGTCTGGTTAGCCGAACCCGTCGCGGGGATCGCGATCGACGTTGTGTTACTGAACGTGGTCGGCCCGTCGGCGACGCCGGTGCCCGAGCCGGCCACCAGCACCGTGCCACTGAGCAGCACCAATACCGCGGCCGCCACCAGGCGCCGAGGCCAGGTTCGCCGGCGACGAGCCAGCACGGGCACCCCCAACGAGGTCACGGTTCGCAGCCAAGCGTGAGCCGATCGGCGTCTCCGGGCCAGACGAAGGTAGCACTTCACCCGAATGGCTCAGCGTAGTGGACCGCGGTGCACCGCACCGGAAGGTGGCCGTGAACCGGTCGGGCGACCTGCGCCGCCCGACCCGGCGTTGGTCGAATCAGTTGGCGGCGCGGTCCAGGGTCGGGCCCCACAGGTCCGGGCCGAACACCTCGTAGCGGATGTTCTCCGGCTGCACGCCGCGGGCCAGCAGCGTCGACCGGACGTGCCGCATGAACGGCAGCGGGCCGCAGGTGAACACCTGCACGTCCTCGGGCAGGTCGAGGGTGGACAGGTCCATGAATCCTTCAGCCGCCGTCTGGTCGTCCGGATCGACCTTCTCGTACCAGGTGTAGGAGCTGAAGTTGTCGATGTGCCGGGCCACGTGCAGCACGGTGTCGCGCAGCGCGTGGTCCTCGGCGGTGCGGTCGGCGTGGGCGATGATCACCTGCCGCTCCGGCTGAGTGCGGGCCAGGTGCTCGACGATCGGCAGCACCGTGGTGATGCCGGCCCCGGCGCTGGCCAGCAGCAGCGGGCTGGTCTCGTCCTCGATCACGAAATCACCGGCCGGAGCACTGATCTCGTACACGTCACCGACCTTGGCGTGGTGCACCAGGTAGCTGGAGACCTGGCCGTCGGGGGCGCCGTTCACCCCCTTGACCAGGCTGACGGTGATCTGCAGCCGGGTGCCGAACGCGGTGGACGAGACGGTGTACTGGCGCGGCTGGCGGCTGCCGTCGGGCAGGTCCACGAAGATCGAGACGTACTGGCCGGGCACCATCTCGGGCAGCGAGCCGCCGTCGGCCGGCTCGAGGACCAGGGACACCACGTCCTCGGTCTCCTCGATCCGGCGCACCACCCGGTACGGCCGCAGCGGGCGGTGCGGATCGACCCCGGCCTGCTGGTAGAGCTTGGCCTCCTCGGCGATCAGGATGACCGCGAACAGCCAGTAGACCTCGGTCCAGGCGGCGGCGATCTCCGGGGTGACGGCGTCGCCGAGCACCTCGGCGACCGCCTCGATCAGGTGCTTGCCGACGATCAGGTACTGCTCGG
>JBDHZW010000514.1:0-2580 GCA_039812105.1 Nakamurella sp.
GTGCGCCATCAGGGACTCGAACCCCGAACCCGCTGATTAAGAGTCAGCTGCTCTGCCAATTGAGCTAATGGCGCGTGGTCGCCGGGCTGCCCCGGGACCGGCGATCACTGTACATGGTCAGCCCGCCGGAGTGCGAAACGCCTGGTCGTGCCGGCCCCCGACGATCGAGGGAGGGGTTTCGGCGGTTCGGGGCGGTCGGGAAGCGCCGAAACTCCTCCCTCGATGTCCCGGGCCGGACCTTGCCGCTCCGCAGGAACGGCCCGAGCCGCCCGGACCTGCCCAAGGCCCCAAGACCCCCAGACCTCCGGGACGCGCCCGCCCGCACCCAGCCCGGCGACTTGTCGCTCCGCGAACGCGCCGGGATCGGTGCCCGACCCGGGTACCCTGAGGGGTCAGCGCGGGCGCTGCGACGGTGCTGCCCGCCCCTCGGAGGATCGTATGGCTTCAGCGAGCGGACGGGCTCCGGGCACCGAACCGGCGTCCCGCACGGCCCCCGGGCCGTTCCTCGCGCTGCCCAAGGGGTCCAACGCCGTCCGCGAACGTACCCGCCTGGAGCGGGCCTACGACGTCTTCCTCAGCACCGGCGAGGTCGCCTCGGTGCGCCCGGTGGTGGCCGACTCCTGGCGTCTGTCGGTGGCCAGCGGGGTCAGCCCGGACGGGGTGCTCCCGGAGGTCGACCTGCTGGATACCGAGCTGGAGGCCTACCGTTCCGCGCACCCGCTGGCCGCCGTGATGCCGTTGATCCGCCGGCTGCTGATCGACGAGGCCGAGGAGGCGGGCGCGATCGTCGTCGTCGCCGACGCCGACGCCCGGCTGCTCTGGGTCGAGGGCGACGCCCACCTGCGCCGATACGCCGAGGACATGAACTGGGTCGCCGGTGCCCGCTGGGACGAGCGGGTGGCCGGCACCAACGCCCCGGCCGCGGCCATGCGGCTGGACCACGCCCTGCAGGTGTTCGCCCGCGAGCACTTCGCCAGCAACGTCGCCGGCTGGTCGTGCACCGCCGCCCCGATCCACGACCCGACGACCGGCAAGGTGCTGGGCGCGCTGGACATCACCGGCCGAGACGACGTCGCGGCCCCCGCCGTGCTCGGCCTGGTCCGGGCCGCCGCCGCGGCGGCCGAGACCGAACTGCGGATGATGGCGCTCACCCGGCGCAGCGCCAAGCCCGCCCGCAAGGCCACCGCCAAGGCCGTCGCCCCCCGCCTCCTGGGCACGGGCGGCGCGCAACGGCTCAGCGTGCTCGGTCGCGACCGGGCCGTCCTCGGCGCCGGGAACGATCCGGTCGCCGGCACCGAACTGTCCGTCCGGCACTCCGAGCTGCTGTTCCTGCTGGCCCGGCACCGCAGCGGGTACAGCGCCGACCAGCTGGCGATCGCCCTGCACGAGCGGGACGTGCCCGCGGTCACCGTCCGCGCCGAGCTGAGCCGGCTGCGCTCGCTGATCCCGGACCTGGGACTGTCCGGCCGCCCCTACCGGGTCACGTCGCCGCTGACCACCGACGTCGACGTGGTCCGCGCCTGCCTGCTCCGGGGCGACGTCCCCGGCGCGGTCGAGGCGTATCCCGGACCGATCCTGCCGTCCTCCGAATCACCCGAGGTGCAGGCCGAACGCGACGAGGTGCACCGCGAGATCCGTTCCGCGGTACTGGCTTCCGACCATGCGCCGGCGGTGCTGAAGTTCGCCAACCGGCCCTGCAGCCGGGACGACGTGCTGGTCTGGCGGCACGCCGTCCGGCTGGCGCCGCCGTCGACCCGGCCGGTGCTGGTCGAGCACCTGCTGCGGATCGAACGCGAACTGGGCGGGGTGCCGGTCCGCACCCGCTGACCGGATCCACCCCCGTTCCGCCCGCCCGGTCCGTCTGGGCGAGAATTCGCCCGATTCGGTACGTTTCTACACCTTCGGGTCGGCCGGTGACCGCTCGACGCCATCGGCCAGCACCCACCGCGCGACCCGGGCGCGCCGGGGCCGGAATGAGGAGCGGGTGCCGCCCGGAATGGTGACACCGGTCACGGTACGCAAGGCCCGGTCGACCGGTTTCCACCTGCCGCCGCCCCGTGTCGATCGGCGGCTCGACCGGCGCGCGGCGATCCTCACCGTGACGCCGGAGAACGGCGTTGGTGCGGAGGGAGGCCGCGATGCGGCGGATGTGGTCGGCGTCGGCGGCGGTGGCGGTCGCGGTCATGCTCGTCGGGTCGGTCGCCGCGGCCTCGGCGCGGGCCGACGAGTGCGACGGAAATGCCGACGACCGCAGCTATCTGGCCTGCCGGCTGGACCGGATCGACGCGTCGCTGCCGAGCGGATCGACCCTGACGGTCACCCGGACCGCGACCCGGACCGTCACGGTGACCGCCGCGCCGCCCGCGACGACGGCCCCGCCCGCGACGACGGCCCCGCCCACGACGACGGCCCCGCCCACGACGACGGCCACGCCATCCCGGGCGCCGACCGGCGCCGCCGCCACCACCGGCGCCGGCACCACGACCGGCGGCTGGTGGTCGGGACAGTCGGACAAGGCGACGACCAAGAACGGAAGCTTCGCCGCCTGGCGGGGGCGCGACGTGGAGATCGTCGGCCTGT
>JBDHZW010000515.1:0-2579 GCA_039812105.1 Nakamurella sp.
CGCGCACGGCGGCGGCCGTGCCCCGGACCGCGGCGACCCAGCGTGCATCCGGGGCGGTGCCGACCACGCCCACGTGCAGTGCGGCCTCCAACAGCCGTTCGGCGGCCGCCGCGACGGCGGCCGGCCGGCCACCGGAGCGGGTCGCACCCTGCTGGACCGCTCCGGCGGCCCGCCGGACGGCGCCGATCGCCTGATGACGGGCGGTGATCTCGTCGGCACCGCCGATGGCCGCCAGGTAGCCGGCCACCGCGTCCAGCCCGGCCGCCAGCGCCCGGGTCTCCGGCCGGTGCCGGCCGGCCGGAAGAGGCGACATCGACACCACCCAGGCGATCGCCGCGCCGGCCGCGGTCAGCGCGGCTCGGGAGGCGGCCTGCGCCGGATCACCCGGAATCGCCGAGGCGGCCAGGGCGGCCATCACCACCATCAGCTCGCGCGGCGGCGGCAGCTCGACGGCCTGGCAGACGAACGACGCCACCCCGGCCACCACCGCCGCGGTCACCGCGACGGCCACCCAACCGAGCGATCCGGCGAGCACGCCCACGAACACGACCACGGTCAACGCCGCGCCGACCCCGGCGACCACGCGGGCGCGGTACCGGAAGGGGGCGTCCGGCACGTACAGCACGGCCAGGCTGCCGAACGACGCCTGCGCTCCCAGACCCGGCTGGCCGGCCGCCCAGCCGATCAGCAGGGGGATGGCGACCGCGGTCGCCGCCCGCAGCCCGATGGCGCGGCGCTGCGGGAACGCCACCCGCAGTGCGGTCACCGTCTGACGCAGGCGGTTCGGCGGGGTGGTGCCGTCCGACCCGCGGTCGTCGTCCCCGGAGTGCGGCACGGCGCAGCCTACCAAGGCCGGGCGCTGCCCCGGCGGTTACGCTGCCATCCCATGGCCACGCCCACGACCGACGCGGCAGACGACCGAGTGGGGCCGGTGGTGGACCGGACCCGTCCGGCCGACCGGGCGTGGCTGGCGCACGCCGTCCGGCTGATCGAGGCGGACATGCAACGCAGCGCCGACACCCATCTGCTCCGCTTCCCGCTGCCCGCCCGCTTCGCCGACGCCGGTATCGACCTGTACCTGAAGGACGAGAGCACGCACGTCACCGGTTCGCTCAAGCACCGGCTGGCCCGGTCGCTGTTCCTGTACGCGCTGTGCAACGGCTGGCTGACCGAGCGGACGACGGTGATCGAGTCGTCCAGCGGGTCGACGGCGGTGTCCGAGGCCTACTTCGCCCGGATGATCGGGCTGCCCTTCGTCGCGGTGATGCCGGCCAGCACGTCACCGGAGAAGATCGCGCTGATCCGGGCGCAGGGCGGCCGGTGCCACCTGGTGGACGACGCGGCCGCGATCTACGCCGAATCGCACCGGCTGGCCGCCGAGTGCGGCGGGCACTACCTGGACCAGTTCACCTATGCCGAGCGGGCCACCGACTGGCGGGGCAACAACAACATCGCCGAGTCGATCTTCGCCCAGCTGCGGCTGGAACGGCACCCGGTCCCCGAGTGGGTGGTGGTCGGTGCCGGCACCGGCGGCACCAGCGCCACCATCGGCCGGTACGTCCGCTACCGGGGCTACCCGACCCGGGTGTGCGTGGCCGACCCCGAGGGCTCGGCGTTCTTCCCGGCCTGGCAGGACGACGACCCGTCCCGGGAGGGGCGGGCGTCGCGGATCGAGGGGATCGGCCGGCCGCGGGTGGAGCCGTCGTTCGTCGGGACGATCGTGGATCGGATGCACCGGGTGCCGGACGCCGCGTCGGTGGGCACCATGCGGGAGCTGGAACCGATCCTGGGTCGGCGGGTGGGCCCGTCGACCGGCACCAGCGTGTGGGCCTGCCTGTCGCTGATCGACGAGCTCGCGCGGCAGGGTCGGGGCGGGTCGATCGTCACCCTGCTGTGCGACTCGGGCGACCGGTACGCCGAGACCTATTTCGACGACGGCTGGGTGGCCGCCCAGGGGTGGGACCTGGCGCCGTCCCGGTCCGCGGTGCGGGACTTCATGACGGACGGGCGCTGGGCGTGGTGAGTGTGCTCGAGCAGGTCCAGGCGAGGCTGCCGCAGCTGCTGGCCGACCTGGAGCGGATGGTCCGGTGCGAGTCGCCGTCGGCCGATCTGGCCGCGGTGGCCCGATCGGCCGAGCTGATCGCGTCGCTGGGGGCCGAGCGGCTCGGGGTCGCGCCGGACCGGTTCGTCGTGGACGGCTGCAGCCACCTGAGCTTCCGGTTCGGCGACGGGCCGATCCGGGTCCTGCTGCTGGCCCACCACGACACGGTCTGGCCGATCGGCTCGCTGGAGGTGCATCCCTGGTCGATCCGGGACGGGGTGCTGCGCGGGCCGGGCACGGTGGACATGAAGGCCGGTCTGGCGATGGCCATCCAGGCGCTGGCCCTGCTGCGGGACCGCGGGACGTCGCTGGACGGGGCCTGCCTGCTGGTCACCGGGGACGAGGAGATCGGGTCGCCGACGTCCCGCGCGCTGATCGAGGAGCACGCCCGGGGATCGCGGGCCGCGCTGGTGCTGGAGGGCGCCGGACCGCGCGGCGCGCTCAAGACCGGGCGCAAGGGCACGTCCTGGTACCGGAT
>JBDHZW010000516.1:0-2568 GCA_039812105.1 Nakamurella sp.
CTTCCCGCAGCTCAGCGCCGTCTTCGTCGACGGTAGACGGGGGCGGGAAAGATCTTGCGCAGAATCGCCGGGCCTGGGGGTTCTCACCTTCACACGGTGTTCGGCTACCGGTGATAATCGATCATTATCAGAGGCAGCGCCCAGGGGGTGTGGCGTCGGATACGTCCGGTTGTCCCACCGATCTGAGTCATCCGTGGCCGACGTCCCACCTATCTGACTCATCCGGGGTCGGGGTCCCACCTATCTGAGTCACTCCGCCGCGCGAGCCGGCCGCTACGGCTGCGGGGTCAGGATGTCCGGTCCCACCCAGTTGTTGAACGACGACCTGCATGACGATCTGCGGTGGGGCGAACGACGCTGTCGGTGACGACGGGTGGTGGGGTCGGCCCGGGCCCGGGACGGGCGCGTCGAACGGCTGGGCGTCGGCGAGCACCCAGTGGAAGACTCCGGCCTGCTGGTCGCCCCAGGGCGCGCAGCACCCGGCCGCCGGGTGCACCTCGACAGCCGAGCCGTGCCAAGGTAGCCGGTCGGGCAGTGGTCCGGTTCGTCGAATCCGGTCAGGTCGAGCGCGGCGGCCGCCGCGGCGCCGGCCGGCTCCCACCCCCGGCCCGCGTGCACCACGAGCACGGATCGGTGGCCCGGAGCCCAGGTCCTGTTCTCCATGGTCCGGTGACCGGCGACCATCCGGTTGGCCCACGGTCGACGCACGCTGACTGCCGGCCGCTGCCCGGCCAGCAGACGGCGGGCCAGTTCGGAGTTGCGCCGGTCGGCTTCCCGGGCCGCCGTCGTGCGCCGGGACCATTCCTCGCCGGACACCCAACCGCTGCCGGAAGCGGGAACGAAGTTCGCCACCACGCCCTCCCCCGCGATCGGCATCAACCCGTCCGTACCGCGATCGTCTCCGTGGTGCCGCCGGCCGCGCCCGTCCGACCATGGTGCCCGGCCGATACGACACACTATGGCCGGCCCGCCCTTCTCGAGGGGGTCACGTCGGCAGAGAGGAGCCCGGTGACCGGGGAGCGCGTCCAGGAGCTGGCCGGCGAACTGGACCGGGTCCTGGGCCAACGCCCGGTGGACCCGGTGGCCGCGGCCGCGGTGTTGGAACGTGCGGTCGTCGCGTGCCGATCGGACCCGACCGCGGCCGATCTCTGGCGCGAGCCGGAGCTGCTGGACGAACTCGTCGACGTCTTTGAGCAGCTGGGCCGCACCGACGACGCGATCGCGGCGATGCGGTCGGCGATCGCCGCTGGCTGGGACGGTCGGCCGGACGGGCGCTGCCGGATCGCCGAACTGCTGATGCGGTCCGGCCGCGTCGACGAGGCCGGACCGCTGTGGGACCAGGTGCGAGCGGAGGACCCCGACGACGTCTGGCTGTACAACAACGCCGGACTGGAATACACCGACGTCGGCGACGACACCACCGCGCTGACCTGGCTGACCGACGGCCTCGAACTCGCCCTGGCCACCGGCGACCCGGAACAGCTGGTCGACCAGCTACTGAACCTGCGCGGCGCCGCGCTGTCTCGCCTCGGCCGGCCCGCCGACCGGCTGCAGACCCGAGCCCACCAGTTCCTGGACCGCCCCGCGCCGGCCCGCCACCGATCGACCACTCCCCTGCCCGCACCGCCCACGGTGTCCCCGTTCCGCCAGACCCGCATCACCACCCCGTCGGCCGGATCACCACTACGCGGGATCGACGATCCACCCGGCGAGGCGGAGCAGGGCCGTTCCGTTCGGACGCTCGCGCTGGCCTGGTTCCCGGCCGACGAATACCCGGACGCCCTGCGCCGCTGGCCGGAGTTGACCGCCGAGGGCGCAGCGAAGGGCGCGGTCGACCACGCCGCCTACAACCTGGCCCTGGAACGCACCCTCCGCGGATACGCCGACGCCGGCCTGACCCGACTGGCGATCTCCCCGATCCGCATCCCGGACTTCCTCGCCTGGTGCGCCGACCGCGACCTTGACCCGGCCACGTCGCCCACCCGGGCCCATTACAGCGCCGACCTCGCCCGCCGGCAGGAATCGATCGCGTGGCCGCCGACCCGCAACCAGCCGTGCTGGTGCGGCTCGGGCCGCAAGTACAAGCAGTGCTGCGGCCGGGCGGACGCCCAGTGACCGTGACCCGGTTCGACACCGGCGACCCGACCGTCGATAAGGCGCTGGCCGGTCTCGCCGATGACGACCCGCCCGCCGCCGACCTGGCCGACGACGGGTTCACCGCCCTGACCTGGGGCAGCGGCCTGAAGGCCGTCAGCCTGCGCGGACTGCAGGATTACCTGTGGTACCAGCTGCCCTACAAGCACGGCGGGTCGCCAGCCGAGCAACGAGCCACCGCGCAGGCCCTCGGCGTGCTGTTCGACCGCCTGGACCGACCCCGGTACGCCGACACCTGCCGAAGCCCGGTCACCGACCGGGTGCTGGACGCGTACGCCGCCGACGACAACGCTGGCCTCACCGCCTACCGCAAGGCGTTGATCAACGGCGGCGTCGAACCGCCCGACCTGCCCGACCTGCTGATCTGGGGTGGCCTGCTCGGCGTCGAGGAACACGCCGCGTTCTGGGTGGTCG
>JBDHZW010000517.1:0-2554 GCA_039812105.1 Nakamurella sp.
GGTCGCTCGGGTCGTACTTGGCGATCGGCGTGATGGTTCCGTCCAGGTGGACGACACCGGCCAGGTTGCTGGCCCGGTCGTTGTAGTAGACGAAGCCGTCCGCGCCCAGCAGTTCGAATGCGGTGCCGGGCGGCACGACGGGGTCCGTCACGTCCTGGTGGTGTGCCTTCGGATCGACGATGATGACCTGGCCGGTCGTGCGGTCGGGGACGAAGACCCGACCGCCGACGTCGATCGACTCGCCCAGGTCGGTGCCCGGCGTGGTGATCGGGATGGCCTGGTTGCAGGTGTCGTCGGCGAGATCGGTGATCCGCAGGACGCCGTCCCGGCCGGACACCAGGTACACCACGTGGTCGGTGGTGCTGCCGGCGACCGTGACGGTCGGGTCCGTGGGGTCGTTGTCCGTGCACGCCGGGGACCCGGTCCGGTGACCCGTCTGCGGCTCGATGGTCGTGGCCGAGCGGTCGATGAGGTCGACGACGACCGGGGCGCCCTGGACGAGGACGAGCCGGCTGGCGGTCCCGGCCGCGAAGCCGGATTCCGTTCGTCGCGGCGCGCCGGTCGTCCGGATCAGATCGCCGTTGGTCGAGTCGAGCAGCCACAGCGTGCCGTTGCCGTCGGCGACCGGGGTTCCGGCACCTCGCGTCGCGGACAGGGATTGGGGTTGGCCGGCCGGTTGCAGGGTGTCGGGATCGACTGCGACCACCAGTCCGCGTTGCACGTCGGTCACGTAGAGGGCGTCGGCCGCGGCGGTGGCGGTGAGCCCGGTGGTGGCCCCGTCGATCGGGGTCGTCGCGGTGGCCTGCCACGTCGCCGCATCGGCGCGGATCAGCGTCCCGGTGGTGTGATCGATGGCGTAGCCGGCTCGGCGCCCCTGGACCGCGGTCAGGTCGTGGCCGCCGTCGGCGACCTTGAGTCGGACGGTCACGGCCGCCGAGACGCCGTCCAGCAGCGCGAGCTGTCCGGGGCCCTCGGAGGTCACCCACACCGATCCGGTGCCCAGATCGAGAACCTTCGCGGCGTAGCCGTCCCGCGTGGTGGCGACGACCACCCCGGCCGTCACGACGACCACGGCGACGGCCGCCGTCGCGTAGCGGCGGGCGGGCAGCGCGGCCGGACTGCGCAGCCACCGCAGCAGCCGCGTCCCGAGACGGTCGAACGTGGTCATCTCCGGGGTCCCGCGATGTCGGCGATCTGGCTCACCGGAGGTCATGCCGGGCGGGCCGCGACGCGCCATCACCCGGCGATCCCCTCAGCATCCCAAAGACCCGTCCCGGAAACGGTCGTCACCGGCATCCGGGACCCCCCTCGGTCGTGGTCGTGCTGGCCCGGCCGGATGGCCGGTCGACCGACACCATCGCATTCTGCGCGAATCGACTATTCGCCGCAGTCCGGACAGACATACAGTTTTGGCGATCGTGGTGCGTAAAGCACGGTGTTTGTCGCGTACCGCCGGAACCCGACGGTGCCGGGTCCATCGATCATCGCGGCCCCGGCGGCCTCGGCTCGCCGGGCCCGTACGGACCGGCGAGGATGCACCGATGGCGAATGTCGACGACACCAGGGCTTCGATCAGCGAACGGCTGGCGGCCTGGACCACGGCCGTGCGGTTCGACGAGCTGGCCCCGAGCACCGTCGATCGGGTCAAGCAGTTCCTGCTGGATTACCTGGGCATCGCCATCCGGGGCGCCACCCTGGACTCGAGCCGGCCGGTCCGGTCGCTGGTCCACCCGCCGGGCCCGGCCACCGTGCTCGGCCGGGCGGACGGCGTGGCGGCCGAATGGGCCGCGCTGGTGAACGGGATGGCCGCGCACAGCATGGAACTCGACGACACCTACCTGCCCGGCTCGGTGCACAACGAGTCCTTCGTCTTCGCCAGCGCGCTCGCCCTGGCGCAGGAGCGGCAGTCCACCGGCCGGGCGGTGATCGAGGCGGCCGTCGCCGGGTGGGAGGTGGCCTGCCGGGCCGCGGCGGCGCTCCGGCCGGCCGTCACGAACGCCCGCGGCTTCCATCCGACGGGCACCTGCGGCGCGCTCGGGGCCGCGACCACCGCCGCCCGGATCCTCGGACTCGACGCCGCACAGACCGCCGCGGCGATCGGCATCGCGGCGAGTCAGGCGAGTGGTCTGCTGGAGTACGTCACCGACGGGTCCTGGACCAAACGCTTTCATGCCGGCTGGGCCGCGCACGCCGGGATCGTCGCGGCGCGCCTGGCCGGTGCGGGCCTGACCGCTCCCGCGACCGCGCTGGAGGGTCGGTTCGGCTTCCTGCATGCCTATTCCGGCGACCCGGACACCACACTGTTGCTGGACGGCCTGGGCGACGGGTTCGCGATCGACCGGACGGCGCTGAAGTACCACCCGTGCAACTACTACATCCAGTCCGTCAATGACTCGGTGCTCGAATTGGTGGGCCGCGGGGTGCGCGCCGAGGACGTCGGGTCGGTGCTGGTGCACACCGTGTCGGCGGGGGTGCCGCTGGTCTGCGAGCCGCTCGCCGTCCGCCGCCGCCCGGCCGTGATGATCGACGCCCAGTTCAGCGTGCCGTTCAACGT
>JBDHZW010000518.1:0-2547 GCA_039812105.1 Nakamurella sp.
CGTCCCGGCCGGGTCGCGCTCGCTCGCCGTCCCGGTCGTCGGCTTCCCCGCTCGGCGTCAGGGCGGTGCCGACGAGCAGGTCGGCGCCGACGGCGATGGCCGCGAACAGCACCGGCACCGCCGCCCGGCCCCGGCCGCCGATGCTCAGCTCGTCGCCCGCCCCGGCGACCCGCGCGACCTCGGCGGTCAGCGCGACCGGGTCGTCGCCGTCGAGGACGACCTCGGTGAAGTCCGGCGGCAACCGGTCGACCAGGTCGGCGTCGTGGACCGGGTCGGCGGTGATCACCAGGTCGGTGTGCCGGCGCAGGCCGGCCACCGCGGCGACGAAGTCGGGCTGGTCGGCCGCCAGGTGGATGCGGGTGGCGCCGACCTGCTCGGCGTCGACGGCGATGCGCAGCAGGTGCCCGAGTTCGCAGGCGGCCGGGGCCAGGCTGATCAGCGGGCCGGTCACGCCTGCCCGTCCAGCAGCCGGCGCAGCACCGCGGGGTCGATGTTGCCGCCGGAGACGACCGCGACGGTCCGGCCGGGCGGCAGCCGGTCCCGGTGGTGCAGGAACGCGGCGGTGGCCACCGCGCCGCTCGGCTCGGCGACCAGCCGGGCCTGCAGGATCAGCCGGCGGTTGGCGTCGGCGATCTCGTCCTCGGTGACGGTCACGATGTCGTGCACCTGGGTGCTGATGTGCTGCCACGGCAGCTCGCCGACGGTGAAGGTGCGCAGCCCGTCGGCCATCGTGCGGGCGGTCTGCGCCGGGGTCCAGGGGATCCGCCGGCCGGCCCGGAACGATTCGGCGGCATCGCCGGCCAGTTCGGGTTCGACGCCGACCACCTTCGCGTGCGGGAGCAGCGCGGTGATCGCCGCCGCCACTCCGGAGATCAGGCCGCCGCCGGACACCGGCACCAGCACGACGTCGACGTCGGGCAGGTCCTGGGCGATCTCCAGGCCGATCGTGCCCTGGCCGGAGATGACGTCGGGGTGGTCGAACGGCGGGATCATCGGTTGCCCGGTGCTCGCGGCGAGTTCCTCGGGCCGGCTGAACCGCTGCTCCACCGGCACCAGCTCCACCGTCGCGCCCAGGTCCCGGGTCGCCTGTACCTTGCGGTCCGGCGCGTTGTCCGGGATGACGATGTGCGCGGTGGTGCCGAACGCCCGGGCGGCCCAGGCGACCGCCTGGGCGTGGTTGCCGGAGCTGTGCGCGAGCACGCCGCCGGCCCGCCGCTCGGGATCGAGCCGGGCGATGGCGGTGACCGCGCCGCGGATCTTGAACGCGCCGATCGGCTGCAGGTTCTCCGGTTTGAGCCAGAGTTCCGGCCAGGGCGACGGCAGCAACGGGGTGCGCACCGCGTGCGGCCGGATGAGGCCGGCCGCGTCCTCGATCAGGTCCAGGGTGACCAGGTCGGGCACGCGCCTCACCCGCGCCGGATGTGGCTGAACGCCCGCCGGTCGATCGCCGACCGGGGGGTGTCGCCGGTGTCGTCGAGGGTGTCGTCGGGGTCGACCATGGCGTCGATGCCGCCGGCCAGCAGCGGCATGCCGGGCTCGACGGCCCGCTTGACCAGCGCCAACGCGATCGGGCCCAGCTCGTGGTGCTGGGCGACCGTGCCCAGCCGGCCGACCGTGCGGCCGGCCCCGGTGGTCACCGGGTCGCCGGTCTCCGGCAGGGTGCCGGCCGAGCCGTCCAGGTTGAGCATGACCAGCCGGCGCGGCGGCCGGCCCAGGTTGTGCACCCGGGCGACCGTCTCCTGACCCCGGTAGCACCCCTTGTTCAGGTGCACCGCCGACTGCAGCCAGCTGACCTCGTTCGGGATGGTCTTCTCGTCGGTGTCCACCCCCCACCGCGGACGCCGGGTGGGGACGCGCAGCGCGTCCGCGGCCCAGCTGCCGGCCGGGGTGGCGCCGGCCGCGCGCAGGGCGGAGGCCGTGGTCGCCAACGCCGTCCGGGGCAGGATCAGGTCGATCCCGGTCTCGGTGCGACGGGCGAAACCGCCGTCCGGTCCACCGACCGGAGCGCCGCCGACCAGCTCGTCGGCGGCCGGGCCGACCACGGTCAGGATCGCCCACTCGTCGGCCGCGGCGACCTCGACCTTGGACCAGAACCGCATGCCGTCCAGGTAGGCCGCCAGCGCGGCGCCGGCCCCGGGCTCGGTGTCCAGATACACGGTGTCGCCCCGGTGGGTGAGCACCGCGTGGTGCTCGACGTGCCCGTTCGGGGACAGCACCAGCGCCTCGGTGGTGCCGCCGTCGGCCAGGTCGGTCAGCAGTTGGCTGGTCAGCGTGTTCAGCCAGGTCAGCCGATCCTCACCGGTGACGACGAGGATGTCCCGGTTCGAACGGTCGACCAGCGCGGCGCCCGCCTCGGCGGCCCGCTGTTCGGCCACCGGGTCGCCGTAGTGCCAGGCCACGCCCTCGTCGACGCCCTTCGCGGCGACGGCGCCGGGCAGGGTGAGCAGCGGGGAATGGGATCGGACCTGCGGTGTTGCCATGCCGCCCATGGTAGGCAGCCCCGCCCGGCCCGGCGCAGGCGTGACCTTCCTCGGAGTTGATCATGGG
>JBDHZW010000519.1:0-2544 GCA_039812105.1 Nakamurella sp.
TTCGACCAGGTGGCCGCCGCCTCCCGACGGTTGACCCAGGCCTGGCGGGAGGCCGAACCGGTGCGGGCCCGGGAGCGACAGGTCGACGCGTTGACCGAGGTGGTCCTCGGTCGCGGGGAGAACGCCCTCGGGATGTCGCTGCGCACCTACGTGCTGGCGCACCGGCTGCGCCGGGTCGCCGAATCCGCGGGCGACCGGCTCACCCGCATGTCGGCCGGGCGCTACTCGTTCGTGCACACCACCGACCGGGAGTCCCGGGGCCGGGCGGGTGGGCTCGGACTGGAGATCCTGGACGGCTGGTCCGGGCTGGTCCGCCCGGCCAAGACGCTGTCCGGTGGCGAGTCGTTCCTGGCCTCGCTGGCCCTCGCGCTCGGGCTCGCCGACGTGGTGGCCGCCGAAGCCGGAGGCCGTCAGCTCGACACCCTTGTCGTCGACGAGGGTTTCGGCAGCCTCGATCCGGACAGCCTGGACCTGGTGATGGCCACCCTGGACGACCTGCGGGCCGGCGGCCGGGTGGTCGGGGTGGTCTCGCACGTCGACGAACTGCGCCTGCGGATCCCCAAGCAGATCCGGGTGATCCGGACTCCTCGCGGGTCGAGTCTGGAGACGACGTCCGGATGATCGGGTGGCGGGCCGGCCGGCGGAGGTGCGCATGTTCCTGCTGATCGTGCATTTCGACGGTGGCACCGATGACGGCACCGATGACGGCACCGGTGGAGATGAGCCGGTCGGGTCGGCCGAGGCGATCCGGCTGCTGGGCGATCAGCCGGCCACCCGGTCGCTGCGCTGGGCCCGGTCGACCGAGCAGCCGGGCCGCTGGGCGATGGTCGCCGAGTTCGACACCGCCGCCGCGTTCCGGGCCGCGCAGTCGCCGGTGGCCGTCCGCGCCGCGTTGATCCCCTGGTTGGCCGGGGCCTCGTCGTCGGCCGCCTTCGAGGTCGTCGGGGCCGCCGACGCCGGCCGCTGGGCGGTGCCGGACGTGGTCGTCGACGACCTCGGCCGGTCGAGCAGCGGGTCGGGCGGGGGATCGACGGGTCCGCTCCGGCAGTAGGCTCGACGGCTGTTGACCGACCCGGCGGACACCACCGACCGGGACACTGCCGGGTCGCCGCCGGGCGGCCGGGCCCAGCACTGCAGGAGTTCGCGCGTGGCCGCCGACCGTATCGACGCCGTTGTCTCCCTCGCCAAGCGCCGTGGGTTCGTCTACCCCAGCGGCGAGATCTACGGCGGCACCCGGTCGGCCTGGGACTACGGCCCGCTGGGCGTCGAGCTCAAGGACAACATCAAGCGGCAGTGGTGGAACGCGATGATCCGCTCCCGCGACGACATCGTCGGGCTCGACTCGTCGGTCATCCTGCCCCGGCCGGTGTGGGTGGCCTCCGGCCACGTCGCCGCCTTCGTCGACCCGCTGGTCGAGTGCACCTCCTGCCATCACCGGTTCCGGGCCGACCACCTGGAGGAGGAGTTCACCGAGAAGAAGGGTCGGGCGCCGGAGAACGGGCTGGCCGACATCGCCTGCCCGAACTGCGGGACCCGCGGCGCCTGGACCGAACCCAAGGAGTTCAACGGCCTGCTCAAGACCTACCTGGGGCCGGTGGAGGACGAATCGGGGCTGCACTACCTGCGGCCGGAGACCGCGCAGGGCATCTTCGTCAACTACAACAACGTGGCCGCATCGTCCCGCAAGAAGCCGCCGTTCGGCATCGGGCAGATCGGCAAGTCGTTCCGCAACGAGATCACCCCCGGCAACTTCATCTTCCGCACCCGCGAGTTCGAGCAGATGGAGATGGAGTTCTTCGTCAAGCCGGGCACGGACGAGGAATGGCACCAGTACTGGATCGACACCCGCACCGACTGGTACGTCGACCTGGGCATCGCCCGCGACAACCTGCGCCAATACGAGCATCCCAAGGAGAAGCTGTCCCACTACTCGAAGCGGACGGTGGACATCGAGTACCGGTTCCACTTCCAGGGCAGCGAATGGGGCGAGCTGGAGGGCATCGCCAACCGGACCGACTTCGACCTGACCACGCATTCGCAGCACTCGGGCGTCGACCTGTCCTACTTCGAGCAGGAGACCGGGGAACGGTGGACGCCGTACGTGATCGAGCCGGCCGCCGGCGTCGGCCGGCCGATGATGGCGTTCCTGCTGGAGGCCTACGCGCAGGACGAGGCGCCCAATACGAAGGGCGGGGTGGACGTGCGGACGGTGCTGCGGCTGGATCCGCGGCTGGCCCCGGTGAAGGCCGCGGTGCTGCCGCTGTCCCGCAACGCCGACCTGTCGCCGGTCGCCCGTGACCTGGCGGCGTCGCTGCGCAAGAGCTGGAACGTCGACTTCGACGACGCCGGCCAGATCGGCCGGCGCTACCGGCGGCAGGACGAGATCGGCACCCCGTACTGCCTCACCGTCGACTTCGACACCGCCACCGACCAGGCGGTGACCATCCGGGACCGGGACTCGATGACCCAGGACCGGGTGGCGCTGGACCAGGTTCAGGGGTACCTGGGGGCGCGGCTCGGCGGCTGCTGAGCTCCGCGGTCGGG
>JBDHZW010000520.1:0-2522 GCA_039812105.1 Nakamurella sp.
TGTCCGACGCGGCCGACCTGGTTCCGTACCTGGTCGACCTGGGCGTGGACTGGGTGTACCTGTCGCCGATCCTGGCCGCCGAGCCCGGTTCCGGCCACGGCTACGACGTGGTCGACCACGGCGAGGTCGACCCGGACCGCGGCGGCGACTCCGGCCTGCGCCGGGTGGCGCACGCCGCCCACGGGGCCGGCCGCGGGGTTCTGGTCGACGTGGTGCCCAACCATGTCGGGGTGGCCACCCCGGAGGCCTCGGTCTGGTGGTGGGACGTGCTCACGCATGGCCAGGACTCCCCCTACGCCCGGTACTTCGACATCGAGTGGGCGGTCTCCGGCGGCAAGGTCCGGCTGCCCATCCTGGGCGACGACACCGCCGACGGGGGCGACCAGCTCGACCAGCTGCGGGTCGAGGACGGGGCGCTGTGGTACTTCGACCACCGGCTGCCGATCGCCCCCGGCACCGGCGACGGCACCCCGCGGGAGGTGGCGGCCCGCCAGCACTACGAGTTGATGAACTACCGCCGGGCCGACACCGAGCTGAACTATCGCCGGTTCTTCGTGGTGAACGACCTGGCCGCGATCCGGGTGGAGCTGCCCGAGGTGTTCGCCGCCTCGCACGCGGAGATCCGGCGTTGGATCGACCGGGGCTGGGTGGACGGGCTGCGCATCGACCACCCGGACGGGCTGGCCGATCCCGGCAAGTACCTCGACGACCTGGCCGAGCTGACGGGCGGCCGGTACGTGCTGGTCGAGAAGATTATCGAGGGCGACGAGACGCTGCCGGCGTCCTGGGCGTGCGCCGGGACCACCGGTTACGACGCGCTCGCCGCGGTCGACCGGCTGTTCGTCGACCCGGCCGGCGAATCCGCGTTGGACGTGCTGGACACCCAGCTGCGCGGCGGGCTGAGTGTCGACTGGTCGGCGATGACGCGGTCGACGAAGCGGGCGGTGGCCGACGGGCTGCTGCGCTCGGAGGTGCTCCGGCTGGCCCGGCTGGTCCCGGACGTGGACCGGGCCGACGACGGGATCGCCGAGCTGCTCAGCTCGCTGGCCGTATACCGCACCTACCTGCCGATCGGCGGCGACCAGCTGACCGAGGCGGTGGACCGGGCGACGACGGCGCGGCCCGAGCTCGCCGCGACCCTGCGGGAGCTGGACGGTCGGCTGCGTGAGATCGGCACCGAGTTCTCGGTCCGCTTTCAGCAGACCTCCGGCATGGTGATGGCCAAGGGCGTCGAGGACTGCGCGTTCTACCGGTGGAGCCGGCTGACCAGCCTGACCGAGGTCGGCGGTGAGCCGGACGAATTCGCCCGGTCCCCCGCGGCGCTGCACGACCTGCACGCCCGCCGGCTGGCCCAGTCCCCGCACACGATGACCGCCCTGTCCACCCACGACACCAAACGGGCCGAGGATGTCCGGGCGCGGATCTCGGTGCTGTCCGAGCTGCCCCAGGACTGGGCGGCCGCGGTCCGGCGATGGAACCGGCTCGCCCCGCTCGGCGACGGCGCGCTGGCCAACCTGCTGTGGCAGGCGGTGATCGGCGCCTGGCCCGTCGACCGCGACCGGCTGCATGCCTACGCGGAGAAGGCCGCCAGGGAGGCGGGCGTGTCCACCGCGTGGATCGATCCGGACGCGGCGTTCGAGGAGCGGCTGCACGCCCTGATCGACGCGGTCTTCGACGACTCCGACCTGGCGGCCGACGTCGTCGCGTTCGCCGCGCGGATCACCCCGGCGGGCTGGTCGAACTCGTTGTCGGCCAAGCTGGTTCAGCTGCTGGCGCCCGGCGTGCCGGACGTCTATCAGGGCACCGAGCTGTGGGACCGGTCGCTGGTGGACCCGGACAACCGGCGCCCGGTCGATTACGCCACCCGCCGGGACCTGCTGGCCCGGCTCGACGGCGGCTGGTTGCCGCCGGTCGATGCGGGCGGGGCGGCCAAACTGCTGGTGACCAGCCGGGCATTGCGGTTGCGCCGGGACCGTCCGGACCTGTTCACCGGGTACGCCGCGGTCGCCGCCGACGGTGCGGCCGCCGAGCACGTCTTCGCCTTCGACCGCGGCGGGGTGCTGGCCGTCGCGACCCGGCTTCCGGTCGGACTGGCCGCGGCCGGCGGGTGGCGGGACACGGTGCTGCATCTGCCGCCCGGTGACTGGCGGGACCAGCTCACCGATCGCCCGGCGGTGGCCGAGCATGTCGCGGTCGGGGAGCTGCTGGACACCTATCCGGTCGCGTTGCTGGTGCGTCAGGTCTGAACCCGTTCGGTGCCGGTCGGGTGCCGTTCCCCCGGGTTCGAGCTTCGTGCCGTCGACGCGGAGGTCGAGCCCCTTGGTTTCGAAGAGGAGGAGGTCGGATGCCCGACCCACTGCGCGTCTGGGCGCCGAGCGTCGACAAGGTCAGCCTCGTCGTCGAGGGCACCGAGTACCCGATGACGGCGGCCGACGGCGGCTGGTGGACCGTCGACCCGCCGAACGATTTGCGCGACTACGGGTTCCGGCTCGACGACGACGAGGCCGTGCGGCCCGATCCGC
>JBDHZW010000521.1:0-2521 GCA_039812105.1 Nakamurella sp.
CCTCAACCTCAGGTTGAGAGTGAGACTTTCGCGGGCAGCGGGCATGCCAGACTGTCCGCCGTGACGGCCTACCTGGACGGGAACCCACCCCGGGCGTTCGCCCACCGCGGCTGGCATCTGGGCGAGCTGGCCGGCCTGGAGAACTCGATGCCGGCCTTCCGCCGCGCGTACGACGAGGGGTTCCGGTACTTGGAGACGGACGTGCACGCGACCACCGACGAACGGCTGGTGGCCTTCCACGACCTGTCGTTGAACCGGGTCACCGACCGGACCGGGCCGATCTCCGCCCTCCCGTGGGCCGAGGTGCGGCGGGCCCGGATCGGCGGCAGCGAGCCGATCCCGCTGATGGCCGATCTGCTGGAGGAGTTCCCGGACGCCCGGTTCAACATCGACGCCAAGGCCGACTCGGCGGTCGGCCCGCTGGCCGACCTGATCCGCCGCACCGGCGCCGGCGACCGGGTGTGTCTCGGGTCGTTCTCCGACCGGCGGATCGCCTCGCTGCGGGCGCTGGTCGGCCCGACGGTCGCCACCTCGATGGGCCCGCGCGAGGTGTTCCGGCTGGCCCGCGCCGCCCGGCTGGGCCGCCCGTTCCGCACCCCGGCGGTCGCCGCCCAGGTGCCGGTGTCGTTCTCCCGGTTCAAGATCGTCACACCCACCTTTCTGGCCGCCGCCCACCGGGCCGGGCTGGAGGTGCACGTGTGGACCATCGACGACGAGTCCGAGATGCGCCGGCTGTTCGACCTCGAGGTGGACGGGGTGATGTCGGACCGGCCCGACCGGCTGCGCCGGGTGCTCACCGAGCGCGGCGCCTGGTGAGCCGCGACGGACGCGTCCGGTTCTTCCACGGCCCGATGGACTGCGGCAAGTCCACGCTGGCCCTGCAGATCCACGACAACCAGCTGCGGCAGGGCCGGCGCGGGGTGCTGCTGACGCGATTCGACCGCGCCGGGCCGGCCACCATCAGTTCCCGGATCGGGCTGAGCAGCCCGGCCGTCGAGGTCACCGACGACCTCGACCTGGCCCGGCTGGTCGGCGACTCCGCCCCGATCCACTACGTCGTCGCCGACGAGGCCCAGTTCCTGACCCGGCCCCAGGTCGACCAACTCGGCCTGGTCGCCGACGAACTGTCCGTCGACGTCTTCGCGTTCGGCATCGCCACCGACTTCCGCGGAGAGCTGTTCCCCGGGTCCGCGCGGTTCTTCGAGATCGCCGACGAGGTGGCGCCGGTGCAGGTCGAGGTGCTCTGCTGGTGCGGTCGGGCCGGCCGGTTCAACGGCCGGGTGGTGGACGGGCGGCTCGTCCGGCACGGTCCGACCGTGCTGGTCGCGGACACCGCCGGCGCCGGCGAACCGGCCCGGGAATCGCCCGCGTTGCGGGCGCGTTACCAGGTGCTGTGTCGGCGGCACTACCGCTCGGCGGACCTCGGATCGAACCCGCCGGCGCCCGGCGGCGTGTGATCGACAGAATCTTCCGGGAATGGCGTCACGAACGGGACCGTCGTGCGTCTCCTCCCTGAAGGGCCGGACGGGACCCCCGCGGGGAATCCGATCCGGTCGCGATAGAAGTAGTACTCACCACAGCGGTGCCCGGCCCGATGGGTAGCAGTGCAAACTGTTCGCTCGACGGGAACGAAACACCGACGACCAGCGTTACCCACCGGTAGGGAGCCCGGATCGACGGGCTCGACGTCGGTGGCCGGACCACCCGCGGCGCCCACGACGGCAGTTCATCGCCGTTCGGCCGCGAGACAAGCGCACCACCAGCAAGGAAGGAACACCATGGCCGACCGTGTCCTGCGCGGAAGCCGCCTGGGCTCGACAAGCTACGAGGCCGATCGCAACCACGATCTGGCGCCTCGGCGCACGGCGACCTACCGCTGCCCGCGTGATCATGAATTCACCGTTCCGATGGCCGACGACGCCGAGGTTCCCTCGGTGTGGGACTGCCGGATGCACGGGCTCTCGTCGACGCTGGTCGACGGGTCCGTCCCGGAGGGCAAGGCGGCCAAGCCGCCGCGCACCCACTGGGACATGCTGCTGGAGCGCCGGTCCATCGAGGAGCTCGAGGAGATCCTCAACGAGCGGCTGGCCGAGCTGAAGGCCCGTCGCACCGCGTCCTGACGTTCCGCACCTCAACGCCACCTTCCCGGATCGGGCAGGTGGCGTTGTCGTGTACGGACCGCGGTCTCAGCCCTTGCGGCGGAACATCCCGGTGAGCTGGTGCCAGCGGTGCGCGGCGCCCCACACCGTGACCTTGAGCAGCGCCTCCCGCACGATGCTGCCGCTCATCTTCGACTCGCCGATCTGCCGCTCGGTGAAGGTGATCGGCACCTCGGCGACCCGGAAGCCGGCCCGGACGGTGCGCCAGGCCAGGTCGACCTGGAAGCAGTAGCCGGTGGAGGCGACCTCGTCCAGGGCGAGCGCCTTGAGCACCTCGGCCCGGTAGGCCCGGTAGCCGCCGGTGATGTCGTAGATCCGCACACCCAGGGCGAGCCGCGAGTACAGGTTGCCGCCTCGGGAGA
>JBDHZW010000522.1:0-2513 GCA_039812105.1 Nakamurella sp.
CCGCGGCCGAACACTCGACGCCGCCGGCGGCGGGACCCAGCAGATTGGGTCCCGGGTGTCTCACATGGGAAGATGGGACGCGTGTTGCGATGGACGACCGCCGGGGAATCGCACGGCCGCGCGCTGGTGGCCGTGGTCGAGGGCATGGTCGCGGGCGTGCACGTCACCTCCACCGACATCGCCGATCAGCTGGCCCGGCGCCGACTCGGGTACGGCCGCGGCGCCCGGATGAAGTTCGAGCAGGACCAGGTGACGATGCTGGCCGGGGTGCGGCACGGCAGCACGCTGGGCGGCCCCATCGCCATCGAGATCGGCAACTCCGAGTGGCCCAAGTGGGATGTCGTGATGGCCGCCGACCCGGTTGCCGCGGACGCGCTCGATGTCGCCCGGAATGCGCCGCTGACCCGGCCCCGGCCCGGTCACGCCGACTACGCCGGCATGCTCAAGTACGGCTTCGACGACGCCCGCCCGGTGCTGGAACGCGCCAGCGCCCGGGAGACCGCGGCCCGCGTCGCGGCGGGCACCGTGGCGCGGGCGTTCCTGCGCCAGGCGCTGGGCGTCGAGGTGGTGTCGCACGTGATCTCGATCGGCGCGTCGGAGCCCTACGCCGGTCCGCCGCCGAACGCCGGCGATCTGCCCGGTATCGACGACAGCCCGGTGCGGGCCTTCGACGCCGCGGCCGAGGCGGCGATGATCGCCGAGATCGAGGCCGCCAAGAAGGACGGTGACACGCTCGGCGGAGTCGTCGAGGTGGTCGCCCACGGGCTGCCGATCGGGCTGGGGTCGTTCACCAGCGGCGACAACCGCCTCGACAGCCAGTTGGCCGGCGCCGTCATGGGCATCCAGGCGATCAAGGGTGTGGAGATCGGCGACGGTTTCGAGACCGCCCGCCGCCGCGGCAGCGCCGCCCACGACGAGATGTATCCCGGCCCCGACGGCGTCGTCCGGTCCACCAACCGGGCCGGCGGCCTGGAGGGCGGCATGACCAACGGCCAGCCGCTGCGGGTGCGCGCCGCGATGAAGCCGATCTCCACCGTCCCGCGCGCCCTGGCCACCGTGGACATGGCCACCGGCGAGGAGGCCGTCGCCATCCATCAGCGCTCCGACGTCTGCGCCGTGCCCGCCGCCGCCGTGGTGGTCGAGACCATGGTGGCGCTGGTGCTGGCCCGGGCCGTGCTGGAGAAGTTCGGCGGCGACTCGCTGGCCGAGACGCGCCGCAACATCGACGGCTACCTGCAGGCGGTGGCGCACCAGTCCCCGTCGGAGTCGATCCGGGCGTCGGGGTAACGCCATGACACCCAGGGCCGTTCTCGTCGGCTTGCCCGGGTCGGGGAAGTCGACCATCGGGCGCCGCCTCGCCAAGGCGATGGGGCTGACGCTGCTCGACACCGATGCCGCAATCGAGTCGAAGACCGGCCGCACCGTCGCCGACATCTTCGCCGCCGACGGTGAACCGGGCTTCCGCCGCATCGAGGAACAGGTGATTCGCGACGCCCTGCGAACCCACGACGGCATCCTGTCGTTGGGTGGGGGCGCGGTGACCACCCCGGGGGTGCGGGAGGCACTGGCCGGCCAGACCGTGGTCTACCTGGAGATCAGTGCCGCCGAAGGGGTGCGCCGCACCGGCGGCAACACCGTCCGCCCGCTGCTGGCCGGCCCGGACCGGGCCGAGAAGTACCGGGAGCTGATGAACGAGCGGATCCCGCTGTATCGGCGGGTGGCCACGATCCGGGTCAACACCAACCGGCGCAACCCCGGCGCGGTGGTCCGCTACATCGTGTCCCGGCTGGAGAACCCGCAGCCGCCGCGCCGCCGGCGACCGCCGTGGCGCCGGTCCGCGCAGCCGCCGGTACCAGAGCGCACCGCCCTCGCACCGCCGCCGCCGGAGAGCGGCACCGCGGTCGATTCCGCGCCGGTCACCCCGGCCACCCTGGCCGCGCGGCGCGCCGGAGTCCGCAAATGACGACGACCACACCGGGCGCGCCGGTCGTCGTCGAGGTGGCCGTCGACCCGCCCTATCCCGTCATCATCGGCACCGGACTGCTCGGCGAACTCGGCGAACTGCTCGGCGGCAGGCACAAGGTCGCCATCCTGCACCAGCCGGTGCTCGCACAGACCGCCGAGGCGATCCGAAACCATTTGGCGGACAAGGGCGTCGATGCCCACCGCATCGAAATCCCGGACGCCGAAGCGGGTAAGGACCTGCCGGTCGTCGGCTTCATCTGGGAAGTGTTGGGCCGCATCGGGATCGGCCGCAAGGACGCGATCGTCAGCCTGGGTGGCGGGGCCGCCACCGACGTCGCCGGATTCGCCGCCGCCACCTGGCTGCGCGGCGTCGACATCGTGCATGTGCCGACCACCCTGCTGGGCATGGTCGACGCCGCGGTCGGCGGTAAGACCGGGATCAACACCGACGCCGGCAAGAACCTGGTCGGCGCGTTCCACCAGCCCGCCGCCGTGCTCGTCGACCTCGCCACCCTCGAAACGCTGCCGCCCAACGAGCTGGTCGCCGG